>JADJQT010000002.1:301143-602287 GCA_016712595.1 Rhodospirillales bacterium
GCCAAGGGACAACGGCGGAAAGACAGCGATGCGGGCAGCCATCTGCAGGGAATTGCGCGATCCGGCGGGACTGGTCGTCACGGACGTCGCGCCGCCGCCGATGCTGGCGAATGGCGTGCGCATCGCCGTTGCCGCCGCGGGGGTCAATTTTGCCGATACCCTCATTCTCACCGGGTCTTACCAAGTCAAGGCATCCCCGCCATTTTCCCCAGGCTTCGAGGTGGCGGGGCGGGTCGTCGAGGTGGCCCCCGGGGTCACGCGCTGCCGGCCGGGCGATCGGGTGATGGCGGTGATCGAGTATGGCGGCTTTGCCGAGGAGGTGGTGGCCCCGGCAGACTGCGTCTTCTTGCTGCCCGACGGAATCGACGACATCGTTTCCGCCGGGTTTCCGGTCGCCTACGGCACCTCGCACCTGGGCCTGAAGTATAAGGCGGCGCTCAAGGCGGGCGAAACGCTCCTGGTCAATGGCGCCGCTGGCGGCGTCGGGCTGACGGCCGTCGAGGTCGGCAAGCGGCTGGGGGCGACGGTGATCGCCACCGCCAGCAGCGCGGCGAAGCTGCAGGTGGCCTCGGCGGCGGGCGCCGATCATGCCCTGTTGTCGGATGCGGATGACCTGCGGGAGCAAATCAAGTCCCTGACCGGCGGGCGCGGCGTCGACGTCGTCTATGAGCCGGTCGGCGGTACCCTCTTCGAGACCTCGCTGCGGGCGACGGCGGCGGGCGGACGCATCCTTCTCGTCGGTTTCGCCTCTGGTGCGGTGCCGCAAATCCCGGCGAACATCCTGCTGGTGAAGAACATCGCAGCGATTGGCTATTACTGGGGCGCGCACCGGACGATCGCGCCGCAGTGGATGCAGGCGTCGTGCGAGGAGCTTCTCTTATGGCTCGCGCAAGGCACCCTGCATCCGCACGTCTCCCAAACGTTTCCTCTCGCCGAGGCCAATGCGGCGCTGCAGGCGCTGCGGACGCGGGCATCGACCGGAAAGGTCGTCCTGACCTGCGGCTGACCGGCGCTCGTGCCGCGCCAAGGCCACCGCCCGCCCCAGCGCGGCTGAGGGGCGCTATTGCTGGCGATAAGAAGCATCGCGACGGGCGGCGAAAGCATTGCCGGCGTCGTTCCCCCGCCCGGCGACCAGGCACCATCCGGCGACCGCGCCGGCCCGGTCCGGTTGAGCCTTTGCCTCGTCGGGAGCGCAACCCGGCCAGTAGCTTCGGCGGCAGTCGCGGTTCGCGTCGGTTATCCAGTGCGCCGAGGCGAAACATCGCCGCCACTTCCCCTGATCCTCGCCCAACCGCTTAAGGTAGATGTTGCTGAGCCAGGCGCGCCCCACCACTTCGGCCGTCGGCACCAGATCCAGGACCCACCGGCGCGGCGCGATCCGCGCCGGACGTGCGAGTTCGACGGCACCGCGCTGGACGGCACGTCGGTAACCCTTCAGGAAGTGCGATTCCAACTGCAGCCCGATGTCGCCGATCCGTGTATCGAGAACCAACTCGGTGACCAGCGGCTCGCAGCGTTGCGGCAGGACCAACTCCGTCGGGAAGACGAGCGGCGTGCCGAGGAACGTGCCGATCCGCGCAAAGGGATCGATATCGAAGAAGTAACCAATAACGTGCATTTGACCGGCGACCTTGCGCACGTGATCGGTGATGTCCATTTCCTCAAGCTGCGACCAGCGGGCTTGCAGGTCGTTCCAGACCCGCATGGCTTCGTGGTGCTCGGCGTCCGTCAGCGACCAGTGCCGCTCGAGCGCGGCCCAGATGTCGCGCTCGTGTCCCTGGCGCGACCGCTCGATCGTCTCGACGATCGGCTCGGTCGCGCCGGTCACGCCCCAGGTGACGACGTGCAGCAGGCGATGCGGTCCCGGCCGCGCGTTCAAAAGCTCCTGCGCGAGAAAGCCCGCTGCCTGGGCGATGATCGCGCCCTGGCTTTGGCCGGTGAAAAAGGCTTCGCCGCCATGCTCCGGATCACTCGCGTAATCCGCCGCGTCCCGGGCCAGCATTAGGCCTGCGTCCGAGTTGAATTGTGCGCGTGCCATCATCAAGCCGGAGGCCCAGTCGCGATAGTCGCGATTGACGAACACCTGGGTGCCGGCGATCGCGTAGATGCGATGCGTCGCATCGCGGCTTTCGAGAACGAACGCCTTGAGCCCGGAGAAATCGTCGATATAGAGCTTGCGGATGATGTAGCCGGGGAGCTCGCGCGCGACGGCGGCGATCTCCGCGGGGTCAGGGACGGCCGGTGACGACCGGCTGCGCTCGCGGATATCGTACGCCTGATCGGCGGCGAGAACCGTTGCTTCGGCGATCCGCGAAAGGTCGGCGAAGCGTGAGCGGGGGTCATCCAGGACGGCGCTGCCGTCCTCCGCCATGGGCGTGACTTCGCCGGTGGTGAGGCGGGGAAGCGGCAGGTCGCGCACGTCCCGCAGCACGAGTTCGATGCCGGATGTCCTGTCGCCGGGTTTCGTCAGGGCCGGTCCCGCGACGTGTTCGAGGCGAATATCCCGAGCCGGTTCCGTCTTGAGCCATTCGAGGGCGCCCTCGCAGAAGGACGCGGCGGCTCCGGCCACAAGATCGCGGGTGACGCTGGGTTGGGACGGCGTCTCTGGCAGTTGTGGCAGGGCCTGGCAACCGACGAGGCCGAGGAGCGCACCCGCCAGCAGCCCCGGCCGTGCCCATTCCATCAGCACAGCGAGAAGCAGTCCCGCGGGCTCGCCGCCGGGTGCGTGCACGACACCTTTCGTACGCCGCCTATGGCGTGACGGTCATGCGCGTGAGCTTCAGTCCATTCCAGGACATATCGGCGATCAGGCCGCTATCCTTGACGACGAAGATGTATGCCGGAGCCCCGTCGATCAGCCCGATCTCCATGGCCGTGACGACCTCCATGTCGTCAACCGTGCTGCCGGCCGTCACTCCGAAGTTTCGTCGCGCATCCCAGCCGGAGAGGGCCTTGAAATTGGCCAGCGCGCTGGGCGTCATGAACATGACCACCGCCGCGCGGTCGCGATAGCCGAGCTGCAGTCCGATGGAGGTGCCGACCAGGCTGTAATAGCCGGTCGTCCTGTCGCCCTCGATCAGCCCCCCCTCGCCGTAGGTGCCGCCGAGGACAAGAGCGCCCTTGGCCACGTCGGGCATGACCAGAATGCCTTCCGCCCGACTGGCCGCCTCACTGCACTCGGTCAGATCTTTGCACTGCTTAAGCGTGCTTTGAATGTCGGTGTCGAGCGCTGCCCGGTCGGCACCGGAAATCGAGCATCCAGCGACGATCCCGCCAAGCGCCGCGATCGCGCCATTTCGCAAGGAGTGAATGAAGCGCACGGTTTGTCCCCTTTGCCCGCTCGCAGGGTTCGGCGTTGCCAGCGGTTGCGGCGAGGTTAGCCGCGCCGTCATCCGCTGTCGAGCGGTGTGTGCGCGAGTTGCGGCAGGCCCAGGATCGCCACAGGAGAACGCTCAGTCGCTGCCGTGCGCACGGCGTTGGCAGCGCGCTGGGGATTATGGGCGAGACTGAGGGACAGCTCGGCGAAAGGTGAGTTCCCCCGTGGCCGTGGGCCAGTTCGCTATCCGGAGAGGCCCGCAGCCCGGATGGAAGCGGGAGCGCGTATGATGGCTGCGGCGGGGTCGGGTTTCACCGGCGATTGAGACGCGGAGAGGTAGGGGTGGAGGGATCGCTGCAATTCCTCGAAGGTTGGCGCCAACAGGGCGACCAGCATCGCCGCCGTTTCGGCCTCATCGACGAGCGCCGCCGCCTCGATCTCCGAGGCGAGACGGCCGAGGCGCTTGGCCCCGGCGGTGCTGGCGATCCCTTTCAGCGCGTGAGCGGCCTCGCGCAGTCGCGACGGATCCTCGCGCACCACGGTATCGAGGGCGGCCAACTGTTTGCCGGCGTGGCCGAGGAAGGACGAGAGAGCCGCCTTCAGCTTCGTCGCGTCCCAGCGATAAATCGCGCCCAACTGATTGAAATCAAAGATATCCGGATCGATCTCCGGGAGCCCTGAGCCGCTCGTCTCGTCGCGGTCGTCGTCCGCGTCCGGTTCAGGGTGACCGGCGGCTGAAACGCGACCGCTCGTCCACTTGGTGATGGTTGCCAGCAGCTCGTTGGGATCGACGGGTTTCCCCAGGTGATCGTTCATGCCTGCCGCCATGCAGCGGGCCCGGTCCGCCTGCATGACGTTCGCGGTCATGGCGATGATGGGAAGATCCTCAATGCCCAATTTGCGGATGGCGACCGTGGCGGTGATGCCGTCCATCACCGGCATCTGCATATCCATCAAGACGAGGTCGTAGGTACGAATCTTGACTTTCTCCACCGCGATCGCGCCGTTTTCGGCGATCTCGACGGCGACGCCAATGCCTTCGAGGAGTTCTCTGGCCACCTGCCGGTTAAACTCGTTGTCCTCGACAACCAGCACGGTGATGCCGTGCAGGCTCGTCGGCGCAGAGTCCGACGGCGCTCTGTCACCAGGCTCGGCATCGCTAAACGCCTGCTGATCCTCCCCCAGAACGCGCATGATCGCATCGAACATCGTCGATGGATTGACCGGCTTGATCTGCACTTCATCGAATCCGGCGGTTTCGGCGCCCTCAAAGGATTCCTCGCGGCCATAAGCGGTGACCAGGATCAGCCGCGGCCGGGGATCGAGACCGAGTTCGTAGATTTTGGCGCCTGTCTCAAAGCCGTTGAGACCCGGCATCTGCCAGTCGATGAAGGCGACGTCAAAGGGCTTGCCTGCTGAATGGCGCAGAATGTCGAGTGCTTCCATGCCCGAGGCCGCGACCTCGACCTGGAACGACATGCTCGACAAAATGTTTGTCATCACCTCGCGCGCCTTCTCGTTGTCATCGACGACGAGCATGCGGCGACCGCGCAGATCGAGCTTTGGAAGCAGCGTGCGCCGTGCCTTAGCCTTGCCCAGTCGCGCAGTGAACCAGAAGGACGAGCCCTGACCGGGAACGCTGTCGACGCCGACCTCTCCGCCCATCAACTCAGCCAAGCTTTTCGATATCGAAAGTCCAAGTCCGGTTCCACCATATTCGCGCGTTATCGACATATCCGCTTGTTCGAAGCTTTTGAACAGCCGTGACTTCTGATCGGCGGTGAGACCCCTGCCGGTATCATGAACTTCGAAATGCAATGTCACGGAGTCCTCATGCTCGGAGACCTGGCGGACGAGAATGTCGATTTCGCCTTTATCCGTGAATTTTACGGCGTTGTTTGCGTAATTTATAAGAATTTGTCCCAATCGAAGCGGGTCGCCGACGACGTAAAGGGGAACATCCCTAGCGATATCAACGATAAGTTCCAGGCCTTTTGCGTTCGCCTTCTCAGAAATAAGGCTTGAGACATTCTCAAGCACACGCTCCAGCTCGAACTCTACGGACTCTAATGAAAGTTTTCCGGCTTCGTTTTTGGAAAAGTCCAAGATGTCATTGATGATTCCTAAAAGATGGCGGCCGGCTTGATGGATGTTCTTGACGTAATCCCGCTGACGCGGATTAAGGTCGCTTTTCAATGCCAGATGCGCCATGCCGATGATGGCATTCATGGGGGTGCGGATTTCGTGGCTCATGTTGGCGACAAAATCGGCCTTCGCCCGCGTCGCCGCCTCGGCGGCCTCCTTCGCCTCCAGCATCGCCTCTTGTGCGCGCTTGCGCTCGGCAGCGATTTCCATTGCCGCTTGCAGATCCGCCTCGCTGCGCTTGCGCTCGGTGATGTCGCGGATGATTCCGGTAAAGATGCGGGATTCGCCGGTCGCCGCCTCACCTACTGAGAGTTCCATGGGGAATAGTGAGCCGTCCTTACGCTGCCCCTGGACGGTGCGGCCAATGCCGATGATGCGACGTTCGCCGGTGTCGAGATAGCGTGACAAGTAACCGTCATGCCCGCTGCGGTCGGGTTCGGGCATCAACATGTTGACGTTGCGGCCAGCGATCTCCTCGACGGAGTATCCGAACAGGCGCAGCGCCGCCGGATTGGCGGTCAGGATGGTGCCGGACTGATCGATGGTGATGATGCCGTCGACCGCCGTCTCGAACATCGCGCGCGCCTTGCTCTCGCTGTCACGCAGCATCTGCTCGGCTACTTTGCGCGTGGTGATATCGCGCACGATGCCTGCGAACAAGCGCCGGTTGCGATCGCGGCTCTCGCCGACCGATAGTTCCATCGGGAAGGTGCTACCGTCCTTGCGCAGGCCGACGACCTCGCGGCCGGTACCGATGATGCGCGCTTGGCCGGTGTCGCGGTAGGCGGCGAGATAGCGATCATGCTCCGACTGATAAGGATCCGGCATCAGGATGCGGACGTTGCGTCCGATCACCTCCTTGGCGAGGTAGCCGAACAGGCGCTCGGCGGCCGGATTGAAACCTTTGATGGTTCCGTGCTCGTCGATCGTCACGATGCCGTCGACCGCGGCGGCGAGAATGGCGCGATTGCGGCCCTGCGCCTGATGAAGCGCGCGCCGGGCAATGCCCAGACTGATAGCCAATACGCTCGACAGCACCAGGACGAAAACGAGGCTCCACAGCACGGTTTTGGCCTTTCGGAAGCATAAAAGCCCCTAATGGGTACTCTTCGTGCCGCATTTGTCAAGGTGAAGGGTTGTCAAACCCACCCGCTTGAGCCGCAGAGGGCGGGGCGTGCATTTCAGGCGGTTTGCGCTTACCGGGTGCAGCCGTCACCGGAGCGGGCGACGGTCTGTTCGACTGATGCCGCTCGCCCGCCCGGCCCGAAGACCGTCAACTTGGAGCGCCGTCGCGGCAGGCTGGATCAAGGGGCCGTTCCCGTCCGCGTTTTGTCCAGCCTTTACCGCGAGCGTTACCTCGTGGCGTTTGGTCGCCTCTCGTCTGGAAACAGTTTCGGACGAGCGCTTATTTCAATTGGTGAGCCCGCTGGGGATCGAACCCAGGACCCTCTGATTAAAAGTCAGATGCTCTACCCCTGAGCTACGGGCTCGACGCCGCTTTCGCAGGCTGATGCCAGGGCCGGATTATGGATAACCGGCCCGGGGCGGATCTTACGCGCGCGCGGCCCCCTCAATCACGCGTCGATAGGGTTGGCGCAATGGCGCAGTGCCAGCCAACCAGGGTTATAAGGAGGCCGGACGGACCTCGCAACGGTGAAGAAGCGACGGCGGCGCGGTGATTTACGCGAACCGACGATCCACCTGAGCCAGCTTGCGCGCGGTCCGGCCGACCACGGCAGGGGGCACGAACGGTGCGATATCGCCGCCGAGGCGGGCGACTTCCTTGACGAACCGCGAGGCAATGAACTGTTGCCGTTCCGAGGCCATCAGAAAGATGGTTTCGACCTTCGGATTGAGCCGCGTGTTCATCCCCGCCATCTGGAATTCATACTCGAAGTCGGAAACGGCCCGCAAACCCCGAAGGATGATGGTCGCCCCGAGGTCTTCGACGAAGTGCATCAATAGCTTATCGAAGGGGCGCACCTCGATGCACGAGCCATCACCGTTGCGCATCAGCGCAATCTGCTCCTGCAGCATCTCGACCCGCTCTTGCAGGCTGAACATCGGCCCCTTGCCGGGATTGGCGGCGACGGCGATGATCAGACGATCGACCACGCGGATCGCGCGGCCGATGATATCGACATGTCCATTCGTGATCGGATCAAACGTACCAGGATAAATCCCAACGCGCGGCTGCTGTTGCATATTTTTTGTTTTCCTCCCGCTTCAGGACACCGACGGCTCAGCCATCGTTTTCCTGCTCACTGTCCTTGTCATCCTCGATCGTCTGGTCCACGGTCGCGCTGTCGTCTCCCGGGCTATCCTCGCTTGAGGCATCTCCGTTTGTATCTTCGACGTCACGGATGCGGGTGACGGAAACGACGCGCTCGTCCTCGGCCGTTGCGAACAACTTAACTCCGCGAGCGGTTCGGCCATTGATGCTGATATCGTCCACCTTGCAGCGGATGAGCTGGCCGGCGTCGGTGACCATGACGATCTGGTCCGCCGGCAACAAAGGAAAGGCGGCAACGGCGGTCGAAGGGCCCGGCGCCCGGCTCAGGTCGAGCGCGGCAACGCCGCTGCCGTCGCGGCCGGTGATGCGGTATTCGTATGAGGACGTCCGCTTGCCGAAGCCGTCCTCGGCAACGGTCAACAGGAATTCTTCTTGTTCCGTCATGTCGCGGAACTCGGGAAGGTCAAGCTTCATCGCCAGCGCTTCGTCGCGCGATCTCTCGTCGTCGCGCCCGGCATAGTCGCTGCCGGCAAGTCTGCGGCGGGCGTTGACGGCGCGAAGGTATTCGTCGCGCCGCGCCGCCTCGACTTCGACGTGGCGCAAGGCGCTGACGCTGAAGACTTCGTCTCCTTCGGCGAGACGGACGCCGCGCACACCCGTCGACGTGCGGCCGCTGAACACCCGCACTTCCGAAATCGCAAAACGGATGCACTGCCCGCGACGGGTGAACAGCATGATGTCATCGGCGTCGGTGAAGGTGCGCACGCGCACCAGCCGGTCACCGTCGTCCAGCTTCATCGCGATCTTGCCGTTGGCATTGATATTGGTGAAGTCGCTGAGGGCGTTGCGCCGCACCTTCCCGGACGCGGTGGCGAACACGACGGTGAGCGCGCCCCAGCCGTCTTCGTCCTCCGGCAGCGGCATGAGCGTTGTAATCGTCTCACCGGCGCGGAGCGGTAACAAGTTGACCATCGCCTTGCCGCGCGCCTGCGGCGTGCCAACCGGCAACTGATAGACCTTGAGCTTGTAGACGATGCCGGCCGAAGAGAAAAACAGCACCGGCGTGTGAGTGTTAACGACGAACACCTGGATGACGAAGTCTTCTTCGCGCGTCGCCATGCCGGCGCGCCCCTTGCCGCCGCGCCGTTGGGCCCGGTAAGTACTGAGCGGCACGCGCTTGACGTAGCCGGCGTGGGTCACCGTCACGACCATGTCTTCGCGCTGGATCAGGCTCTCGAGGTCGGCGTCGCCTGCGTTTTCCTCGATCAGCGTCCGTCGTGGCGTCGCGAACCGCTCCTTGACGTCGAGCAACTCGCTGCGCAGGACGTCAAGCAAGCGGGCGCGAGAGCCGAGGATCGAGAGGTATTCGGCGATTTCGGTGCCCAGCACGCGGAGATCCTCGCCGATCTTTTCGCGCTCGAGCCCGGTGAGGCGGTGGAGGCGCAGATCGAGGATGGCGCGGGCTTGCGTTTCCGAGAGACGGTAAAAGCCTGCCTCCGGCCCGACTTGTCCGGCCTCCTCGACCAGTGCCAGCAATGGGCCGACATCGCCGACCGGCCAATCGCGGCCCATCAGCGCTTCGCGCGCGGACGCCGGATCAGGCGAGCGCCGGATGACCGCGACGATCTCGTCAATGTTGGCGACGGCGACGGCGAGACCGGCAAGAACGTGCGCCCGCTCCCGCGCCTTGCCGAGCAGGAAGATGCTGCGCCTGCGGATGACGTCGGCGCGAAAGGCAAGGAAAGCCGACAGCATCTCCTTGAGCGTCATCATCCGCGGCCGACGGCCGTCGAGCGCCAGCATGCTGACCCCGAACGACGTTTGCAGCGGGGAGAAACGCCAGAGCTGATTGAGGACGACGTCCGGGTCGGCGTCGCGCTTGATCTCGATCACGACCCGAATGCCGTCCCGATCGCTTTCGTCGCGCAGATCGGAAATGCCTTCGATGCGCTTGTCGCGCACCGCGTCGGCGATGATCTCGACCATGCGCGCCTTGTTCACCTGGTAGGGGATCTCATCGACAATGATCGCCGTTCGATCCTTGCGGACCTCCTCGATCCGGGTGCGTGCGCGCATGAGCACCGAGCCGCGTCCCGTCGTATAGGCAGACAGAATCCCCGCACGACCGAGAATAAGCGCCCCGGTGGGAAAATCCGGGCCGGGGACATACTTTTCGATGAGTTCCGCGACAGAGAGTTGTGGATCGTCGATCAGCGCGCAGCAGGCGTCGATCACTTCACCAAGATTGTGCGGCGGAATGTTGGTCGCCATTCCCACCGCAATTCCGCCAGCGCCGTTGACGAGGACATTGGGGAAGCGGGCGGGGAGCACCACCGGCTCGACGCTGGCATCGTCATAGTTCGGCTGGAAATCGACCGTGTCCTTGTCGATGTCGTCGATCAGCGCGTGCCCGGAGCGCGCCAGGCGCGCCTCGGTGTAGCGCATCGCCGCCGCCTTATCGCCGTCTATCGAGCCGAAATTGCCCTGGCCCTCGATCAGCGGCAGCCGCATGGCGAAATCCTGGGCCATGCGCACCAGCGCGTCGTAAATCGACTGATCACCATGCGGATGGTACTTACCCATCACGTCGCCGACGATGCGCGCCGATTTGCGGAATGGACGGTCGTGGGTGTAGCCGCTTTCGTGCATCGCGTAGACGATGCGCCGATGCACCGGCTTCAGCCCGTCGCGAACGTCCGGCAGCGCGCGCGCGACGATTACGCTCATCGCGTAATCGAGGTACGAGCGCTTCATCTCCTCCTCGATGGTCACGAGGCCGAGATCAGAGCCCGGCGGTACTGTCGGTGGCGTGGTCACGCAGCGGATCCCGCACAAGCGAAAAGTGAACGATCGAAAACACTATCACGCGCACATATGCGGCACAATTCGCCGGCGCGCATGGGGTCCCTGCAATTTCGGTCAAGTTACCGGTTGTTAACCAACTGGCCGCAAAATGCGCGCATGCCGATGCACCCCAAGGGACGATTGCCGTCATGACCATCGCTACGTCCACGCAGAGACCGTTTACCGCGGAGATCCGCAGACACGCCGCGGGCGCTCCCATCACCGCTGTGCTGCCTGAATTCGTTCCGACATCTTCGGACTCTGCCTTGTGGCAACAGGAGGTGCTTTCCGGAATCGCCGATATTCGGCGTCGTCTCTCGGATCTGATCGTCGCCGGGAGTGAAGCACCCATCGTGCCCGCTTCTGGCGCCGATCCGGCGACGGAAGAGCTTTCGAGCAGCGACAACCATGAACTGCGCAGCGAACTGAAGGCGCTGGAGCAGGCGATCATGGAAACCAAGCGGGAGATCGCAGCGCTCGGTCGTCTTGGCAAGCCGCCCACACGACTGTCGAACGCAACCGACGAACTCGACGCCGTGGTCGATGCCACGGAAGCTGCCACCGAATGCATACTGGCGTCGAGCGAGCGCATCGACGAGATCGTCGTTCAGTTGCGTAACCAAGCAGCGAGCGATGAAGAGAGGAACACGCTTGACGAGATCTGTGAGCAGGTAACCCGTATTTTCGAATCCTGCAACTTCCAGGATATCACGGGTCAGCGGATCACCAAGGTGGTCAACGCGATGAAGTTCATTGAAGAGCGGGTTGAACGGATGATTGAAATATTCGGCGGCACCGAGGCCTTCTCCGCCGCCGACGTTGCGCCCCAAGTCGAACCTGAGGCAGAACCTGACGACGAATCGCACCTGTTGGAAGGCCCGCAGCTGGAAGGGGCGCCGGCGAAGATTTCGCAGGATGATATCGACGCGTTCTTCAACTAGGTGTTTCGTTCTCTACCCTTGTCCGGGCGCCGCCGATCGCGAAAGCGTTTAGCGCGCCATTGCCATGTAATTGACGTCAAGTTTGCGGCTGAGCGACCAGGATTGGCGAAGAGGATTGTATGACAGGCCAGCGGCGTCGGTGAGCAACAGGCCCTGGCGGCGAAGCATTTGGGCCATTTCCGCCGGTTTGACAAACTTGCGCCAATCGTGCGTGCCGCGCGGCACCCAGTTGAGGACGTATTCTGCGCCCACCTTGGCAAGGGCCAGAGACGCCCAGGTACGATTGAGTGTCGAGAGAATCATCGCCCCGCCGGGGGCAAGCAAGGCGGTGATCGCGGCAGCGAAATCGTCATGATCGGCGACATGTTCAACGACCTCAAGGGCAAGAACCACGTCGAAACGGGCGCCTTCGCGGGCCAAGTCCTCGGGTCCGGCACGCCGATAGTCGATGTCCAGCCCCGCGGCATGGGCGTGTACACCGGCAATCCTGATCGCTTCTTCGGACGCATCGATTCCAGTGATGCTTGCGCCGCACCGTGCCATCTGCTCGGCGACGAGTCCGCCGCCGCAGCCAATATCAATCATCGTCAGTCCGTCGAACGGTCGCGCGCTGTCCACATCGCGAGCGAAGTGGCGCGCGAGGCGCGTGCGGATAAAATCGACGCGAACGGGATTGAGCTGGTGCAGCGCGCGAAAATCGCCCTGCGGGTCCCACCACGATCGCGCCATCGCTTCGAAGCGGGCGATCTCGTCGTCGGCGGCGGTTTTCGCGAACGCGGTTCGGTCCGAGGGCTCTGAACGGAGAGTCATACGGAGAGTCATGACGGCTGCACTTTGCGACGAGAGGTAGTCAAGCGGGCGCACTTGCGCTCGAATTCGACCCTCAGTATCTAAGCGCCGACGATCTCGAAGCAAGAGGCCTTGCTCTGCGGTGCGCGCCGGTCGCTTGGTGTCGGTCGTCACTACTCGCATAAAATACCCGCGCTCGATTGAGATCACCCGCGAGACTCCAGGAGATCTATGGCCCGATTGGTGAAAAAATTCGGCGGAACGTCCGTCGCCGACTTGGCGCGTATCCGTGCTGCGGCGAAACGCATCAAGCAGTCCGTCGATGCTGGCGATGAGGTCGCGGTGGTCGTCTCGGCGATGGCGGGGGAGACCAACCGTCTGGTCGATTTCGTCAAAAAGATTAGTCCGCTCTACGACCCCCACGAATACGACGTGGTGGTTGCGAGCGGCGAGCAGGTGACCGCCGGGCTAATGGCGCTCGCGCTGCAGGAGGTCGGCGTCGCGTCGCGATCGTGGCTCGGCTGGCAAATCCGCTTCCTCACCGACGATGCGCACGGGAAGGCGCGAATCGGCGCAATCGAAACCCATGAGATCGAGCAACAATTCGCCGCCGGCGGCGTTCCCGTCATCGCCGGCTTTCAGGGGCTTGCCGCCGGGAACCGGGTGACGACCCTGGGGCGGGGCGGCTCCGATACAACGGCGGTGGCGCTTGCGGCGGCTTTGAAGGCCGATCGCTGTGACATCTATACGGACGTTGATGGGGTCTACACGACGGATCCGCGTATCGTTGCCAAGGCCCGCAAGCTCGTTACAATTACCTTCGAGGAAATGCTCGAAATGGCCTCCGTCGGTGCAAAGGTGCTGCAAACGCGAGCCGTCGAGTTAGCGATGAAATATGGCGTTCGCACGCAAGTCCTGTCCAGTTTTGACGACGTTCCCGGCACGGTGGTGGTAGGCGAGGAGGAGGTCTTGGAGCACGAATTGGTCAGCGGTATCACCTACAGCCGCGACGAAGCGAAAATCACCTTGTTACACGTCGCCGATCGCCCGGGGGTTGCCGCCAGCATTTTTGTTCCGCTCGCGGACGCCAACATCAATGTCGACATGATCGTGCAGAATATCTCGCCAAAGGGCGATACGACCGACCTGACGTTCACGGTCAGCGAAGGGGACCTGGAGCGGACCGTAGCAGTCCTGCGCGAGCGCCGGAGCGAGATCGGCTATTCGGATATGAAGTACGATCCGAACGTCGTTAAAGTCTCGGTGATCGGTGTTGGAATGCGCAGTCACGCGGGTATCGCATCACAAATGTTCCGCGCGTTGGCCGAGCGAGGTATCAACATACAGGTGATTTCCACATCCGAGATCAAGGTTAGCGTGCTTATCGAAGAGGCGTATACGGAGCTTGCCGTGCGTACGCTGCATACTGCATACGGCCTTGACGCATCCTGACATGAACCCGGACAGTGCCGCGCCGGAGGTGATTCTCAACCGGCTCTGGTCGCGCGGGCGGGAATTTCTCGGGTGTGCGAATGCCATCATGGGCGGGGCCATGTCGTGGGTATCGGAGCGGCGATTGGTCGCGGCGATTTCGAACGCCGGCGGGTTTGGCGTGCTCGCCTGCGGCTCGCTCCGGCCGGCCCAGCTTGCCGAGGAGATCAGCGGAACCAAGGCGCTGACCGACCAGCCGTTCGGTGTCAACCTGATCACCATGCACCCCGACCTCGACGCGCTGATCGATCTTTGTATCGCCGAGCATATCTCGCATGTCGTTCTGGCGGGCGGGGTGCCCCCCAGCGCCGCAATCCGCAAGATCAAGGACGGCGGCGGAAAGGTCATGTGCTTCGCGCCCGCTCTCGGCCTCGCCAAGCGGCTCATCCGCAATGGTGCCGACGCCTTGATCATCGAGGGTGCGGAAGCAGGTGGCCACATCGGGCCGGTGTCCACCGGTGTATTGGCGCAGGAAATTCTGCCGCAGATCCGTGACGTTCCCGTGTTCGTCGCTGGCGGCATCGGCCGCGGGGAAGCGATCGTTTCGTATTTGCGGATGGGGGCGGCGGGATGCCAGCTCGGAACGCGCTTCGTCTGTGCCGAGGAATCGATCGCGCACGACCGGTTCAAGCAGGCGTTCATCCGCGCCAGCGCGCGGGATGCGGTCGTCTCGGTTCAGATCGATCCCGACCTGCCGATAATCCCCGTGCGCGCACTGGTCAATCGCGGAACGGTGAGATTTACCGACGCGCAGCGCCGCATTGCCGCGCAATTTCGCGCCGGCGCGCTCTCGCAAGAGGCCGCTCAGCTTGAGATCGAGCTTTTTTGGGCGGGGGCGCTGAGGCGGGCCGTTCTCGATGGCGACGTCGACGAAGGATCGGTCATGGCGGGACAGAGCGTCGGAATGGTCACGCAAGTTCAGCCGATGCGTCAGATTATCGCCGAGCTTTTGGAACAAGCGCGAGCGGCGGTATCCGAGCCGTCTGTTCGAAGGGCCGTCTGAGCGATGCAGTACGGCCAGACCGTCCTCGTTCTCCGCCGCCTGCTTGCGCGCATCCGCGATGTCATGGCGGCGAACGGCAGCGCGCAAACCCGTCTCGCCCGGATCGTCTCGATTATCGCCAAGGACATGGCGACAGAGGTTTGTTCCATTTATGTGCGGCGCGCGGGCGACGTTCTGGAACTCTTTGCCACCCAGGGGCTGCGGGCGACGGCGGTGCGCCGGACCCGACTGCGTGTGGGGGAAGGATTGATTGGCGAGATCGCGGCCAAGGGACGGCCGTTGGCGCTGTCCGACGCACAAAGCCACCCGAGCTTCGCCTTTCGGCCCGAAACCGGCGAAGAAGCCTATCAGGCGCTGATGGGAGTGCCGATTTTGCGCGGTGGCCGTGTCGTCGGCGTGCTGGCCGTCCAGAACGTGCATCACCGGCAATACACGGATGAAGAGATCGAAGCGCTGCAGACTGTGGCGATGGTCCTCGCCGAACTCGTTGCCGGCGGGGATCTCGTCGGCCGCGAGGAACGTTTGCCAACCGAGGGATTGGCCTTATCGCCGGTGCGCCTTGAGGGCGCGCGGCTGAACGCCGGTATTGGTATCGGTGGCGCCGTTTTGCATAAGCACCAGTTCACCATCCGCCAACTCGTTGCCGAAGACACCCGCGTCGAACACGAGCGGCTTCGCAAGGCTGTCGCCGAAATGCACGGTGCCCTGGACAACATGCTGCGTGCCAGCGCCGTTGCCGGCTCCGGGGAACACCGTGACGTTCTCGAGACGTATCGACTGATCGCAGAAGATGTCGGCTGGCTGCGCCGCATCGGCGATGCGATCAATACGGGACTCACCGCCGAAGCCGCAGTGCAAAAGGTCAACGATGATATCCATGCGCGCATGCGCCAGGTATCCGATTCCTATTTGCGCGAACGCGTGCATGATCTGGAGGATCTGGCGAACAGGCTGTTGCAGCATCTGCTGAAGCGCGATGACGCGATGCCCGAGGCGCCCCCCGGTGAGGATTTCGTTCTGGTCGCACGCAATCTCGGGCCGGCGCAATTACTCGACTACAATCGGGGGGCTTTGAAGGCGGTCGTTCTGGAGGAGGGCTCGCCAAACTCGCATGTTGCGATCGTCGCCCGCGCGCTCGATATTCCGGTCGTGGGTCAGGTGCGCAACGCCCTCGCGCGGATCGAGAGCGGTGATCCGCTGATTGTCGACGCCGATCACTCCCAGGTGTTCGTGCGGCCGTCTGAAGATGTCAGGCAGATGTTTCGCCGCAGCATAGCGGCGCGGGCCGCGCGCATGGCGCGCTATGAGGAGAGCAAGGGGCTTCCCGCCGTCACGCTCGATGGAGTCCGGATCGCCGTCAGCATCAATGCCGGCCTTCTCGTCGATTTACAGCATGTTGCCGAAAGCGATGTCGACGGTATCGGTCTTTATCGCACCGAAGTGCCGTTCATGGTCCGCTCGGAGCTGCCGAACGTTGAAAGCCAACGGCACTTGTACGCGAAGGTCCACGAGTACGCTGCGGGCAAGCCGGTCGTCTTCCGGACGCTCGATATCGGCGGCGACAAGGTGATGCCGTATTGGGACCATGGCGAAGACGAGAACCCGGCGATGGGATGGCGGGCGATTCGCGTATCGTTCGACCGGCCGGCCCTGCTCCGTCAGCAGCTTCGCGCGCTTATCCAGGCAAGCCCCGGTCGCGATCTTCACGTCATGTTTCCGATGATCGCCGAGGTGGGGGAATTTCGTTTCGCCAAGACCCTCCTTGATCGGGAACTGCAGCGCCAGGACGCGTGCGGTTGGGCGCCACCGCGGCGGGTTCATGTGGGGGCGATGCTCGAAGTACCGGCGCTTTTGTTCCAGCTCGACGATCTGCTGAAAAACGTGGATTTTTTGTCGATTGGAACAAATGATCTATTCCAATTCCTGTTCGCGAGTGATCGAGGCAACTACCGTATCTCTGAGCGGTACGATGTACTTTCGCCCGTATTGCTTCATGTCTTGCGTTCGATCATCGAGCGTTGCCGTAACGCCGGGGTGCCCGTGAGTCTGTGCGGAGAAATGGCCGGGCGACCTCTTGATGCCATGGCTTTGATCGGTATTGGTTTTGATAACCTCTCGATTTCTCCGCCTGCTGTAGGTCCGATCAAGATGATGATTCGCAGCTTGGACCGCAGAGCACTCGCCGGCTACATGGACAAGATTTGCCAGGAGCGTCAGGGCAGTTGCCGCGAAAAGCTTAAATCTTACGCACAAGATCACGAAATCGTCATATGACTGCACAGGCTGAAGATGATCGGTTGCAATTCTATAATGAATGGCGACAATAAGAGCGATAAGACCCTGTGCGCAGACACCGGGGTCAGGGGCGTAGGTGAGGGGGAAAAAAAGAAGCGCGGTTCTTGGCGTTGTCCGCTGCGTCGGTGCGACACAGCCGGCCTTACAACAGTTGGACGGCTGACAGGTTCGGCGGCCTGAGGTGAGGACGAGGATGATGGAGGGCCACGTCGAGCCACATGCAGGCAAGGGGGTTGGCGCGATATTACGCGAGAGGCGACGGCGCCAGGGGCGCGATCTCGCTGAACTTGCGTATGATCTGCATATTCGGCGACGTTATTTGGAGGCAATTGAAGATAGCCAGTATCAGGCACTGCCTGCTCCAGTCTACGCAATCGGCTTCGTACGGTCCTATGCGGAGTTACTAGGGCTCGACGGGGATGAGATCGTGCGGCGATTTAAGATTGAAATCGCCGGCCTCGGTGTCGAGACGCCACTGCATTTTCCCTTGCCGATCTCGCAAGGAAGCACCCCGAAAGGGGGCGTTGTGCTGCTCGGTGCGATCATCGCCGTTGCCGGGTACATTTCCTGGTACGCCGGTGCCGATCGCCGTGTCGACGTCAGTGAACTCATTGTGCCGGTTCCCGAAAGGCTCGCTCCCCTTTCCGAAACCAGCGGGCACGAAGCTCCGGCGCCCACGGCCATCGCCCGGCAGGATGCCAGGAGCGGCGACGCTCCGGCCGGCGTGCCGCCGGTCTCTGGGGAGACGAACGGCTTCGATGCCGCCGCGCGCAAGCAACCCCCGCGCGTAGCCGACAGACAGGACCTTGCGTCCGCGCTGCCGATGGCGCCGACGGCTGCATTGAACGACGCGCAAGTGGCGGATGAGGCCGCGCGGTCGTCGATATCGTCCCCGCTTGCGATATCGCAGACGACCGGGAGTGCCCAGGCGGCCGAACTGCCCGACGAGGTCACGGCAGCCGGTCGCTCCGATGCGCGCATTGAGTTGCATGCGCGTGCGGATAGTTGGGTGGAAGTGCGCGAACCGCGAACGGATGCGCTCGTGGCCGCGCGACTGCTGAAGGCGGGCGAGATCTATCGCATTCCGGACAAACCGGGGCTCAAGCTGGTGACCGGTAATGCCGGCGGTCTCGTCGTCGTCGTCGACGGGAAGGTCGCACCGTCGTTGGGAAAGGATGGAGCCGTGCGTCGCGGCATTCCACTTGACGCTGACGCGTTGCGTAAGGGGATCGACTGACACGCGCCTGCCGTCGCGTCGTTCATCGGCGCGTCTTGGGCACGCTCTCCTGCCCGGCCCGCGGGCGCGGATCCTCAAGACCGCCGTTGACCACCCCTTGTCTGATGCGGCAAAAGGATCGAATTGGTGCTGCAGGAGATGCAGACGGCGGGAACGCGCGAGTCTGGCGGTTTCGCCTTTCGGCGGCGCAAGGTCCGCTCCAGGCATTCGAATTTGGTGAAGAGGTTACGAACCATGGGTCCGGCGGCGCGTCGAAAGAGCATTCCGGTCAGGATCGATCACGTCGTCGTCGGCGGCGCGGCTCCGATCGTCGTGCAGTCGATGACCAATACCGACACGGCGGATGTGGCCGCGACAGTCGAACAGGTTGCGGCACTCGCGGCGGCAGGCTCGGAACTGGTGCGCATCACCGTCGATCGCGACGAGTCCGCCAAGGCCGTGCCGCACATCCGCGATGCCCTTGATCGGCGCGACGTCAAGGTCCCACTTATCGGCGATTTTCACTACATCGGCCATAAGCTGCTGACGGACCACCCGGGGTGTGCCGAGGCACTCGCCAAGTATCGGATCAATCCCGGTAACGTCGGCTTCCGCGAGAAGCGCGATCGCCAATTTTCAACGATGATCGACATTGCGCAGAAGCACGGCAAGCCGGTGCGCATTGGCGTCAACTGGGGAAGCCTCGATCAGGAACTGCTGGTCCGACTGATGGACGAAAACTCGCGTTCGTCCGCGCCGAGGACCGCAGCCGAGGTCACGCAGGAGGCAATGGTGGTGTCGGGCAGCGAAAGCGCCCGCCGCGCCGAGGCGCTCGGCATGGGCGCGGATCGTATCATCCTGTCGTGCAAGGTCAGCGACGTTCAGAGCCTGATCGCTGTCTACACTGCGCTTGCCGCCCGGTGTGACTACGCGCTGCATCTCGGGCTGACCGAGGCGGGAATGGGCTCCAAGGGGATCGTTGCCTCGACGGCGGGCATCGCCATCCTGCTGCAAGGCGGCATCGGCGATACGATCCGGGTTTCGCTCACGCCGCAGGCTGGAGGGGACCGGACGCAAGAGGTGATCGTTGCCCAGGAAATGCTGCAGGTTCTGGGTCTGCGCACCTTCATGCCGCTGGTCACGGCATGTCCCGGTTGCGGCCGGACCACCAGTACGTTCTTCCAGAAGCTGGCAGGCGATATCCAAGGACACATCCGCGCGCGCATGCCCGAATGGGCGCGGGCGTATGAGGGGGTTGAGACGATGACGGTCGCGGTGATGGGCTGCATCGTCAACGGCCCCGGCGAGAGCAAGCACGCCGACATCGGCATCAGCCTGCCTGGGACCGGCGAGGAGCCGGCGGCGCCGGTGTTCATCGACGGGCGTAAGGCGATGACCTTGCGCGGGGCGGGCATCGCGGCTGATTTTCAGGCGATTGTCGAGGATTACGTGCGTACGCGCTACCCGCATCGCGATCAGGCGGTCGCTCCTGCCAGCCCGGCGACTGCCGCGGCGGCGGCTGTCGCACGATAGTCGGAACGCGGATGTCGGCATCGAGAACCGTCCGTGGAACCCGCGATTTGCTGCCGGAGGATAGCCTCCGGCTGCGCTTCGTCGAAGAGCGCGCCTGGACGGCCGCGCGCAGTTACGGCTACGGTGAGATCGCCACGCCGATTTTTGAGTTCACCGACGTTTTCGCCCGGACGCTCGGCGATGCCTCCGATGTCGTCACCAAGGAAATGTATACGTTCGAGGATCGCGGCGGCGACAGTCTGACCTTGCGGCCGGAAAACACCGCCGGCATCGTCCGCGCGTTCATCTCCAACGGCCTTGCCGCGCAGCTGCCGGTGCGTGCGTTCTATCGTGGGCCGATGTTCCGCTACGAACGACCGCAGAAGGGGCGGCTGCGTCAGTTTCACCAGGTCGGCATCGAACTTCTCGGCATCGGTGATCCGTTGGGCGACGTCGAGGTCATCGCCCTGGCTCACGACTTTCTCGCGTCGCTGGACCTGGCCGACAAGGTGGTCCTGGAAATAAACACCCTGGGCGATGCACCGTCGCGCGCGGCCTACCGCGATAAGCTCGTTGCCTATCTTGATGCGCACCGCGATCGCCTTTCGCCGGACAGCCTCGCCCGTCTTGACCGCAATCCGCTCCGCGTTCTCGACTCCAAGGATGCAGGCGACCGCGAGGTGGTGGCGGGGGCGCCGTCGCTGGCGGATGCGCTGAACGAGACCTCGCGCGCGTTCTTCGCGTCGGTCCTGGACGGACTCGACCGGATCGGCATTGCCTACCAGCGCAATCCGCGGCTCGTGCGCGGCCTGGACTACTACAGCCACAGCACATTCGAGTTCGTCACCTCGGCGCTGGGCGCGCAGGGTACGGTGCTGGCGGGGGGGCGGTACGACGGCCTGGTTGAGCAGATGGGCGGCCCCTCGACACCCGGGACCGGTTGGGCGGCCGGTGTCGAGCGGCTGATGATGCTCCTTGGCGAGGATGCGGCGCAGACGCGGCCGATCGCCGTCGTCGCCTTGGGCGAAACACAGTTTGGTCCGGCATTCGCGATCGCAAGGCGGCTTCGTGCCGCGGGCCATATCGTCAAGTTCGGCTTCGGCGCGTCGCTCGGCAAGCAGATGAAGTGGGCGAACAAGATCAACGCGCGTCTCGCCGTCATCGTCGGCAGCGACGAGGTGGCGCGTGCAGTCGCGGCGGTTCGCGACATGGACGCGGGTGCACAGGAGGAGGTTTCGCTGACGCGTCTCGAGGAACGTCTCGCCTGTCCCGTGTGAACGCACGATGGGCGGAGGCGAAGGCACAGACGCCTGGCAGCGAATTCCGCTGGTGGTTGGCGCCAACCAGCGTTCCAGTTCCCTCGCCGTCCGCGACCGGCTTTACATCGACGAGAATGGGTGCGGCCGCTTTCTCGTCGAACTGGCGAATGCCGGGATTGACCAGGCCCTGCTGTTGTCAACTTGCGATCGCATTGAGGTGCAAGCGATGGCCCTCGATTGCGAGGCTACGAGTGCGTGCATTATCGAAGCCCTCGCGCGTCAGGGCGGGTTCGCCACGGGTGAGATCGACCAGCAACTCTACGTGCTGACTGGAGACACCGCCTTGCGCCACGTTTTTTGCGTGGCCGCATCGTTGGAGAGCACCGTCGTCGGCGAGCCGCACGTGCTCGGCCAGGTGAAGGAGAGCTATCGCGCCGCCTGCGCTGCGGGTCTGTGCTCGGGGGTGCTCGACGCCATGATCCAACGAGCGCTGACCGCCGCGAAACGGGTCCGGACGGAAACCGGAATCGGCGCCGGCCCGGTGTCCGTGGCGGCGGCGGCCGCGGAACTGGCGCAGGCGGTTCACGGCGAACTTGCGGCCTCGTGTTGCGTGATGATCGGCAGCGGCGAGATGGGAGAACTACTGGCGGATGCGCTGCGGTCCGCTGGACTTGTTCAGCTCTTCGTCATCGACACCCGTCCCGCGCGCGCCGAGACGCTGGCCCGCGTGCTCGGTTGCCATACGTTGCCGATCGAGGGGTTGGCGGAGGCACTGGCGCGCGCCGACATCCTGATCAGTACCCTGGGTAGCCGTACGCCGCTCATTGATCGGGGAATGGTGCGGGCGGCCCTGCGGGCCCGGCGTAACCAGCCGATGGTGATGATTGACACCGGCGTTCCCGGCGATATTGATCCCCTTGCGGATCGCCTCGACGGTGTGTTTCTCTACACGCTCGACGATTTGGAACGGGTGGTACGTGACGGCCGGGCCGCGCGCGCGGCCGAAGCGCAGGCTGCTCGTCGCATCGTCGACGAGGAGGTCTCGGCATTTCTCCGCCAGCGAGCGGAGCGGGCCGCTGTCCCGGCGCTCAATCGTCTGCGTAGCCATTTCGAGGCTGTCCGCGACCAGGCTCTCATTGATGCCCGTGGCGACGCCGAGAAGGCGACCCGGCTGATGGTCAACCGACTGCTCCATGATCCGATGCGCCAATTGCGCGACATCGCCGGTAGCGGCGAAGACGCGGATCGGGAAATGTCGGACATAGAAGCCCTTATGGTCAGATTGTTTGATCTGACAGGTGATGACACGGATCACGAGTGATGAGTCTGGACGAAAAGCTGCAGCGCGTGACCGGTCGGTTCGACGAACTCGGGCGGTTAATGGCAACGTCGGGTGAAATGGACCCTGCGGAATTTGCCCGCCTTTCAAAGGAATACGCCGACTTGACCGCCGTCGTGGAGGCGATCGTCGAACTGCGTACGGGCAAGTCGGAAGCCGTTGATCTCGAATCCCTGATCGCCGATCCGACGACCGATTCAGAGATGCGCGACCTGGCGCGCGAGGAGCTCGCGGCGCTGAGGCGTCGGCTTCCCGAACTGCAAGATCGCGTTCAGGTCCTGCTGCTGCCGAAGGACGCCGCCGACGAGAAAAATGCCATCCTGGAAGTCCGTGCGGGTACCGGAGGCGAGGAGGCGGCGCTGTTCGCGGCGGATCTGTTCCGCATGTACCAGCGGTATGCGGAATTGCGCGGCTGGCGATTCGAAATCCTGTCAATCAACGAGACGGGGCTTGGCGGTTACAAAGAGGCGAACGCCGGCATCGCCGGTCAGGGCGTTTTTGCGCGCCTGAAGTTCGAATCGGGTGTGCATCGCGTCCAGCGCGTGCCGGAGACCGAAGCCAGCGGCCGCATCCACACATCGGCAGCGACCGTTGCGGTGCTGCCCGAGGCGGAGGATGTCGACGTGCATATCGAGGACAAGGACCTGCGCATCGACGTCTATCGGTCGAGCGGGCCAGGCGGTCAGTCGGTGAATACCACCGATAGCGCGGTGCGTATCACCCATCTGCCGACGGGAATTGTCGTGACCCAGCAGGATGAGAAGTCCCAGCACAAGAACCGGGCGAAGGCGATGAAGATCCTGCGCGCGCGCATCTATGATCTCGAGCGCACGCGCGTTAACGCGGAACGGGCTGCCGAGCGCAAGAGTCAGGTGGGCTCGGGCGACCGTTCGGAGCGTATTCGCACCTACAACTTCCCGCAGACGCGGGTGACCGACCACCGGGTCAACCTGACCTTGCACAAGCTTGATCGCGTCCTTGGCGGCGAACTCGATGAGATCCTCGACGCACTGATCGCCGACGATCAGGCCAATCGCCTGGCGGACGCCGTTTGACCAGGCCGCGGACCGTCGGCGCCGCCGTTCGCGAAACGCGCCGCCGTCTCGCCGCGGGCGGATTCGACAGCGCTGCCCTGGAGGCGCGGCTGCTCGTCGCCTCTGCCTGCGGCTGTGACGCGGCCAATCTGATCGGGCATCCCGAACAGGCACTCGCCGATGACCAGTTTGACCGCCTGAGAGCCGCGCTTGAGCGAAGGCTGATGCAGGAGCCACTCGCTTACATTCTCCGCCAGCGGGAATTCTGGAGTCTGCCGTTGACGGTCACGCCCGATACGCTGATTCCCCGGCCCGATTCGGAGTGCCTGATCGAAGCCGCGCGGACGATCGCCAAAGATCGTAGCGGATTGCGTGTTCTGGACCTTGGCACGGGCAGCGGCTGTCTCCTCCTGGCCTTGCTCGCGGAATTCCCCGGTGCATGGGGAATCGGGATCGATCGATCGCAAGCAGCGCTCGCTGTCGCGCGCGGGAATGCCGAGCGTCTGGGGCTGGCCCCACGGGCGAATTTCGTGTGCTCCGACTGGGCGGCGGCGCTCGCTGGCGTCTTCGAAATCGTCGTCAGCAATCCGCCTTACATTTCCGATCAAGAGTGGCTCAGCCTCGATCCCGGCGTGCGGGACTTCGAGCCCGCTGCGGCCCTGCGTGCAGGCGCGCGGGGAACGGCTGCATACGAAATCATCCTGCCGCAACTCGAACGACTGCTCGCGCCCGGTGGCACGGCCTTGATTGAGATCGGCGGAGAAAGTATTGCCCGGACGATTGAACTCGTCGCCGCGTCACAACTCCAACTCGTTGAAATCCACATGGATCTCGCTGGCCGTGCGCGGTGCCTGCAACTCTCGACACCACTTTCACGCGGTTGCAAGAATTCGCTTGGAAAGGAATTGCTTCACGTTTAGTTTGAGGCACGTGGCGGAAGCGCCACGAGATAGCGCCAAGCGGCGCCGCTGATCAACACCTCAACACGGCTGTTTTGACGAACCACCCGTGGTTCGTCTACCCGGCGCGGCGGGAACGCCAACGGTCCGGCAGTGCGATGGTCAGCCCCTTCAAAAAACAGGTGCTATGAAACACAACACGAATACCAGACGTGGGCGAAGCCGCGGTAACGGTAAGCGGCACATCCCCCTTCGCAGTCAGACTTTCGAAAGCAGCGGGCCAGACGGCAAGATTCGCGGAACCGCGCAGCAGGTTCTCGACCGCTACCTCGCGCTGGGCCGTGATGCGTATTCGGCGGGCGATCCGATTTCGGCGGAAGCATTCTATCAACATGCCGAACATTACCACCGCCTCCTTCATGCCGAGGGAGCGGAAGGAGACCGTGGTCCTGCACGGCCGCGAACCGCGGACCAGCCACCGGGAGGTCAGCCGCCGACATCGGACGGGTCTGACGCCAACGATGAGGCGGCGGATGGCATCGACGAAGACGCGCCGGAAGAAGAAGAAGGCGTCAGCCGCCTGCCGTTCTAAGGTGCATGCCCCGCGCGCGGAACGCGGTCAGGGACCGTGCCGCCGGCCCGATCTCAGGTCTGGTCGGTGAGGGGCGGGACGTGCACGACGTCGCCGACGGCAACTCGCCCCGTTCGGCTAACTGCGGCGAGGATGCCGCAATCGGTATGGCCAAAAACGCGTTCGAGGTGTTGCGGGATGGTCATGTCTCGCAGGCCCGTTCCCGGCTCGACGTTGGTTGCGGCGCACCGCGGGATGCGCGCGGTTACCTTGATCTGCGCGTCGCCTAAGGCAATCGTCTCGCCGAGCCAAGCGAATTCAGCCCAGGCCGGCGCCCCCGCGACATAGACGTTGGCGCGAAAGCGCAGCGGGTGAACGGGCCGGCCGATCACGCGTTCGATGTCGGCGATCGTGGCGAGATTGACCAGCGATAACAGCGGCTCAGGCGAATCCGACATCATCGGGCCGGCCGCCGAACCGACGAGATGCGGTGGCCCGGCAATTTCGTTTCTGAGATATGCGCGAAGGAACTCTTCGATCATCGCCCGACCGATCGGCGTTCCGACGTTTCCCCGTGCGACCTGTTTGCCTTTGCGAAAAAGCGACAAAGTTCCAGCCTCTTCGTCGAAGTGAGCATCGACTGCCGCCAGTCGCTCGTGCCGGGTCAAGGTCGCGAAGTATTGCTTCGACAGCCATTGGGGATGCGACGGATCGTACGGCGTTGTCGCCAGGGCGATGGCGAACGTCCGGTCAAACGGGATGCCGTATCCCCGCCGCAGATCGGCGAAAGGAATCGAATCGGCGTTCAGCCCTTTGACGGGATATCGATAGAGACTTTGGACGATGACGGACATCGGATTCACGCTCGCAGCCGCGCAACCCGCTGTCAACCCGCTGCGTGCTTACTCCGAACTGTCGTGGCCGTCGTCCGATCGCGGTGCCCGTGAAGCTGCTTGCTCGGGCGGTTCCTGCGGCGCTGGCGCGCTCGTTTCCAAAAGCGCGCTGTCGCGCTTTGTCGCCTCGTTTGTGTCGGACGGCAGACGGCGGACACGGGACGCGGGTGCGACCGGGGCGACGCCCGCCAGTTTTGCCTGCAGTTCGACGGCGCGCGCGGCCGCCGCAAAGTGGTGGTCATCGATCGCCCGGCGGTAGACAGTCTCCAATTTACCCAGCAGGACATCGACGTTGCGGCAATGGGTCTGCGCCAGTTCCCGTTGGATCTCGCAAATCCGTTCAGCAATGCGCGGGTGGCGGAGAAGGCGATAGCCGGCGTTTCGGGCCGAGCGCGGGGTATAGCCCGCCGCCTTTGCCGCTAATGTGGCATTGGTGCACTCGACGAAAAGTCGGCAGAAGCGCTCGTGCCTTGGTTTCAGTCGGCTCATCATCGCTCCCGCCTGACGCTGCATAGGAATATATGCACATAAAAGGGCGCTGTCAAGGATTGACGCGCCACTGCCGTCCGGCATCTACAACCAAAACACGAGAATTCTTATCCGGAAGCGCTGACCGATAACAGGGCAAGCAAGCCTTGCAGCATCGCAAGCGGTGTCGGCGGGCAGCCACGGATATGCAGGTCGACGGGAACAACGGCTGAGACGCCGCCCACAACAGCGTCGCTGCCGGCGAAAAGTCCGCCGTCGACGGCGCACTCTCCCACCGCCACCACCCATTTCGGGTCGGGAGTCGCCCGCCAGGTGCGTTCGAGCGCCATCCGCATGTTGCGCGTCACCGGACCGGTCACCAGGAGCACGTCGGCGTGCCGTGGCGATGCCACAAAGCGCAAGCCGAAGCGCTCGAGGTCGTAGAAGGCGTTGTTCAGCGCATGAATTTCCAGCTCGCAACCGTTGCACGAGCCGGCGTCGACCTCGCGAATAGAAAGGCTTCGGCCGAGCGTCCGGCGCGCGGCCATATCGACCCGCTGTGCGAGTTCGGCCAGGGCAGCATCGTCGGGCGCCGGTGCCGGCTCGGTTAAGGGACGCTGGATCAGGCCGCGAAAAATTCTACGCATGTCGCTGAAGACCATGTGTTTTATAAGTCATGGCCGCAATACGAGCAGTTGAACGACTTGTTGCAAAGCGGGAAGTCGGCGACGATGTTGCCTTCGATGACGGCTTCCAACAGCGGCCACTGGAACCAGGAGGGATCGCGCGGGTGGCAGCGATCGATCTTACCGTCGGCGCGCAAGCGCACCCAGACCATGATGTCGCCGCGGAAGCCTTCGATGAGGGCGAGGCCCTCGCCGCCGGACGCGGGTGGCGCGGCGAGCGCGGTCATCGTCTTTCCAACCGGAGGGCGGCTGAGGATCTGCGAGATCAAGGCGAGGCTCTGTTTGATCTCCTCGATCCGGACCCACACCCGCGCGTTGACGTCACCGTCCTGGCGCTCGATGACGTCGAATGACAACTCATCGTAGGGCGGGTAGCCAGGCCGTCGGCGCACGTCGACGGCGCGTCCCGAGGCGCGACCGATGGGACCGCCACAGCCGAAGAAAGCCGCAAAGTCCGGGCGCAGAACTCCCGTCCGCACTGTCCGGTCCTGCAGCGAGGTGGTGTTGTCGTAGAGGTGAATCAAATCCGGCAGATGCTGGCGGATCTCGCTGACGAGGGTCTTGATCGCGGCGATGGAGTCGGAGCCGAGGTCTACGGCGACACCGCCCGGCACCACCTTATCCATCATCAGACGATGACCGAAGCACAAGCCGGCGGTACGCAGGACATGCTCGCGCAACACCGCGCACGGCGCCAGCATCGCCGCGAACGCCGCATCGTTGCAGATCGCACCCACGTCGCCCAGATGGTTGGCTATCCGTTCCATCTCGGCCATCAGCGCGCGCAGCCAGTGGGCGCGCGGCGGCACCACCGTTCCGCTCGCGCTCTCGACGGCGCGGGCAAAGGCGATGGCGTAGGCAACGGTACTATCCCCCGAGATGCGGCCGGCGAGCCTGGCACCGGTATCGATCTCCGCACCCTGCATGAGCCGCTCGATCCCCTTATGCACATATCCCAGCCGTTCTTCCAGACGCACGATTGTCTCGCCGCTGGCGGTGAAGCGGAAATGCCCGGGCTCGATAATGCCCGCATGGACCGGCCCCACCGGGATCTGGTGCAGACTTTCGCCCTCGACGGCAAGGAACGGATAGGGCGCCGAAGCATCGCGCGGCGGATTGACACCTGCCGGCGCGGCAGGCCAGCAGCCATGATCGAGCCACGGCCGCGGGTCCGGGGATCCGTCGGCGAAAACTCCCCAAAGATCGCCGATCGTTCGTTCGAGCCGACTGGCGGGTGAGAATGACGCGGCGATCGAAGGAAAGCGCCGGTCGGGGCATAGGCGAGTAATCACGCTGATAGTATCGAGGGCGGGGTTGGACAGCGCGAGATGGACGGCATCGCGTTCGCCCCAGAAGCCCAATAAGGCGATACGTCCGTCCCGCAACCCGTCGCCGGCACGCAGCCACGCGCCGTCGTTGACGATGAATCGCGGCCACGGCGCGCAGCCCTCGATCTTGTCGCTGCCGCCGGTGATCCAGGTCAGTGACACAGCGGCGTTCTTTGCATCGATCTCATCCAACCAAAGCCGCGACAGCGCGGAACCACGTTACCAGGGCCTGCGGGAGAAACAGCCCCGCCGTTAAAACCAGGGCGATGTGGACGAAAAACGGGACATAGGATGCGTGCGTCGCGCCGGCGTTCGGCGTTGGCGCGCCGAAGGCCAAACCCTGCATCCGTAGTACCAGCGCGCCGACGCCGATGAGCAGCCCCGCGACCAGCGGGATCGCCAGCAGCGGTTCGCGCGCGAAGGTCGAGGTGACGATCAGGAACTCACTCATGAAGATCCCGAACGGCGGCATGCCAGCGATGGCGGCGACGCCCAGCACGAAGCCCCAGCCGAGCAGCGGATGGCTTTCGGTCAGACCGCGGATCTTTGCGATCTTCTGTGTTCCCTTGACCTGCGCGACGTGTCCGACGGCGAAGAAGATGGCGGATTTGGTCAGGCTATGCATCGCCATGTGTAAAAGGCCGGCGAAGCTCGCGAGCGGCCCGCCGATGCCGAAGGCGAAGGTGATGATGCCCATGTGCTCGATCGACGAATAGGCGAACAGGCGCTTGATGTCACGTCGACGGTAGAGCATCAGCGCCGCGAAAACGAGGGAGGCCAGGCCCATGGCAATCATCAGCGAGCCGGGAGCGAGCGCCTGGGCGTTGGCGGTCAGCAGAATCTTGAAGCGCAGCACGGCATAGAAGGCGACGTTGAGCAGCAGGCCCGAAAGCACCGCCGAAATCGGTGTCGGGCCTTCGGCGTGCGCATCGGGCAGCCAGGCGTGGAGCGGCGCGAGGCCAACCTTGGTGCCGTAACCCAGCAACAAAAAGACAAAGGCGAGATTGAGAAGAGCGGGATCGAAGGCGCGGGCATGCGTGTTCAAGGTCGTCCAGGCCATCGCATCAATGCCTTGGCCGACGACCGGAAGGGCGGCGAGGTAGACGAGGATGGTGCCAAACAGGGCGAGGGCGATGCCGACGCTGCCGAGGATGAAGTACTTCCACGCCGCTTCGAGCGCCTCGCGGGTGCGGTAGATGCCGACCATCAGCACCGTGGTGAGCGTCGCGAGTTCGATCGCCACCCACATCAGGCCGATGCTGTTGGCGAGCAGGGCGAGGTTCATCGCGAACATCAGCATCTGGTACATGGCGTGGTAAAACCGCAAGTACCCGGGAGTGAGGTGCCCGCTCTGCAGTTCATGGGCAATGTAGCTTGCGCTGAACGCGCTGGTGGTAAAGCCGACGAAGGTGTTGAGGACGATCAGAAAGACATTCAGGTCGTCGACGAGGAGAAGATGACCGACCGGCGGGCGCGCACCCAGGAGGGCAAGACTGGCGGCGAACGTCAGCAGCGATGCGAGAATGTTCAACGTCGCGCCGAGGCGGTAGCCAGGGGTCAGCGCCAGCATCGCCGCCGCAGCAGCCGGGATGACGAGCGCGGCCGGCGCTGCATAGGCAAGCAGCCCGTTCACGGCTGCTCTCCCCGCGACTGATCGAGTGCCACCAGTTCGACCGTATCGAAGCGCTCGCGAATGCGGAATAGGAAGATGCCGATGACGATGAACGCGATCAGCACCGAGAAAGCGACGCTGATCTCGACGACCAGCGGCATGCCCTTGGCTCCGGTCGCGGCAAAAATCAGGCCATTTTCCAGCGACATGAAGCCGACCACCTGGCTGACCGCGTTGCGGCGGGTCACCATCATCAACAGTCCGAGCAGGACCACGGAGAGCGCGAAGGCGAGGTCCTCGCGGGTGAGCACGTCGGCCTGTTCGGTCACCGGGCGCATCACCATGATCGACAGCGCGATCAGAGCGATGCCGAGCAGAATGGTCGGGCCGACGCCGACCACGGCTTCGATCGTCCGGCCGACGCCGAGTTGCTGGACGATACGGTGCAGGGCAACGGGAATGATCATGCCCTTGAACAGCAGGGCAATGAGCGCGGTGATATAAAGGTGCGGGGCGGACTGGACGTACGCCTGCCAGGCAACGGCGAGCGACAATATCACGGCGTGCGCGGCGAAGACGCTCAGCAGCGCATACATGCGGTCCTGATAGAGCAGCATCAGGCTCAGCAGCACCAGCCCGCCGGCAAGAAGATGGGCGACATCATAGGGAAGACCCGCCATCACGGACTCCGGCTGACGAACAAGAGCAGGACGGCAAGCAGGCTCAGCATCAGGGCGACACCAAGAAATTCCGGCACCCGAAACACCCGCATCTTGGCGATCGAAGTTTCGAACAGCGCCAGCAGCACCCCGCCGACGGCGAGCTTGATGGCGTAAGCGACGAGGCCACCCAAATAGGCGACAATCCCGTCGCCGGCTGCCGCCATGCCCCACGGGACGAAGACGCAGGCGATCAGCGACAGGTAAAGCACCAGCTTAAGGGCGGCGGCGAGTTCGATCATCGCGAGGTGGCGTGCCGAATACTCGAGCACCATCGCCTCGTGGACCATCGTCAGCTCGAGGTGGGTCGCCGGGTTGTCGACCGGGATCCGCGCGTTCTCGGCCAGGGCCACGACGAGCAGCGCCACCAGAACCAGCGCCAGTGACACCCGCACGCCAACGTTTGCGCCCGCCATGAACGCGGCGATCGAGGAGAGCTGGGTGGTTTGCGCCAGCAGCGAGACGGTGAAGACGACCATGATCATCGCCGGCTCAGCGACGGAGGCGATCATCATCTCACGGCTGGACCCGAGGCCACCGAAGCTGGTGCCGATGTCCATGCCGGCAAGGGCGAGAAAAAAGCGCCCGGTGCCGAGCAGGGCAGCGATGACGATCATGTCTGCCGACCAGCTGAACAGCAGCCCCGATGCGAAGGTTGGGACCAGCGCGGCGGCAACCCAGATGGCGGCAAAGGTGACGTAAGGAACAACGCGGAACAGCCAGGATGCGTTTTCGGCGAGCACGGCCTCCTTGCGGATCAGGCGAAGGAGGTCGCGGTAGGGCTGCAGCGGTGACGGCCCCCGCCGGCGCAGCACCCGCGCCTTGATCGTCCGCACCCAGCCGAGCAGCAACGGTGCGATTGCGACGACCAGCGTCATTTGGGCAAGCTGAATGGCGAGCGCGGCGATCATGGCCAGATCGCAATGCCGAGCAGCAGCGCCACCAAAAGGGCGAAGACCAACCCGAGGTAGCGGCGGATGGTCAGGAACTGCAGGTGGTTGACGCGATCGGCGGCGTAGGTGATCCCGGCGGCGAGCGGCGCGTAGCCGCACTCCCAGATCAGGTCACGAAGGCTGACCGTGAAGCGGGCCGGCTTGAGGCTTCCCGGCGGCGGCATCTCGACGCTCTCGCGAGCGACGAAGACGAGTGAACCGAACACCCGGCGAATCGGCTGGGCGAAGCTGCCAGCCGTATACTGCGTCGTCGGGCTGGCTTCGGGAAAGCCGCAGTCCCACGCCGGCGCCCGCCGGACGGCGCGTGACGCCAGCCGGTGGATCGCAAACGCCGCGAGCGTGCCCGAAAGAGCCATGAAGACGAGGACGAGAATCCCGTTATACGAGCTGCGCTCGGCGGCGATCGGTATCAGCGTCAGCCACGGCATGGCCGATTGCACGGGCAAGGATGTGCCGCGGGTGAGCTGGGAGACCACCGGCGCCAGCGCATCGACGATCAGGCCGGGCACGATCCCGGTGAGGATGCACGCCAATGCGAACGCGCTCATCACCGCCAGCGAGAAGCGATCGACCTCGCGCGCCTGCGCCGCCGCGGCCGTGCGCGGGCGCCCGAGGAAGGTGATGCCGAACGCCTTGACGAAACACGCTGCGGCAAGCGCTGCTGACAGGGCGAGGCCGGCGCCGACGCCGGGGATCAGGAACTTCAGCCCCCATTGCGGTACGGCCGGGCTGACCAGGATCGCCTGGAAGGTCAGCCATTCGGAGGCAAAACCGTTGAGCGGCGGCAGGGCCGAGATCGCCGCGCAGCCGAGCAGGAAAGTGGCTGCGGTGACCGGCATCCGGTGGATCAGCCCGCCGAGGTGCTCCATGTCGCGCTCGCCTGTCGCCGTCAGCACCGCCCCGGCGCCGAAGAACAGCAGGCTCTTGAACAGCATGTGATTGAGCACGTGGAACAGGGCGGCGCTGAACGCCAGCGCCGCCGGCACCATCATCCCGTTGGCGCGGAAGGCCAGCGCCAGACCGAGGCCGATGACGATGATACCGATGTTCTCGACCGTGTGGTAGGCGAGCAGCCGCTTGATGTCGTGCTGCATCAGGGCGTAGAGGACACCAAGCACGGCGGTTACGCCGCCCAGCACCAGCACCACCACGCTCCACCACCAGGCCGGCTCGCCGGCCAAGTCGAAGAGGATGCGGATGATCCCATAGATGGCAACCTTGGTCATCACCCCGCTCATCAGCGCCGAGACATGGCTCGGTGCCGCCGGATGGGCAAGCGGCAGCCAGACGTGCAGCGGCACGATGCCGGCCTTCGATCCGGCGCCGAGCAGCGTCAGCGCCAGAACCAGCGCGCCGATCGAAGGTGACAGGCCGGCGGCGCGGATGTCGGCGAAGGCATAGGCGCCGCTGACTCCGGCGAGAAGGCCAAAGCACAAGAGCAAGGCCAGCGTGCCGAAGCCGGCCATCACCAAGTAGACGCATCCGGCCTGTGCGGTTCCGTCCGTGCGGTGATGGGCCATCACCAACCCCCAGGACGCCAGCGACATGAATTCCCACGAGGCGAGGAAGGAGTAGGCGTCATCGGCCAGAACGACCATGTTCATCGCGGCGAGAAACACCGCGAACAGAGGGAGCACCCGCTGCGGCTCGCTATCGTGACGACCGTAACCCAGCCCGTAAACGCTCGCCGCCGCGCCGCCAAGGTTGACGACCAAAAGGAAGAACGCGGCCAGAGGGTCGAGACGCAGGTGCGCGCCGATCCAGGGGATGCCCAGCGGCAGAACTAGGTCTTGTGCCGGGGCCCGCCCGAAGAGCGTGATCGCCGCGAGAACAACCATCGCGCTGCACGCCGATGCTGCGGCTCCGTAGACGATGATGCGGCCGGCTGGCCGGCCGCCGAGGCCCACTGCGCCGAGCCCCGTCAACAAGAGCGAAGCGATCAGGACGAGTGCGGCGAGCAGAGCCATATCAGATGGTCCGTTTCGCGCGTCGCGTTGAGTGTCGGCGCTCCCAGCGAGCCACTTTGATCTCCCCTGTAACGGAACCCTCGGTCCGGCTTGTCGCGGTTTCGTGTTCTCGTGCCACGCCCAGGGCCCGCGCTCGCGGCGCGTTTTTCGTTCGGTTATTTGTTCCGAGCTGCCAACGCGCGAAGAAATGCGGCCAGCGTAACTTTCTTGCCACGGGCTTGCATCTTGATCGCCTTTACGTGCGGATCAGTCGTGAGCGATGGCCGGCAAAGCAAGGCCGATCGAACCCGAACCACACGCGAGCCGCTTTGATCGATATCGCGGCCGTGATGCTTAACCCATAGGGAAGCGCGTACGACATTTTGTCGCGGATGGCAAGCTGGGCCGAACGTCCCGCCCGGGATGAGCGCTCTTCCGCTACCCTCGGTCCCGTCACCAGCGCGCGACGTCGATCACGAACGAGCGTAGCGGCGCTGCAGGTGAGACACGAATGCCGCGGCGTCGAGGGGCCGGCCCGTCGCGCCGATGAGAATATCGCGCGTTGAGGCAAGCGATCCGCGGGCGTGAACGTTCGTGCGCAGCCAGCGGAGGAGGGGGGTGAAGTCGCCGCGGGCGATGTCGTCCTCGATCGACGGTTCCGCGCGGCAGGCCGCCTGGTAAAGCTGGGCCGCGGTCATCGCTCCGAGGGTATAGGTCGGAAAGTAACCCCAGGCGCCGTCGTACCAGTGAATGTCCTGGAGGCAGCCGAGGCCGTCGTCGGGCGGAACAACGCCAAGCAGGCGACGCATGCCGTCGTTCCAGGCGCCTGGAAGGTCGACGGGCTCGAGATCGCCGGCAATCATCGCCCGCTCAAGATTGTAGCGAAGAATGACGTGGGCCGGGTAGGTGACTTCGTCGGCGTCGACGCGGATGTATCCACGGGCAACGCGCGTATAGTGGCGATAGAGATTCTCCGCGTCCCAGGCGGGCCCGTCGCCGGCGAGTTCGGCGCGAAGCAACGGTGCGGCGAAAGAAAGGAACGCCCGCGAACGGCAAACCTGCATCTCGATCAGAAGCGACTGGCTTTCGTGCAGAACCATGCCGCGGGCGTCGCCCGCCGGCAGGCCACGCCATTGCTCGGGCAATCCCCGCTCGTAAAGGGCGTGCCCGGTCTCATGCAAGACGCCCATCAGCGCTGAGCGGAAGTCGCTTTCGTCATATCGGGTGGTGATGCGCACGTCGTCGGGCGTGCCGCCGCAAAACGGATGCAAGCTGACGTCGAGCCGGCCGTGGGTGAATTCGAACCCGAGCCGTTCCATCAGACCGACGGCCGCGGCGCGCTGCCGGTCGATCGGAAACGGACCCGCCGGCTCGATCGGGGGATCGTCCTGGCGCTGGCGCTCGATCACCTCCGGTAAAAAATCGGCAAGGAAGCGGGAAAGTTCGCCGAACAGTACGTCGATGTCGGCGCAGCGGCCATCCGGTTCGTACTCGTCGAGCAGGGCATCGTAGGGGCTGAGGCCTAACTTTTCCGATTTCGCCTGTGCCGCCTCGCGAACAAGCGCGAGCAGGTGCGTCAATGCGGGCAGGACTCGCGGAAAATCCGCCGCGGCGCGCGCTTCCCGCCACACGGTCTCGCATGCGGTCGTCGCACGCGATAAAGTCTCAACGAAGGTCTCGTCCAGGGCGGTCGCATGCGTCCATTGTCGCTTCATCTCGCCGACGTTGGCGCGCTGCGCGGCGTCAAGGACGGTATCGGCCTCAGCGCGAGCGATCAGTTCGCCTGCGTCCGGCGACGTCATTAGCCCGTGACGAAGGGCCGTAAGGACGGCGAGCTGATCCCCGCGCGCTCGGGCGCCGCCTTTCGGCATCATTGTCGCGAGGTCCCAATGCAGCATCGCCTCGGCGTCGCGGAGCGCGCCAATGCGGCGGAAGCGCGCCTCGAGGGTCGCGTAGGCGCTCACCGTCAGAGCACCGCGAGAACGCTCATCGCTCTATCGAGCAGCAAAGCGGCGAAAATCAGAAACAAGTAAAGGATGGAGAAGAAGAACAGGCCGCGCGCCGTGCGCGGATCATCGCTGCGATAGACCCGAACGGCATGATGCAGCAACGCAACATCAAGCCCAGCAGCGGCGACGGCGTAGAGCCAGCCCGACATCCCCAGGATAACCGGTAGAAACGTCGCCGGAACGAGAAGCACGGTATAGGCGAGGATTTGCGTGCGGGTCGAACGCTCGCCCGCCACGACCGGCATCATCGGCACGCCGGCGCGGTCATAGTCACCTCTGCGGAAGAGCGCCAGCGCCCAGGAATGAGGCGGCGTCCACAAGAAGATGATCGCGAATAGCGCCAGCGCGCTCCAGGATACGTCGCCGGTCGCCGCCGCCCAGCCGATCACCGGCGGAAGAGCACCGGACGCACCGCCAATAACAATATTTTGTGGTGTTCTCCGCTTCAGCCACATCGTATAGATAAACACGTAATAGACGATGGTCAATGCCAGCAGGCCAGCGGCGGCGACGTTGACCAACGTCGCCATCGAGGCGACGGACAGGCATGCGAGCACGACACCAAAAGCGAGCGCCGAGGCCGGCTGCAGTCGGCCGGCGGGAATCGGGCGGTTCATCGTTCGTTGCATGACGCTGTCAATGTCGCGGTCGTACCACATGTTGATGGCTCCGGACGCGCCGGCACCGAGTGCGATGCAGGCAACGGCGACCAGCGCCGTGGCGGCATCCATCGGCGTGGGGGCCAGCAACAAGCCGACCATGCCGGTGAAAACCACCAAAGACATGACCCGCGGCTTCAGCAAAATAGCGTAGTCGCGCAACTGGAAGCGCGGTTCGGGCGTCGCGGCCGCCGCTGCGGTGGCGGCCAGCCCGGCGCCGTCGGATCGGACGGTGCTCACTTTTCCTCCTCGGGTACTCGTTCTGTTTATTCGTCTCCGGGCGGATTATAGGCGTATTTCTGCCGGGAGGGCCGTGTGATTCGTCATGGACGATGCGCGTAGGAAAACGGCGGCCATCGTCCAGACAAAGAGGATGCCGCCGATGATGGCGATGAGGCCGCCGAGGCCATTGAGGGCCATGCCGGCGATCTGCGCGGTATCGCTCAGTCCTTGGGCGTCGCCGGCGACCTTGCGCGGTGCGCCATGGCCGCCAGCGATGAACAGGCCAATGCTGGCGGCGAGTTGACCCCAGGCGAACAGATGGAGGATCAGCCGCATGCGCAGCGCGCTGACCCGTGGTCGGCCGAGCAGCGGCAGAATCCGCGCGTAAAACAAGCCGAAAAAGGCGAGGGTGATTCCGGCGATGACGCCGTGATAGTGCGCGGGCGTCCGCGTGTCGGTGCCGTCGACAAAGAGGCCGAGGCCACCGCCAATGCCAAACAGCAGCAGCGAAAGAGCAAGGGCGAGGAATGCCGGCTCGCGCCATGGCCACGGCCGTGCAAGCCGATTGAGCACACCCGCAGCCATGATCGCCGCGGCGGGACCGAAGGCGTACTGCATCCAGGTGAAGGCCGCGGTCTGTTCGTGCGAGAACATGGGCAGAGCGAGGTAAAAGACGGGCAGAACGGCCGCCGCGAGCACCAGCAGGGTATTGGCGGCAGAGGTCGCGGTGGTGGGGACGGAGCGGACATAGGGCGCGGACAAAGCCGCCCAGGCGGCCACCAGCATCAGCGCGTTGACGAACTGCAGGGCGTGCCCACCGCCCCACATCAGTCGCTCGTTGAAGTCGAAGGAAAAAGCGCTGCCGGCAAGAGTGCTCAGTGCAACAGCGAAGCAAGCGAGCGCAATGAGATAGACCAACGCGGCCGACGCGACAGCGGCGCAAGGCGGATCGCGTCGCAAAAGCCGCAGGCGCACAACAAGCAGGAGACGCACCGCGGTGCAACCAACGGCCAACGCCAGCACGGCGAGGCCGCAATAGTAAAGGGGATCAATGATAACCGGGACGTAGTTGTTGAGCGTCGGCTCGCCGCGGTCCAGCAAGGCGGGAACGAACAGCAGCGGCAGGGCGGCGAAGCCGCCGGCCAGGGCCGCCTTGCCGAGGGAATCGACCGGCAGTCGGCCCGGGGCCAATCGCTCGCGGACAATCAGGGTCAGCGCACCGAAAACGGCGAGGAACCAGACGACGAACGAAAAGACGACGTGGATGACGAGTCCCTTGTGGAAGAAGCCAACCGGCCAGGGAAAGACGGCCTCGATCCCGGGAACCCGCGAGAGGGCGAGGAGAAAGGCGAACACGCCGGCGATTCCGAGCGCGCCGACGGCGAGGACCGCCCAGCCGGTAAGCTCGCGGCGGAAGCCGGCGCGCGGCGCGAGCGATGCGCCGTTATCCGGCATATGCTGTGCCTGCATAGGGATAAAAGTGCACCGCCATGAGGTAGACGATCACGCCGGAGACAGCGACGAACATCCATATCGGCCAAGTGATGCGGGCAATGCGGCGATGACGGTCGAAGCGGCCGGCGAGGGCGCGCACAAGCGTAACCGGAACCAGCCCGGTGATGACCACCGCCGCCAGTACATGAATGATCAGCAGGGTGAAATAGACTTGGCGGACCATTCCCTCGCCACCGAACTTCGCCAGTCCGGCGTTGAAATGATAGACGAGGTACGAGGCGAGAAACGCCGCCGAGACCGCCGCCGCCGCGAGCATGAACGTCCGATGCCGTTCCCTTTCGCCGCGACGGATGCAGCGATATCCCATAGACAGGAGCACGATCGTTACCGTATTCAGCGCAGCGTTGACGTGCGTAAGGTCAGCAATCTGCATTAATGTTCTCGCCAGACTGAGCGCAATGACGCGCGAACGGCGCGGGTACACGGCCCGATCGCGAAACGGCCGGATCGGGGGATCGTGTCATTGATCGGCGAGCTGGAAGAACACGCTCACGTACATCGCCAGTGCAGCAGCGGCGAGGATCGCCGCCAGCACGTATTTATTGGTCATTACGGTCACTTTCGCACCTGCATCCCGTACCCTCGAAGAACGCCGTACGATACGTCGATCGGACCGGAAATCAACAACTTCCCACGTTCGCAAACAGGTCTCGAAATGGCCATCCGTGACTCTAACAGGCGCGAAAAATAGTACTTTGCATGCGGATTTGCTCATGTTAGCAATTCTGGGGACGCTCCCCCGGCGGGCTATAAACGGGGATGGGGTCGACCACGGGCGCGCTCTGGCAATTTGCTCAGGCCCACATCAACATCGGACGGCGATGACCGCCGCCGGCAAACATAATGGATATTGCGCATGAGGGACGTTTTGCATCGGTGGCTCTCGTTAACGTCGGCAGCCGGACTCGGCATTTTTGCCTTTGCACAGAACGCTTTTGCCGAAGACGTGCTTGGCGAGGCCAAACCCTGGCAGATCAATTTCCAGAACGCGTTCTCGCCGGTCATGGAGCGTGTGCACGAATTTCATAACCTGCTGCTGGTCATCATCACGGCGATCGTCCTCCTGGTCCTGGCCATCCTTGGTTATGTGATTTTCCGCTTCAACGCGCGGAGCAACCCGGTCCCGTCGCAAACGGCACACAACACATTGCTTGAGTTCGTCTGGACCGTGGTGCCGGTGATCATACTTGCGGTTATCGCCGTCCCGTCGATCACCAATCTCTACTATTCCGCCCAAACCCCGCCAAAGTATGACTTGACCCTCAAGGTAACGGCGCATCAATGGTATTGGACTTACAACTATCCCGATAATGGTGACTTTACGTTCGACAGCATTCCCGTCGCCGAAGATGACCTGAAGCCGGGGCAGCCGCGGCTTTTGACGGTCGACAACCCGGTGGTTCTGCCGGTCGGCGCGACAATTCAGGTCTTGATCGCTTCTGACGACGTGATTCACGACTGGGCGGTTCCGTCGCTGGGACTTAAAAAGGATGCGTTACCCGGCCGGATTAACGAGACCTGGGTACGCATCGAGAAGGAAGGCACATTTTACGGGATGTGCTCCGAATTGTGTGGCGTCAACCACTACTTCATGCCGATTCAAGTGCGGGGCGTATCGAAGCCGGAATTTGACGCCTGGGTTGAACAGGCAAAGCAAACATTTGCGGTTAATGGCCACGCCGATGTAAATCTGGCGTCCGGAATGGCGGAGCCCCGCTAAGGGCAGGTGGAGCGGATAAGGGAGAAAGCGATCATGGCTTACGGTGCTGCCGCTGCTCACAGCGATCATGAGCATCATCCGACGGGATGGAAACGTTGGGTCTATTCAACCAACCACAAGGACATCGGCACGCTCTACATCATCTTGTCGATGATCGCCGCGTTGATCGGTGGCGGCATGTCCTGGATGATTCGCCTCGAACTGGCCGAACCCGGACTGCAGTTCATCCAGAACACCCAATTCTATAATGTCCTGGTGACCGCCCACGGCTTCTTGATGGTGTTCTTCGTCGTCATGCCGGGGTTGATCGGTGGGTTCGGCAACTGGTTCGTCCCGCTGATGATCGGCGCGCCGGACATGGCGTTCCCGCGCATGAACAACGTCAGTTTCTGGCTCACCGCCGCGGGCCTTATGCTCCTGGTTCTCTCGGCGTTCGTCGGTGACGGGCCGGGAACCGGGTGGACGGTGTACCCGCCGCTGTCATCGATCGCGTACCATCCTGGACCTTCGGTCGACTTCGGCATCCTGGCGCTGCACCTCGCCGGCGCGGGCTCAATCCTCGGCGCGATCAACTTCATCGTCACCATCTTCAATATGCGCGCCCCCGGAATGACCCTGCACCGCATGCCGCTGTTCGTCTGGTCGATCCTGGTGACTGCCTTCCTGTTGCTGCTGGCATTGCCGGTTCTTGCCGGTGCGCTCACCATGCTGCTGACCGACCGCAATTTCGGCACTCATTTCTATGACGTTGCTGGCGGCGGCGATCCGCTTCTGTGGCAGCATCTGTTCTGGTTCTTCGGCCATCCGGAAGTGTACATCATCATCCTGCCGGCCTTTGGCATCATCAGTCAGATCGTATCGACGTTTTCGAAGAAGCCGGTCTTCGGCTATCTCGGCATGGCGTACGCGATGACGGCCATCGGCGTTGTCGGCTTCGTCGTCTGGGCGCACCACATGTATACCAGCGGCATCGGGGTCAACACGCGGGCCTATTTCACCGTGGCGACGCTGATCATCGCCGTGCCGACGGGCATCAAGATCTTCAGCTGGCTGGCAACGATGTGGGGTGGGTCGATCGACTTCAAGGCACCAATGCTTTATGCCGTCGGCTTCATTTGGCTGTTCGTCCTCGGCGGCGTCACCGGTGTCGTGCTGGCCAACGCGAGCATCGACTTCGCCTTCCACGATACCTATTACGTCGTCGCCCACTTCCACTACGTCATGGCGATCGCCGCGATCTTCGCCATGTTCGGCGCTTGGTATTACTGGAGCGGCAAGATGACCGGCAAGCAGTATCCGGAAGGCTTCGCCAAGCTGCAGTTCTGGGTCTTTTTCGTCGGTGTCAACGTCCTGTTTTTCCCCCAGCATTTCCTCGGTCTCGCCGGGATGCCACGGCGTATTCCGGACTATCCCGACGTCTATGCCGGCTGGAACATGGTGAGCTCGATCGGTGCCGGCATCACCATGGTTGGGACACTGATGTTTTTTGCCGTCGTCTTTTATACCTTGCGTGCGGGCAAGCGGGCCGTCGCCAATCCCTGGGGAGAGGGTGCGACGACGCTGGAGTGGACCGTGCCGTCACCAGCGCCATTTCACACGCATGAAGAGTTGCCGGTCATCAGCGGTGGTTACGGCCATGCTCACCCGGGTCATGGCCAGATGCGGCCGGCCGAGTGATGCGGTCCCGTATGAGCGTGACATCCGTGATCGTTACCAAGGAAACCGTCCGCGCCGCACGCCCTCTCCCGCAAGGAGAGGGTGACGGCGCGGCCGACGCCGCTTGCCAGCGGTTCGGCGGAGGACGGCGGTGAGCCGCCCGGGGCGCAATCGCTGGCTCGTCGCCGGCGTATTGTTCGCGGTCGTCGGCGGCATGCTGGGGCTGTCGTTTGCCTCGGCTACGCTTTATCGGATGTTCTGTCAGGCGACCGGCTATGACGGCACGCCGAAGACGACGGATGTCGCGAAGCCGACGCGGCGCGGCGACGAAACGGTGGTCGTCCGCTTCGACGCCAACGTCAACCCGGCGTTGCCGTGGCGGTTTGAGCCGGCGCAGCGTCAGGTCACCGTGCATACGGGCGAGGAAACGCTCGTCCATTTCAACGCGACAAATCTCTCGGATCATCCGATCACCGGCACCGCGACGTTTAGCGTCGTGCCGGAAAAGGCAGCAGCTTACTTTGACAAGCTGCAATGCTTCTGCTTCAGCGAACAAACGCTCGAGCCGAAGCAGGAAGTTTCAATGCCCGTGGTTTTCTATGTCGATCCCGGCCTTTATGAGGATCCAACCACTCGGGACGTGAAGACGATAACCTTATCCTACACATTCTTCCGTGCGGAAGGCGAGGCGGAGCAGCAGAAACCGGCGCCGCGTCTTGCCGCCGCGCCAAGCGCAGGGACGGGCGGCTAGCCGCCGAAAATAAACACTCATTGAGAGGGGAGAAACGACAATGGCGAGCCCGGCAGCAGTGAAATCGCATCCCTACCATATGGTCAATCCGAGTCCCTGGCCGGCGACCGGGACCCTCGCGGCATTTCTTCTTGCCGTCGGTGGCATATGGTTCATGCATGGCGGCCCCGGATGGGCGCCGGTTCCCGGTTTTGCGATCCTGCTTGCGACCTTCTTCTTCTGGTGGCGCGACGTCATCAAGGAATCGCGCGCCGGAGTTTTTCACACCGAAGCTGTCAATCACGGGCTGCGCGTCGGCTTTCTGTTGTTTATCGCCTCGGAAGTGATGTTTTTCTTTGCCTTCTTCTGGGCTTACTTTAACGCGAGTGTTCCGCTGATTAATCGCGCGGCGCATACGACGTGGCCGCCGGAAGGCATCGTTCCTTTCTATGCCTGGGGGTTGCCTTTCCTGAACACGCTGATCCTGCTGACGTCGGGCGCCACGGTGACGATCGCCCACCATGCGGTGCGGATGGGCGACCGGCAGAAGCTCGTGTTCTGGACGGGAGTGACGGCAGCCCTGGGCGCGCTGTTCCTGATGTGCCAGGCGTTCGAGTACAGCCACGCCGCGTTCGGCTTCAGCGAGGACATTTATTCTTCTGCCTTCTTTATGGCGACCGGCTTTCACGGTTTCCACGTCTTCGTCGGTACCTGCTTCCTGTTCGTATGCTTCCTGCGGGCGCGCGCCGGCGATTTCACACCGGAAAAGCACGTCGGATTTGAAGCGGCGGCTTGGTACTGGCACTTCGTCGACGTCGTCTGGCTGTTCTTGTTCGTGTGCATCTACTGGATTGGTGGATCGGGCTATCACGGCCCGTACGGGCACTGATTGTCCGCGAGATCGCAACCGGTGAGGACGACGTGACGCAACCGCCGCCGCGGCCGAGCCTCGGACAGACCCTTGCACGTGGGCTGCGTTGCCGCTGCCCACGGTGCGGGCAGGGCCGGCTTTTCGACGGATTCCTGACGGTGACTGCACACTGCCGCACGTGCGGCCTGGGCTTCGGCGGCCACGACGCGGGAGATGGACCTGCGGTCTTCGCCATCTTCATTCTCGGCTTCGGCGTCGTCGGCATTGCCGCCGCCGTCGAGGTCGCGTACGCGCCGCCGTTGTGGGTGCACGCCGTGCTGTGGACTCCCCTCATTCTCGGCGGCGGATTGCTTTTGCTGCGGCCGCTCAAGGGTCTCATGATCGCGCTGCAACACCACTACCGGTCGGTCGACGAACCGCAACAACTGGGGGGAACTTAGAAAACAGACAGAGCCGACCGACGTTCGCGTCGTGGGCGGATCGGATCGTGCGCCGATAGAAGAAACTGATACAATCAACCGATAGAACAAAACGTCTGGGTATGGGGAGAGCGTTCCATGTCGACTTCGACTGAAGGCGTTTACCGCCTTCCGGTTTCCATCCGCATTCTCGAAGACGTCGACATTTCAGGAACGTGGCTGTCACAAGGCTGGCGCGATTTCCGCAGCGCGCCGGGTGTCAGCCTCGCCTATGGCGGAACCTTCGTCGTTATCGCGCTTGCGCTTACGCTGGGATTTTCCGTCGCCGGCCTCGGCGCGCTGATCCTGCCGATTGCCGGGGGCTTCGCCATCGTCGCGCCGATCCTGGTCGTCGGTCTTTATGACGTCAGCCGGCGGCTCGAGGCAGGACTGCCGGCGACACTCACCGACTGCTTCGGCGCCTTCTCACGAAGCGCCAGCCAGCTTTCGGCGATGGGCGTCGTGTTGCTGCTGTGTTGTCTCGTCTGGGTGCTGCTCGCGCTCTTGCTGTTTGCCCTGATCTTCGGTCGCGAGCCGCCGCCGCTGGACGCGTTCATCGTCGACATCGTCTTTTCGATCCAAGGTGCGTTGCTGCTCATCTTGGGCTCCATCGTGGGCGCCTGCCTCACGGCTGCGGTATTCAGTCTCACCGCCGTGTCCGTCCCGTTGATCTATGACCGTCCGATCGACGTGCTCACCGCGATCGGCGTGAGCTTGCTCGTCGTTCGCGGCAATGTGCGGGTGATGTTCGGCTGGGCTGCGATGATCGCGCTGATCACCGCGCTGGGTATCGCGACGGCCTTCATCGGCCTTGCCGTCGGCGTTCCCGTGCTTGCCTACGCAACTTGGCACGCCTATCGAAGCGTGATCACCGATGGTCCGATCTACGCGGACGATGCGCAGTTGCCGCCGGTGCGAAAGGTCGAAGACGCGGGCGCCGTCACCTGAGCGTACCGCCCAGTCCGGCCCCAGGAGCGGCGATCGACCCTGCCGACGGCCGGACACCGGCTCCAGTGCCGGACGAATGGCTCGCGAAAGCGATTGAAAGCCACGGACAATGGCTCGCATCGAACGGTGAAACCGGGCGCCGGGCGATGCTCTCCGGCGCGGTGCTGGCCAAGGCGTCGCTACGGGGCGCCCAGCTTCGCCAGGCGTGCCTCGCCGCCGTCGACCTCAAAGGGGCGAATCTCGCTGGGGCCGATCTGGCGAACGCCGATCTTGAGGCGGCCGATCTTGAGGGCGCAAACCTCGAGGAGGCGGATGTCCTTGGGGCTAACCTGCGGCGAAGCGTGCTGCGCGCGACCCGCCTGCGGGGCATCCGCGGTCTTGCGCGTGCCGCCTTGAACGACGCCGATTTTGAAGGCGCCTCCGGACTGACGGGCGATGAGTTTGCCGGCGCCGATCTCGCCGGTGTCAGGCTTCCCGCGACCCTCTCCTTCGAGGCCCGCCTCGCCTATATCGCCGAGAGCAGCCAGAACGCCCGGCCGGCGTTCCTATCGATTCTCTTATCGTGCGTGCTCATCATCCTTACGGTGATTTCGACGCCCGACCACGCCCTCCTGTCGAACGCGTCACTGGCGCTCCTGCCCGACTTGTCGATCAACATTCCTGCCGCCTCATTCTTTTGGGTCGCGCCGATTCTGCTGCTTGGCCTTTACGTCTACCTGCACCTGCAGATGTTCGGGATCGGCGAGACCTTGGCGTCGCTGCCCGCCGTGTTCCCCGACGGAACGCCGCTCGACAGGCGCGCCTATCCGTGGATCGGAACAAAACTCCTGCGGATGAAAGGTGGCTGGAAGCGCCTGCAGTTCGAGGAAATCCTCACCATCCTGCTCCTCTGGGGCACCGTGCCGGCGACACTTCTGGCGATCTGGATCCGATATCTGCCGCTGCGCGACTGGTTGGTCAGCGGGGTGCACGTCGTGCTCATTACCGGCTGTGCCTCGGCGGCGATGCGCTTTTTCGAGCAGACCGCTTCGACGATGTCATGCGGACGGATGCAGCTGACCAGGCGCCGTCCGTTGTTGTGCATTCTCGCTGCCATGCTCACCGCTGTTACGCTGGGTGTCGGCCTGTTTCCGATCGTCTTCGATGCCAACCCGCGAAAAATCGGCTTTTTCGTCGTCGATATCCGCGCGTCCGAACTCAAGGGTATGGATCTGCGCAAAAAAGATCTTCGCTATGCGACCGCTTCCAAATCCGACGTCTCCGGGTCTGATCTGCGCGATTCAGACCTGCGCCGCGCCGATTTTCAGCGATCGCGGTTCGAGGGCGCCGACCTCGAAAGCGCCCGGCTCGACCGCACCGACCTCGATGGCTCCGATTTTCAAAACGCCTGTTTGCGCAAGGCGGTGCTGATGGACGCTGATCTCGAAGATGCCGATTTCCGCGGCGCCTATCTCGGCCTCGCCGATCTTCGCACGCCGCTGTTGACCCGCGGTAACTTTGCCGACGCCAACTTGCAGGGCGCCAATCTGCGCGGCGCGGTTCTGGCGCAGGCGGACTTTTCCGGGGCCAGCATCGGCTGCTTTGTCGCTCACCGCAAGGAGCCGGACTCGGTCGTCGAATGTCCCGATTTTGCCGGAGCAATTCTTGACGGGGCACGCCTGTCCGGGGCCGACCTTCGCTACGTGCGCGGGTTGACGCCCGAGCAGCTCGCATCAGCCTGTGGCGACGCGCAAACGCAATTACCGCACGGTCTCTTTGTGCCCATGTGTCCAGAGGGCCGAGCGGTGGAACCGAGCGAACCGCGCTCCTCCGCGCAAAACCCCTGCGAGCACGAGATGCGCGATGACCGCTGGCAGCCGTAAGAAGGGCTTGCCCATCAACCGTCGCCATCCTGGCGGAACGCCCACTTGAGGCGGGCTCCATCGCGGCCGGTCTCGCCGGATACGACAATCTGTTGCGTCCGTCGCGGCTGGTCGGCCACACCGAGATAGGCGCTCTCCTCAAGTGAAAGCAACCCACCAACGGCGAGGAAGCGCCATACCGCCGAACTCGGCAGCTTCAATTCGACAGACACTCCATCTGCGGACAGGCTGGCGCGAACGTCCGGGTGAAGATGGAATCTCGCTTCGAAACGCCGCCCGCGCCGCCCGTCGAGGCTATCCTCGCCACGGATCTCGCTGCCGGCGTCAGTGACATAAAGCCGGCGACGATGAACGATGCCGAAGTGGCGATGGTAGCCGTCATGGCTCATATCGAGCCAGACGGCACCGTCGGCGGACTGCCGTTCGCAGCGCGTGTGGATCGGGCGCGTCGTGATCCAGCCGCCGGCGCGGACGCTGGCATTGCCGATGCCAACGGTTGAATGCGCGGCCGTCGATCGCAACGCGGCATGCCATCTCGGGTCATCTCCGGCGAAGGCGCCGCAGTTGACGACGAGGCGCTCACGCCCGATGCTCAATTCAAAGGCGAGCGGCGAGGCATGGCCGTTGGCCGGGGGAGAGCCGGCGTCGACGAGCAAAAGCATCCGTCCCGCCGACACACGCTCGAAGCCTGTCTGAGGCAGACTTGCGACCGCGCTGGTACTGACGCGGCTTGCCGCCAGCAGCGAATCGATCAACGTCCGGTCGGATTCCTTGGCGCCGTGGAAAAGCGCAAGCCTTCCGTCGCCGTGACGGAGGGTACGCAGTGCCGGCGCCATGATCTGAATGGCTGAATTCACCACATCGAGCGGCTGTTGATGCGCCTCATCGAGGGCCGAACGAATCTCCACCAGGGATCGGAAGATCGAGAGTTGCACGGCCGGATTTCGTCCGACGTGGCCACCATCAGCAAGGATGTGATGGGCAATCGCGCTTTCGAGCCGGCCTAACGCCGGCGCAAGCGGTACGGCGTCGAGGCACAACGCCGCGGCAATCTCGCCTTCCGCGGCGTCGAACACGCCCGGCTCCTTGGCGATGCTGTTGGCGATGCGTGCGAGGTGTCGGGCTTGCCTGCCGGCGGATTCAAGGAATCGGACGCGCTCGTCGCCATCGGCCCCGTCGAGAACGAACTCTGCGGCGGCGAGCCACGCGGCGAGACGTCGGCCAAGCACCGCGGGCGACCAGGCAAGCTCCGTCCAACGGCGATTTGCGCTGATCCAATTGGTGACGAGGGCGCGGGCGCGGACACGGGCCTCGCCGGTTCCGATGGCCGCAAGGTCGCCGAGCCAAGCGAACCCATGCAAGGCAGCGGCAAGCGTGCGTCCGGGGGGCAGGACTGAAAACGGCATGACGCCAAACGGCACGCGCCGGCCATAGAACAAGAACTCCTTGCCGACGATCGCGTCCGCCTGCGTGCGGTCGCCGGGCGCGTGGCAGGGAAAGCCTCTCAACAGCTGATTGGGAACCGGACCATCGAGCACGAGGCGACGGTAAAGCGCGGAACGAAAGACGAGATTTGAGCACAGCGCGCGGAGGGAACCGGGAAAGCCGTCTGCAGACATCGCCGTCGAGCCGATCGGGGGCCGCATATCGTCACGATAGGGGATGATGGCCTTTTCAACTGACGCCGATCCCTCTTTCATCGTTTCGCCCGCCCTCGCTGGTCGCGGCCCGACGCCGGGAAGAGAGGGCGCCATCGGCGGTGTTGCCCTCACTCTTCTTACCGACGCATCAGCCGCGCGGCAAAAAATCCGTCCATGCCGCCGACGTCGGCAAGGTAGAAAGGAAGAGTGCGCATATCTCCTTGCGATGTCAAAAACTGGTCGCATCCACCGATTTCAGCGGCATCGATGGGAGCGCGCGTCCATCCATCGGCCATATCGAGGAACGAATCAACCACCCCTTCGCCTTCTTGGACTTGGAGCGAACATGCGCAATAGACCAGGATGCCGCCTGGGGCTACCAGATTGGCTGCAGCCTTCAGCAATCGCGTCTGTAGCGCGGCGAGCTTCTTTACGTCCTCGGCCGATTTCAATCGGGCGACGTCGGGGTGGCGGCGGATCGTCCCGGTCGCCGAACAGGGAGCGTCGAGCAGCACACAGTCCGCCAGCCCCTCCGGTTGCCAGGTTGCGGCATCGGCGACGACCGTCTCGGCGGGCAGCCCAAGACGCCGCAGGTTCTCCTCAAGGCGCGCAAGCCGCTTGGGTGAGCGATCGAGCGCAATCACATGGGCGCCGGCCGCGGCGAGCTGCGCCGATTTTCCACCCGGCGCGGCGCACAGATCGAATACCCGCCGGCCGGCAACGTCTTTGAACAGTCGCGCGGGCAGCGACGCGGCGACGTCCTGGACCCACCACAGGCCCTCATCGTAGCCAGCGATCTCCGCTACGGCGCCGAAAGCGGGGAGGCGCAACGTGCCTGTCGGCAGGCGCCCGACATCGGTGCGGGCGAGAAGTGACGCGACGTTGGCATCGGGTTTGATCGTCAGATCGAGAGGTGGCTCGCCAAGGTGTGCCGTGGCGATGGAGCGCGCCGCTGCCGGCCCGTAAGCGTGCGTCCAGTCTCGCCATAGCCAATCGGGCGTGTTCAGCCGCGCGGCATCCTGGGCGGAAAGGATCTCGGCGCCTTCGGTGGCGAGGCGACGGAGCAGGGAGTTGATCAGCGGTACGTGCCCGTTTTGGCGCATGCTGCGGGCGAGTGTCACGGTGGTATGAACGGCCGCGTATGCTGGCGTGTTCAGGAACAGAAGCTGAGCGGCGCCGAGCCGCAGGAGGTGCTTGACCAACTGACGCCGTTCGGGAAGGGGGCGGGCGAGGCGCCCGTCAACGGCGTCATCAATTTGTCCCAGGCGGCGGAGGACGGTCGAGGCGAGGTTGAACGCGAACGCCCGGTCGCGCGAAGGCAATGGAATCGATTGTACCTGGGCATCGAACGCCTCGTCCAAGGGACGGCGCTGGTCAAGAACCGCCGCGATCGTCGTCAGGGCGGCGTATCGCGCCTGTTGACCGGATTCAACGCCCTCAGCGTCCCGGCTGAGATGCCCGGCGGCGATGCTCACGCGTGCTGTGGATCCGATTGCCGGCCGCAGCCGTTGCGCCGCAGGTCCATGCGCACGTGTTCCTTACCCGCAGGGTCCGTCTCCACGAGGCCCGTCCTCGGCAATGGCGCCTTCGCGGGGACCATCATCCCCAAGGGCCGGAACTCCCGGTGCGGGCGGCCAGCTCGCGCAGGGCGCGGACGCGGTTCTCGGTCGACGGGTGGGTAGAGAACAGATTGTCCATCGAGCGCCCGTGGAGCGGGTTGACGATGAAGAGATGCGCGGTGGCTGGGTTGTGCTCGGCGGCCGGATTGTCGATGCGCCGGGTGCTTGATTCCAGCTTCTGCAAGGCGGACGCGAGCCACATCGGATGTCCGCAGATTTCGGCCCCCATGCGATCGGCGGCGTACTCGCGTGTGCGCGAAATGGCGAACTGCACCAGCATCGCCGCCAACGGAGCCAGGATGGCGGCAAGGATACCGGTGATTGCTCCTGCCTGGTTTTCGCGATTCCCACCGAAGAACAGGCCAAAATTGGCCAGCATGCCAAGCGCGCCGGCGAGAGTCGCGGTTACAGTCATGATCAACGTATCGCGATTGCGCACATGCGCAAGCTCGTGCGCCATGACGCCCGCCAATTCCTGATGGCTGAGGGAACGGATAAGCCCGGTGGTCGCCGCCACCGCAGCATGCTGCGGATCCCGGCCCGTTGCGAAAGCATTGGGTTGCGGTGAATCGATAACGTACACGCGCGGCATCGGCAACTGCGCGCGACCGGCGAGCTGGGCGACGAGGCCATGGAGCTCCGGGGCCGAACGCGCGTCGACCTCTTGCGCATTGTACATGCGCAAAACGACCTTGTCGGCGTTCCAGTAGGCGAACACGTTGGTGCCGATGGCCACTGCCAGCGCCACCAGCATTCCGGTCTGCCCGCCAATCAGCCAGCCAAGGGCCAGAAACAGCGCGGTTAATCCCGCGAGCAGCAAAGACGTTCGCACCAGACTCATGACCGTAGAAATCCCGCTTGCGAGGAACGCCGGACATCGCACACGTTCGATAGTGTTGTAGTGATCGGTCGACCCTGCCACAAGAGATCAACCACGAAAGGATCGCCGCCGTGAACAATGAAACGCAGACATCTTCGGGTTTGGATTCACCAACGATCGCGGTACCGCCCGACGAGCAAGCGCCGATACCGGCCCGATCCGGCGATGCGCAGCTTGAGGGCGCGATACCGGCCGATGTGGGCCCAGGCGACGTGGTAACTGACGAGCTTGGTGGGCCGAAAGGGCTGGAGCCGACGCGCTTCGGCGATTGGGAGCGCAAGGGGCGCTGCATTGATTTTTAGTCGCGGGTCCTGCCCGCCAACCGCCTTGGCCGCTTGATGGCCGATTAGACCAAGCGTCTTTCCGCGCGTACGCCTGCTTTCGCGCGGCGGGAGTGACCGCCGGCAAATGACCGGTCCCGCGGTTATCCCAACAGGCGCATTCCGTTTCGGTGCTGGGCCTTCGTTCGATACATCTCGGTGTCCGCGTGGCGGCACAGCCCCTCGCGATCATAACCATCGTCCGGGTAGACGGCGATGCCGAGGCTGACGCCGATCTCGGCACGGACGTGATCGAGACAAAAGGGGCGCGAAAGCTCAGCCGTGATCTTGGCGGCGATCCGTTCGGCGTCCTGGCGTTCGTGCACATCGGGCAAAACGATCGCGAATTCATCGCCGCCGAAGCGGGATACCGTATCAGTCTGGCGAACGACGGAGCGCAGGCGTTGACCGACCTGGGTGAGCAACTGGTCGCCGGTCGCATGTCCCCAGGTGTCGTTGATCTCCTTGAAACGGTCGAGGTCGAGCACCAGGATGGCGACTTTCCTGGCGTTGCGTTGGGCGTGCAGGATGTCGTGCTCGATCCGGTCGTAGAGCAGGGCACGGTTGGCGAGCCCCGTGAGAAAGTCGTGCTGCGCGAGGTAGCGGATGCGGTCTTCGTGGCTCTTGCGCTCGGTGATGTCGTTGAGCAGGGCGATATAGCGACAGATCGTTCCACGGTCGTCGCGCACGGCAAAGGTTGGCATTTCGACGACGTAAATCTCACCATTCTTTCGGCGGTTGACAACTTCGCCCTTCCATCGTCCCCGGTCGGCAACGGCGGCGGTGATGGTCATAAACAAATCTACTGCCTGCCGGTCGAGGCTGAGCATACGCGCGTCCGAACCGATAAGTTCATCGGAAGAATATCCACTCATCTCGATTAGGGCGCGGTTGACGCTGAGGATAATGCCTTGATCGTCCGTAATCAAAATTCCCTCGGAACAGTTCTCGAACACCTCCGCCGACAGCAGAAGCATCTTTTCCGCTTCTTTCCGCTCGGTGATGTCGGTAATAATACCGACCAGCATGTCATTCCCGGGTTTGTCAAAGATCACTGATTTTTTCGTCAGGATCACGTGCTCCCGGCCGGCCGCATTGGTGATGACTTCTTCATTCAGATTGACCTGCCTGTGAGTAAAGACAAGATTGTCAATCTTGCGGAACACGGCGCACTGCTCTTCAAGGAAACACTCGGTATCGTCCGTGCCGACCAGCCGCTCGCGTGGGTATCCAAAGAAATCGCAGGCGGCATCGTTGACGAAGACCATCCGATGTTGCCGGTCCTTGACGAAAACAGGTTGAGGGATGGCATCGAGGACCTGACGGAAAAAGGCGTGGCTGCGGGCGAGGACTTCTTCAGCCGCCTTGTGTTCGGTAACATCGATGGTGATCGCGATCAGTCCCCGGGCTGCCCCTTCCGCGTCGTTCAACGGCGACTTTACCACCAGCCAGTGACGCAGATTTCCCTCGGCATCATGCCCTGAGGTTTCGTAAATCCGCCTCTCCGGTTTGGCGAAGAAGTCATCGTTCTTAAGACAAAACGCCGCCTCCTCGCTTGGGGAGAAAGCATCCCTGACGGACTTGCCGACGAGTGAAGCCCTTGCCCGGCCGACCAGATCGGCGAACGCTTGATTGCAATCGAGACAGCGGCCGTCGGTGTCGACGAAAAACACCGGCGTCGGCAGGTTTTCCAGCAGGGTCTGGTTGAATACAACGGAATCGCGAAGTGCCCGCTCGGCTTCGGCGAGTTGACTGGTGGCTTGCGAGCGGCGCGCTCCTTCCCGGCCGAGCAGCAGGCAGAGCACGGCCGCAAGAGACAACATCGCTCCGGCGAGCAGCGCCGGCCTGATGAGATGGTCACGCAGCAAACTGATCGGGGTGTCAGGCCGAAAAACCGCGATCGTCCAACCCTCATCCGGATCAAAGGTGCCGTCTGCGGCCGGCTGCGCGAGATCGATCGAGTTTGCGATCGTCCCGCCGGCGAAAGGAAAGGGCAAGGTCGCATAAAGGAAGGTTCCGTCGGTATCGCGATAAAGGCCGCTACCCGTCTGGCGGATTGTCGCCCATGCGTCGGGACGGAGGGCGGCAAAGCTCGTGCCTCGTGGATCGCCGATAACGGATTTAGCCGCGAGGTGTAATTCCACTGCCGAATTCGGTGATTCAATCCAGTTGCCATGGCTGTCGAGCACCATAACACCGCCCACTTCCGGTGCCGCCCGCCGGAGCGCGTCGAGCAAACCGGCAAGGGCGAGATCGACCGTCAGAACACCCTGATCGTTGCCGTGCTCATCCGCCAGCCGTTGAACGATGCGAATGAACGGAACATCCAGCCGGTTCGTGGGGCCGGACGGCACCGCACCGAATTTGACGACGGGCCGATCGTCCGTTCGCTCGACCCGCAGTTCGCGGCCGTCTCGCGCGTCGACCCATCGGAACATCGTATAGTCGTTCTTCGACGACGCGAACGCGAGGAGCGCGTCCGACAGTCGATGTTTCCCATCGATGTTGGAACTGCCGGCGTTGAGGTCGTCGCCGTCGACCCAGTGAGAAATCGTTGCGAGGTCTGCGGCGACACTGCGCAAACTCGCATCGATCATCGCCGATTGCACGTCAATGGCCTGGACCGTGGCGCGATAATCATGATCCTCGAGCGACTTCCAGCGATCGACGACAACGATCGCGAAGCCGACGAGGATGATGACCGCCGCCGGCAAGAAGCGCTCGAGAAAGCGCCGCCACGGTTGTCCTGCCACGCAAGCCGGAGCAAGAGACGCAGTGGCAATGTGAGCTTGGTTGGCACTGCTCAAGACGCAGAAGTTCCCCGGAGTGGACGCCATCGACCGAGCGAAAGCATAAGCGATAATCGTTAGCGAATTCTCAATGCGATATCACGCTGCCAAAGTAAAGGATGATCCGCTTCAGGTTCGGCGACGATGCGGAAACCAGGAGAAACAACCGTTATCGAGCGAGCTGCGCCCGCTATGAAGTCGAGAGCGTCGAAGTGCTTGGTATCATGGCGCGAGCCGCCGTCGGGGATTGCGAATCTCGTGCGAGCATTAATTTCTTCGGATGGGCTCGAGGCATTCGTCTGCTCCGCGCGACCGGCTCGAAACCTGTCGGGAACCACCGGTTTTGTATCGCCTGAATCCGGCTTCAGCTAAGATTTTGCCGCGCTCGCATCGAGCGCAAGCCATAAACAGAATTCGGCAGAGGACGCAATGGCGACAGTAACAGGGACCTCAGGCGACGACGCAATTTATGTGTTCAGTTCATCGGCGGGTGTGACTGGCGTTGCGACCAACGGCGCGGATACCATCACGGCGCTCGCAGGCAACGACAGCATCGAGTCCGGAAGCGGCAACGATACGGTCAACGCGGGTGGGGGTGACGACTATGTTCAAGGCGGCGCCGATAACGACTTGCTGCTGGGCAGCTCTGGCGTGGACTATATCGACGGAGGCGGTGGCAACGATACGGTCAATGGCGGCACGGGCGCCGATTACCTGATCGGCAACTTTGGCAATGATACCTACATCGTTGATAATGTCGGAGACAGTATAACAGAGTATAGCGAGTCAGATGGAATCGATCTTGTCCGTAGCTCCGTGACGTTCACGCTTGGCAATTATCTCGAAAATCTCGTTCTTACCGGCGGTTCGGCAATCAACGGAACGGGAAACGGGCTCGCGAACAGCATAACCGGCAATGGCGCGGCCAATGTTCTGAAAGGTCTCGGCGGCAATGATACCCTGAACGGCGGGGCGGGAGCCGATCGGCTGGAGGGTGGCGGCGGCGGCGACCGCCTGCTGGGCGGGACCGGGAACGACACGCTGATCGGCATCGTCGGCACCGACACGCTGGACGGTGGACCCGGCAACGACAACCTCAGCGGGGGCCTCCTTGCCGATCGGTTTGTGTTTAATACGCTCGCCAACGGCGTCAAAGAAACGGATGTGATCACGGACTACAGCAAGGCCGACGGCGACGTGGTCGACCTGCCGAATGCCGCTGCCAGCATCGCCTCGTTCGTGGCGATCGCGGGCGGGGTCCAGCTTAATCTCGTCGGCGGCGATGTGATCAAGGTCCTCGGAGCGGTCAGTGACGGTGATGCGCAGATCACCGACGATATTCTGATCGCATAGGGGATCGAACTAGAAAGAAAAAAACCGGCAGATGGGGCTTTTCGCCCCATCTGCTCGGAACAATCCGTCGCTTTAGAGCGTTCAGGCGCTGGCGCGGTGCTCAATCAAGTCGTTGACGACGGTGGGATCGGCCAGCGTCGACGTATCACCCAGGGACCCGAAGTCGTTCTCGGCGATCTTGCGCAAGATGCGGCGCATGATCTTGCCGGAGCGGGTCTTCGGCAGGCCCGGCGCCCACTGGATCACATCCGGCGATGCGATGGGGCCGATCTCCTTGCGGACCCAGGCCACGAGCTCCTTGCGGAGATCCTCCGTCGGGTTCTCCCCGGCATTAAGCGTGACGTACGCGTAGATGCCCTGGCCCTTCAGGTCATGGGGGAAACCGACGACGGCGGCTTCCGCGACCTTCGGATGGGCGACGAGCGCGCTTTCGACCTCTGCGGTGCCCATGCGGTGTCCCGAAACGTTGATCACGTCATCGACGCGACCGGTAATCCAATAATAGCCGTCCGCGTCGCGCCGGCAGCCGTCGCCGGTGAAATAGCGGCCGGGGTAGGTCGAGAAGTACGTCTGCTCGAAGCGGTCATGATCCTGATAGACCGTCCGCATCATGCCCGGCCACGCATCGTTGATGCATAGGTTGCCGGATGTTGCGCCTTCGAGAACCACGCCGTCGGCGTCGACTAGGCTGGGCTGAACGCCGAAGAACGGCCGCGTTGCCGATCCCGGCTTCAGCGGCGTGGCACCCGGCAGCGGCGTGATCAGAATTCCGCCCGTCTCTGTCTGCCACCATGTATCGACGATCGGGCACCGGCTGTCACCGACCACCGAGTAATACCACATCCACGCTTCCGGATTGATCGGCTCGCCGACCGACCCCAGGATGCGCAGTGAGGCCCGCGAGGAGGTTTTCACCAGCGCTTCTCCTTCGCGCATGAGCGCGCGGATCGCGGTTGGGGCAGTGTAAAAGATATTAACCTTGTGCTTGTCGACCACCTGCCAGAAGCGCGAGGCGTCGGGATAGTTGGGCACGCCCTCGAACATGATCGTCGTCGCGCCGTTGGCGAGCGGTCCGTAGACGATATAGCTGTGCCCGGTGACCCAGCCGATGTCGGCCGTGCACCAGTAGATGTCGCCGTCGTGATAGTCGAAGACGTATTGATGGGTCATCGACGCATAGACAAGATAGCCACCGGTCGTATGAAGAACGCCCTTGGGCTTGCCCGTCGAGCCGGACGTATAGAGGATAAACAACGGATCCTCGGCGTTCATCTCTTCCGGTGGGCAGTCTGCCGACGCGCCGTCCATCAAGTCGTGCCACCAGACGTCGCGGCCGTCCGTCCAGTCGCAGGCTCCGCCCGTGTGCTTGACGACGACGACCTTGTTGACCGACGGGCAGGTCGCCAGTGCCTGGTCCGCGTTGGACTTCAGCGCCACTTTGCGCCCGCCGCGCAGACCCTCGTCCGAGGTGACGACAACCGTGGAATCGCAATCCTGGACACGGTTAGCCAGGGAGTCCGGCGAGAAGCCGCCAAAGACGATGGAATGGATGGCACCCACGCGGGTACATGCCAGCATCGCCACGGCGAGTTCGGGGATCATCGGCAGGTAAAGGGTGACGCGGTCGCCCTTCTTAACGCCGATCCCTTTCAATACGTTGGCGAACTTACATACCTGCTCGTGCAGCTGCCGATAGGTGATCGCCTTAGAGACCGACGGATCGTCGCCTTCGAACAGAATGGCCGTCTGATCGCCGCGCGTGGCAAGGTGCCTGTCGAGGCAGTTAGCGGACACATTCAGCGTGCCGTCATAGAACCAACGGATATGCACGTTTGGGGCATTAAAGCTCACGTCCTTCACCTTGGTGAAGGGCTTGATCCAATCGATCCGCTTGCCGTGCTCGGCCCAGAACCCTTCGGGGTCCTCGACCGACCGTTTGTACCAGGCAAGATAGGTGTCGTTGTCGATATACGCAGTTTTAGCTATGGATTCAGTAACTGGAAACACGTGCTCTTCGGTCATGCGGGACCACTCCTCCCTCGAGTTTTGATGGCGATTGCGCTTCTTATCATTGGGCGCTCTGAACGCACGCGCCGGTTGTGAACGAGCCACAACGACTAGGACGGATTATCGCCGTTTGGGCTTGGGGTACAAGTCACCGTACGGGTTAACCGCAAATCGAATGATCGTCAATCGACGATCATCACCGAACCATCTTCCACTATTGCCTGAAGCGGAATCAGGGCCGCGCCGCGGCATGGACCGCTGACGCACACGCCATCCTCGACGCGAAATCGCGCTCCATGCGTCGAACATAGCGCGTATTCCCCCCGACGGTCGAGGAAGCGTCCCGGCACAAGATCGAGCGGCGAGCCCCAGTGCGGGCAGGAATTCACGTAGACGTAGACACGCTCGCCGCGTCGAAGCGCCATCACCGGGATCGCCTCGGCCGCGCCCGCGACGACAAAACCTTCCGATCCACGATCGGGAATATCCTGAAACCGGCACAGCGCGTGCCGCATCAGGCCGCAAGTCCGCCCATGGCGCAAAGGATCTGCCATGAGTCATCGTCGACCGGCATCACCGAGAGCCGCGACTGACGCACCAGCGCGAGGTGGGCGAGGCGGGGGTCGGCCTTGATCGCCGCCAGGGCGATCGGCGTCGGCACTTCACCGACGCTGCGGACATCGACCATGCCGAAACGGCCGGACGGGTCTTTAGGATCAAGATGAAATTCGCCGGTTACCTCGACGACGCCGACAATCTCACGCGCAGCGCCGGAGTGGTAGAAGAACGCGCGATCTCCAAGCCGCATCGCTTTCATGTTGTTCGTCGCCTGATGGCTGCGCACGCCATCCCACGATGTCGTACCCGTGGCCACCTGCTGTTGCCACGACCAGGCGCCTGGTTCCGATTTCACCAGCCAGTAAGCCAAGGGCATCTCCTCGTCGCCTTCGCCGCCGGGGGCCTCCTCGCGGCGATGCATCGGCAGGGGGAACGGCGGCATCGCGGGTGCCGCCGTCGTGGCTCAAGACCTCATCGCTCAAGACTTGGGGAACACCTTGCGCCACGGATGAATGCTGACGCTCTCGAACAGGCCGGCGCGGGCATAGGGGTCACCGGCGGCGAACGTCTCAGCCGCGGCCTGGTCCGCGAGTTCGAGGATTAGAAGGCTGCCGATCATCCGTATGCTGTCGCTCCCGTCGGCGAGCAGTGGACCGGCGCATAACAACCGGTCGCGATGCGCCTCGAGATAGTCGAGATGGGCCGACCGGTTGGCGATGCGGATCTGTTCGCTGCCCGGCTTATCCTTGCAATAGAAGACGAAATGCATCTTGACGTTGCTCCTGTCCCTTTGTTGCCGCTGTTTTTGCACGCGCATTCACGCCTGGCGGCTCAGGCGGCGAATACTTCGGCACGCAGTGGGCGGGCGAGTAAATCGGCGATCGTCCGTTCGAGATCGGCGCCGCGATTGAGCACGGCATCGACGGCGGCGCAAATCGGCATGTCGACTCCATCACGGCGAGCAATCTCGGTCACGGAAGCTGCCGTGTAAACACCCTCGACGACGGTGTTCCGCGATTCCAGTATTTCGTTGAGTGGCTTGCCTCTTCCCAGGGCAACGCCGAGCGAGAAATTGCGTGACTGGAACGCCGAGCAGGTCAGGACGAGGTCACCCAGGCCGCTCAGACCGAAGACGGTTTCCGGCCGGGCGCCCATCGACGCGGCGAAGCGGGCCAGTTCCGCGACACCGCGGGTAATCAGGGCCGCCCGCGCGTTATCGCCCAAAGATTTGCCGGCAACGATGCCGCAGGCAATGGCCAGAACGTTCTTGACGGCGCCGCCAAGTTCGGCGCCGACGACATCATCCGAGGAATAAATCCGAAAGGACCGTGAGCCGAGCGCCACCGGCAGCGTCTGGCGCAACCCCGGATCGGCGCAGGCGAAGGTAACCGCCGTGGGCTGCTCGCGCGCCGCCTCGGCGGCAAAGCTGGGGCCGGACAAGACGCAGACGGGCGCGGCAGGAATGACGTCGGCGATCACCTCGCTCATCAGGGCGCACGTCTGCTCCTCGATACCCTTGGCGCAGATCACCGCCGGGAGACCCGGTGGCCAGTCGCACGCGCATCGTTGCAGCACGGCACGCAGCGCCTGCGCCGGCACCGCCAGCAGCACGGCGTCGGCACCGGCGATGGCGTCGCGCGGCGCGCTGACGAGGCGAATGCCATCATCAAGTCTGACGCCGGGCAGGTAGCGGGCGTTCTCTTTTTGTCTTGCGATCGCCGCCGCAGTGGACGGATCGCGCGCCTGCAGGATGACGGCGCGTCCGCTGCGTCGCGCCGCGATGGCGAGCGCCGTGCCCCATGCGCCCGCGCCGAGTATGCCGATGCGTTCGATCATTGCATTGTTATGGCGCGCGTCCGGCTGCGGGACAACTGCGCGTCTATGGTTCGTGGGGCGGGCACGCGCCGCGAATCCCTCGCATCTCGACCTTTTTCGGGGTCGCGTTTCCTTGACGCCCCATTTCCGCTGCCGTACTTTGCCCACGTGGAAAAATGAAATGAGACGCGTTGTCGAGGGGAGGCGCCGAGGCATTGGAGCTTGGCGACACGACTCGAAGACAATCGAGCTAATCGCAAGCAGCGCGGGAATCCCGATGACCAACCAAGAGATCAAGTTCGCCGACGGCTTTTCCATGCCGACCCACGAACAATGGGTTGCCGAGGTGGAAAAGGCACTGAAGGGTGCGCCCTTCGATAAGCGCATGTACACCAAAACCTATGAAGGGGTGACCCTGAAGCCGATCTACACGCGGCAGGACTGGCCCTCGGCGGGCGATCCCTCGGGGTTCCCGGGCGCGGCGCCGTTTACCCGCGGTGCGAAGGCGGCCGGTACCCGGGTCGATAACTGGGATATGCGGCAGACGTATGCCTATCCCGATCCGTCGAAATGTAACGACATCATCTTGAACGAATTATCCCGCGGCGTGACCTCGGTGACGGTGCGCTTCGACGCGGCGGCCTCGGCGGGTCTCGACGTGGACGCCGCCGGCGCGGCAGGGCTCGCCGGCGACGACGGCGTGATGGTCTATACCCTCGACGATCTCGACCGGCTGCTGACCGGGGTTTACCTCGACCTGATCGCGGTCTCACTCGAAGCGGGGGCACAATTCCTTCCCGCCGCGGCAATGCTGCAGGCGCTTTGGACCCGTCGTCGCGTGGCGCCCGAGGCGGCGAAAGGCGCGTTCAACGCCGATCCGCTGGCGACGCTGGCGAAAACCGGCAGCCTGCCGACGGGGCTCGATGCGGCGCTGGCGCAGATGGCCGACCTCGCCCGGCAGACGGCGGCGACGTTGCCCCAGGTCACCGCGGTTGGGGTCGATACGTCGGCGTATCACAGCGCTGGGGCCACGGAGAGCCAGGATCTCGCCGCGTCGATGGCGACCGCCATCGTCTATCTGAAGGCGATGATGGCCGCGGGGCTTGATGTCGACACCGCCTGTCGGCAAATCCTGTTCACCTATTCCGTTCCGTGCGATCAGTTCCTTGCGATCAGCAAGTTGAGGGCGGCGCGCAAGATCTGGGCGCGAATTGCCGAAGCGTGCGGCGCGTCCGAGACGGCCCGCGGCATGAAGCTGAACGCCGTCACCGCCTCCCGGATGATGAGCAAGCGCGATCCATGGGTGAACATGCTGCGGACAACCGTCGCCTGCTTCGCCGCCGCGGTCGCCGGCGCGGACTCGATTACCGTGCAGCCGTTCGGCGCCGCGCTGGGGCTGGCTGATGAGCTTGGCCGCCGCATCGCCCGCAATACCCAGGTGATCCTCGCCGAAGAGTCCAACCTTGCCAAGGTGATCGATCCGGCAGGGGGGTCGTGGTACGTCGAAAGCCGCACCGACGATCTCGCTCAAGCCGCCTGGGCGGAATTTCAGGCGATTGAGAAAGCCGGCGGCATGGCGAGCGTGATCGCGGACGGCAGCTTCGCCGGCAAGATCGCGGCGGCGTTCGCCGAGCGCGAGGTGGCGCTTTCCAAGCGGCGTGATCCACTGACCGGCGTGAGCGAATTTCCCAATATTCTTGAAGCGCCGCTCGACCTCGCGGTTGCCGACGCGGCGACGGCATTGAAGTCCGCCTGCGAGCGGCTGCCGAAGGCGCGCGCTGATGGCGAGGGTGCCGCCAAGGCGCTGGCCGGCGCCAAGCCCGGGGCGATCACGACAGCCGCGGTGCTGGCTGCATCGGCCGGTGCCACGATCGGGCAGATGGCCGAGGCGATGAAGGGTGAGACGACCTCCGTCGATCCCCTGCCGCACCATCGGCTGGCGGAGCGTTTCGAAGCGTTGCGCGATGCCGCCGATGCCTTCAAGCAGAAGACCGGTTCGCTGCCGAAGATTTTCCTCGCCAATCTCGGCAGCGTCGCCCAGCACACCGGTCGGGCGACCTTTGCCAAGAACTTCTTCGAGGTCGCCGGCATCGAGGCGATCGGCAATGCCGGCTTTGGCGACGTCGAAAGCTGCGTTGCCGCGTTCAAGGACAGCGGTGCTACGATCGCCATCCTGTGTTCCGCCGATCCGGTCTACGAAACCATGGCCGTGCCGACCGCCGAAGCGCTTAAGGCGTCCGGCTGCGCGTTTTTGTTCCTCGCCGGGAACCCCGGCGACAAGCGGCAGACCTACGCTGCCGCGGGCGTCGACGATTTCATTTTCATGGGCGGTGATCTTCTAAAAACGACACAATCCGCCCTCGCGTTCTTGGGAGTGATTTGACCATGGCCGGGATCCCCGATTTCACCAACATTCCTCTGCAGCCCGGCAATTTGCCGCCACAGGACGGGGGGCTCGCCGCGTGGTCGAAGCGCTTCGAGGCCGAGACCGGCCGTGCGCCGTCGGCATTCGTCTGGGATACGCCGGAGCACATTCCGGTCAAGCCGCTCTATTCCGCGGCCGACCTCGATGGGGTCGATCACCTTGATACGATGGCGGGAATCCCGCCGTATCTGCGTGGTCCCTACCCGGCGATGTACGTGACCCAGCCGTGGACGATCCGCCAGTATGCCGGCTTTTCGACCGCTAAGGATTCAAACGCGTTCTATCGCCGCAACCTCGCGGCGGGACAAAAGGGCCTTTCCGTCGCTTTCGACCTCGCGACCCACCGCGGCTACGATTCCGATAATCCGCGCGTCGCTGGCGACGTCGGCATGGCCGGCGTGGCGATCGATTCGATCATGGACATGCGCGTGCTGTTCGACAGCATCCCGCTCGACCAGATGACGGTATCGATGACGATGAACGGCGCGGTGCTGCCGATCCTCGCGCTCTACATCGTTGCAGCCGAAGAGCAAGGGGTGAAGCACGAGCAACTCGCCGGGACCATCCAGAACGACATTCTCAAGGAATTCATGGTCCGCAATACCTACATCTATCCGCCAACGCCTTCGATCCGCATCATTTCCGATATCTTCGGCTTCACCTCGCAGAACATGCCGAAGTTCAACTCGATCTCGATTTCCGGCTATCACATGCAGGAAGCGGGCGCGACGGCCGACCTCGAGATGGCGTATACGCTCGCCGACGGTGTCGAGTATGCCCGTTGCGGTCTCAAGGCCGGGCTGACCATCGATAAGTTCGCGCCGCGGCTGTCGTTCTTCTGGGCGATCGGCATGAACTTCTACATGGAAGTGGCCAAGATGCGGGCGGCGCGCCTGTTGTGGGCGAAACTGATCAAGCAGTTCGATCCGAAGAACAACAAGTCGCTGGCACTTCGCACCCATTCGCAGACGTCGGGTTGGAGCCTGACGGCGCAGGACGTCTACAACAACGTCGTGCGCACGTGCATCGAGGCAATGGGGGCGACGCAGGGCCATACCCAGTCGCTGCATACCAATTCGTTCGACGAGGCGCTGGCGCTGCCGACCGATTTTTCCGCCCGCATCGCCCGCAACACCCAGCTCTTCTTGCAGCAGGAAAGCGGCACGACGCAGGTCATCGATCCCTGGGGCGGCTCCTACTACGTCGAGCGCCTCACCCGCGAACTCGCGGAAAAGGCGTGGGGCCACATCCAGGAGGTCGAGCAGTCCGGCGGCATGGCCAAGGCGATCGAGGCCGGCATTCCCAAGCTGCGCATCGAGGAAGCCGCGGCACGGACCCAGGCGCGCATCGATTCCGGCCGGCAGACGGTGGTCGGCGTCAACAAGTATTTGCTCGCCGAGAAAGAGGACGTACCGGTCCTCAAGGTCGACAACGCGCAGGTGCGCGCCCAGCAGATCGCCCAACTCGAGCAGCTTCGCAAGGAGCGCGATCCCAGCGTCGTTGAACAGAAGCTGGCAGCCTTGACCAAGGCGGCGGATACGGGCGAGGGCAACCTTTTGGGTCTGGCCGTCGAGGCGGCGCGCGCGAAGTGCACCGTGGGCGAAATCTCGTCCGCGCTCGAGAAGGTCTATGGCCGCCACAAGGCCGAGATCAAGGCGATCTCCGGCGTCTACAGCGGCGAGGTCGGGGAGAAATCGGACGTGGTCAAGACGGTTCATAAGATGGTCGAGACGTTCGAGGTGAATGACGGTCGCCGCCCGCGTATCCTCATCGCCAAGATGGGCCAGGATGGCCACGACCGTGGCCAGAAGGTGATCGCCTCGGCGTTCGCCGATCTCGGCTTCGATGTCGACATCGGCCCGCTGTTCCAGACACCGGCGGAAGTCGCGCGGCAGGCGGTCGAGAACGACGTGCACGTCGTCGGCGCGAGTTCGCTGGCCGCCGGGCACCTGACCTTGGTCCCTGAGCTGAAAAAGGAGCTGAAGGCGCTGGGTCGCGAGGACATCCTCATCGTCGTCGGCGGGGTCATCCCGCCGCAGGATTACGAGGCCCTGTACGCAGCAGGAGCCGAGGCGATCTACCCGCCGGGCACCGTGATCAGCCAGGCGGCGATCAGTTTGCTCGGTGCTCTGAACACCCGCCTTGGCTACACCAGCGAAGCCGCCTAAGGCCTACACCGATCGGTGGCGGCGGCGGAAGTTCTTCCGCCGCCGCCTTCGTTCTGAGCGGTCCGCGTGTGCTCCCGCGATGCGGGCTGGAGGCGGACGCTTTTAAGTCCCCGGCGATCACGTCCGGGGTTCGCAGCCGACAAGGACCGTGCCAGGTGCAGCCGTTTTTCGCCGTTACCGAGGAGCCGGGAGCGGTATCCGTTCCGAAGCCTCCCGCTGCCGTTCCCTCCCGCGCCCGTCCAAGCGTCGATGACATGGTCGCGGGGGTGCTGGCGGGCGACCGGGCGATGCTCGGCCGCGCGATCACCTTCATCGAAAGCCGGAACCCCAACCATCAACGTCTGGCGGCCGAGATCAGCCTGAGGTTGCTGCCTCATTCGGGCAACGCCTTTCGGATTGGTATCACCGGCGTTCCGGGCGTCGGCAAGAGTACCTTCGTCGAGGCGTTCGGCTGTAACCTGTGTCGCGAGGGGCGCAAGGTCGCCGTTCTTGCCGTCGATCCGACGAGCCCGCTGAGCGGTGGCAGCATACTCGGCGACAAAACGCGCATGGCCAATCTCAGCGTCGAGGACAACGCGTTCATTCGGCCCTCGCCATCGGGCGGCACCCTGGGCGGGGTTACCCGCACGACCCGGCAGACGATGGTGGTCTGCGAGGCCGCCGGCTTCGACGTCATCCTGATCGAGACGGTCGGCGCCGGTCAGTCCGAGGTCGCCGTCGCCGATATGACCGATTTCTTTCTGGTCCTGATGCTGCCGGGCGCCGGCGACGAATTGCAGGGGATCAAGAAGGGCGTGCTTGAGATCGCCGATATGATCGTCGTCAACAAGGCGGACGCCGACAATGAAATCAAGGCGAAACAGGCGGTCATCCACTACCGGAACGCGCTGCACATCATGCAGCAGCGCAGTCCCAACTGGCTGCCGCCGGTGACGATGTGCAGCGCGCTGAAAAATATCGGGCTGGACGACGTCTGGGCCAAGCTACAGCTTTACCGGGAAAAGCTCACCATCAGCGGGGAGTTTCGTGAAAAGCGGCAGAGCCAGCGGTGGAAGGCGATGTGGAGCATGCTCCAGGACCGGCTGATGAACGACGTCAAGACGCACCCGAAGGTCATCGAGGCGCTTCCCCGTATCCACGCGGAACTTCACAACGAAAAACTGACCGTCACCCTCGCAATGGAGCAGATCCTGCGTCTGGCGCGCGACGCCTGATCCAATCGGACCCGGCCCTGTCGCCGGGCGCCGGCAGGGGGGTCACAAGTCTCTTTCGCCGGAAAAACCGCGGTGCGCTTGGAATGCGGCGGCACACTTACGGCGCGCGAGGAGGAGTTCCGACGCGCCTGCCATCCACCGGTCCCTATGGCTGGCGGTCACCGTTGATTTGCTGGTGTTCGGAATGCCAGCGCAAGATGCTCTTGCGAAGGCTCTCGAAGCGCTGTCCGACATGCTCGCCGAACAAGGGGTCGTCGGGCGTCGTCATCTGCGCTTCCAGGTCTTCCCAATCAGCGGCGGAGAGCTTTTCCAGCGCTGTCGGAAAGAACTCCGTCTCCTCCATTTGCATGTGGGCTTCCTGCAGGTCGATGAAGCTTCGCGCCCAACGGACGAACGCCTCGCGCGGGACGTGCGCTTCTTCGAGGACGGCGCTCAGTCCAGCCGACAACTCACGCGTTCGCGCGCCGAGGCTCTCGTGCTCGCTCCGCAGGTCGCCGATGCGCTTGGTGTCGTCCGGCGCCCGCTCCGCCAGCTTGCCGAACACGATATCTTCCTTGGGATGATGGTAGAGATCGGGGAAACTCAGAAAGTAGTCGACAACGCTACGAATGACGTCGTAATCGGGCGTACGCCCAGCCTCAAACTCGCTTATCTGCCACTCGAGAGTCTTGATCAGTGCCGCCATGTTGGCATGTTCCCGTCGCAACACCCGCATCACTTCCGTCATGAAACCTGCCCTCATTGAAGCATCGCCACCGTTCCCGCGGATGGCAACGGATGCGCTAACGTCTCTTCCGCCTAGCATACGTCGGGCGAGGACGCCACGCCTTTTGCCGCGTGCCTGCTTTGCACGAACGCCGTATTGCACGCCGTCTGTGGGCTTCATCTGCGGTCCGCGGCGGTGATTGTGCGATCACGCCGGAGCGAAAAGCCGTGGTCGCGCGCCAATGTCTTGTTTGTGCGATGGCTCGTCGCCTGGGTTCGTTTTTGCTGCCAGAACCGGGTCGCGGTTGTCGCCTTTGCGATCGTCACGGCCGTGTTCTCCGCCTACTGGGCAGCAACAAACGTCAGCATCAACACCTCGACGACCGACATGCTGGCGGACGATCTGCCCTTTCAGCAGCAGTTCGTCGCGCTGGATAAGGCTTTCCCGCAGGACTACCGGACGATTGTCGTCGTTGTCGACGGGACGACGCCAGAGCAGACGAACGATGCGGCAGCCCGCCTCGCCGACCGGCTTCGCCAACATCCCGATCTCATTCGCAGCGTCTTCTATCCACAAGGTGATCCGTTCTTCCAACGCAATGGCCTGTTGTTTCTCAACGTCGATGAACTCCAGAACCTTGGAAGTGCGCTCGCGGGCGCTCAGCCGCTCCTCTCCGCCCTGGCGGCCGATCCGAGCCTGCGCGGGTTGTCTTCGGTCCTTACCCTGGCACTCGACAACATCGAGCAGGCGGGAGGGGGCGGCGGTCTTCCGCAGGAATTCGAAACGGCATTGAACGCGATCGCCGGAGCGATCGACGGCACAGGCACCGGCACAGTGGAGCCATTCTCCTGGCAAGGAGCCGTCGGTGGCGGTGGTGATGCGCCACTCGCCACGCGGCGCCAACTCCTCCTGCTCGAGCCTGTGTTCGATTTTTCCTCTCTGCAGCCGGCCGCGCGCGCGGTCGATCTGATCCGCACGACGGTCCGCGACTTGGGCCTTGGCCCGGAGACCGGCGTGAACGTTCGCCTGACCGGTGAGCCGGTGCTCGTCGAAGAAGAACTCGGAACGGTCGAGGCAAGTGTCGGCATCGCCAATGTCCTATCGCTGATTGTCGTCGTCAGCGTGCTCGTCGTTGGCATGCGATCCCGGCGACTGGTCGAGGCGACGACGTTCTCACTGCTGGTCGGGCTCGCCTGGACGGCGTGTTTCGCGGTTGTCGCGGTCGGCGAGCTCAACTTGATCTCGGTGGCGTTCGCCGTCCTGTTTATCGGCTTTGGCGTCGATTTCGGCATCCACTTCTGCTTGCGCGCCAAGGAGTATCTCGATGTCGGGATCGCGCGCGGCCTTGCGCTCGAGGAAGCAGCCGTCGGTGTCGCCCCGGGCCTGACCTTGACGACGATCTCCGCATCCATCGGCTTCCTGTCGTTTTTACCGACGGCCTATCAGGGGCTGGTGGAACTCGGCATCATCTCGTCGGCGGGAATGGTCGTCGCCCTTCTCACCACCCTCAGCGTCCTTCCCGCATACTTGGCCCTGCGCGCTCCCCAAGGAGCACCTGGTCCGGCGGCCCGCCGCAACGGCGAGGCGATCGAGCGAACCCTTCAGCGTCGTGCCCGTCCCGTCCTTTATATCGCCCTGGGACTCGCGATCGTCTCAGCCATCGCCGTGCCATTCGCGCGGTTCGATGACTCCCCGCTGAATTTGCGCGATCCCCACGGCGCGGCGATGCGCACGCTGAACGATCTGCTGAAGGACAAGCAGTTCGATCCGTTCCGCGCGGCGGTGATGGCCAAGGACGCAAACGAGGCGGAGGAGATCGCAGCACGGCTGCGGCGTCTGCCCGAGGTGCGGCGCGTCGAGACGGCGAACGATCTCGTTCCGGCTCAGCAGGACGAGAAGCTGGCGATGCTGGGCGATCTCGCCTTGATGCTGGCGCCGGTTCTGGAGCCTTCCGGGCAGCCTGAGCCCGTGGGGGCGCAGGAGACGCGCGCGGCGCTGGCGCGATTGCAGGCGGCCGCCTCGGCGCGCGCGGAGCAAAGCGCCGGCGCGCGGCGGCTTGCCGACGCCCTTGCCCACTTCGATCCCAGCGAGGCCAATCTCGCTGCGCTGCAGACGGCGCTCCTCGCCAATTTTCCACAATTGATTTCCGAACTTCGCGAGAGCCTTGAAGCCCAACCCGTCAAGCTTGCCGATATTCCGAAGCCCCTGTTGGCGCGTCGACAGACAGACGACGGGCGAATTCTCGTCGAGGCATTTCCAGCTGAGGATCTGCGCGACGAGACCAATCGACGGCGCTTCGCTACCGCGGTCCAATCTGCGGTTCCGCAGGCGAGCGGCGAGGCCATTGCCGTGACCGAGGCCGGACGAGCGGTCGTCCGCTCCTTCTTCGAGTCCGGTGCAGTGACCTTTGCCTTGATCGGCCTGCTGTTGCTCGTCGTGCTGCGCAGCCTCAGGGACTCCCTGATCGTGATGGCGCCACTGGTCCTTGCCGGCCTGCTCACCGTCGCTACGACAGTGGCGATCGACGTGCCGTTCAATTTCGCCAACGTCATCGTGCTGCCGTTGCTGTTCGGCCTCGGAGTCTCCAGCGGCATCAATATGGTGGTTCGCGGGCGTCAGCAGGCTGGGCGTTCGTTGCTGGCGACGTCGACGCCACGCGCCGTGCTGTTCAGCGCGCTGACGACAATCAGCGCCTTCGGCGCGCTGGCGATCTCGCCGCACCCTGGCATGGCGAGCATGGGGCTCTTGCTGGGCGTCGCCTTGACTTATTCGACGGTTTGCACGCTGACGGTTCTTCCGGCGCTCCGCGTCGTCTTCTCCTCGGCGGAGGCGCCCGGCGCGCGGCGATCACCCCGGCGGCCGGTAGGCGGGCGGTGAACGCAAGCGGCGGTTATCCCGGCAGCGAAGAGATCAACGCCGGCGCGCGGCCGATTGCCGTCACCATCTTCGTCCTCGGGTTCGTCACCGCCGCCGTTTTGCTTCTGTTGCCCGGGAACGACCTGCCGACCACGAACGTCTGGGACAAGCTTGAACATGGGCTTGTCTTCGCCTTTTTGATGACCATCGGTTGCGTCGCGTTCCCCAGCATCCGCGGCGTTCGCCGCGTCGCGATCACGCTGATCGCGCTCGGCACGATCTGTGAGGTGCTGCAGTTGGTTATTCCGGGCCGGAGTGCAACGGCGGCGGACGCTGTCGCCAACGTCATCGGCATCGCCGCTGCGATCATCGGTGCTTGGGCTCTGCGTTGCCGATCCAGACGGCGTGTCCACGCTCGAGGCTGAGAGAGCGACAATCAGCGGCAGTCAAGCGTGAAATCGGCCCCGCCGCTGCGAGCGGGGCCGGACGGGTCTGTGTGCTCGCGCCCGCGCCGCGTGTACGGCGGCGCGAGCGCATCCGAACGCCGTTAGGCAGCGTCCCGGGCGATTCCCCCGCGGATGAGCTTTTCGACGCTCTTCCAGTATGCGAAACCGCCGACGTCAAGATTGGTGAAGTGTTCGTCGGCGTGATCCGCAGCGAGCCCGGCCGAATACGGACCATGGTCCTGGACGAGTTCGTGCGCGGTCCTAAGCGTACCACCATGCGCTCTATGGGTCATCTTAACCTCCGTGTCGATAGCATGCCCGATCAGGGTTCGAGTGCAGTGCTTGCCGCGCTCGGCTTCACGACGCGGGCGTCCTGGGCATTCGGCCATGAGGCGTTCAGCGTTCAGGCATCCAGTCGTGGCTGCGCGTTTATTGACCACTCGGCCGCGTGCCCGCGACCAGCGGCTCATCGGGTTCGGCGTCAGAAGCTCCAGCGGTCGTGCGGCGAAAGGATCGGCTGGTCGAACATGTCGTCCGACCCATTGCCCTTGACGTTGTTTGACCTGAGCGTCGGACGCTGACCCAATTCGCGAGTCATGAACGAATCAGGGACCACCGCGAAAAATACGGGATCGACAGTTTCTCGCTCGATGCTGTAGATAAGGTTTGCCAAGTTAAAAAACTCCACAGGTTTCACGTTGGGATACGGAGCGGGACGGGGTGCTGCCACACCCCGCCCTACGCCAGCCCATCTGGCCATAGCGGCCTTCGAAGTCAACTGGGGTTCTTTGCGCAAGCAAATTCGCTCGCCAGCGCAAGCCATCTCGTATGGATATTGCGAAAAGCAACAAATCGTATTTGCTTCAGAGGCTTGCCGCCAATTTCGTGGAGATGCGGCGCGCGGCGCCACGGCAATGCACAATGGCGTTTCGATGCGGGGGGCTGTTTCAAACGTGCAACATATTCGACGACCGCCGAGACCTCTCGGCGCGTGAGTCCACAGGGCGATCCGCGTTCACTCCGCCGCGATCGATTGCTATTGCGTTGATTTTCGCGCCAACGTCGACCCATGTTACCATCTGAAGTAGTATTATTAGCTTTCAATCGCGATGGCGCAGTTCGGGTCGGCGATACCGAGGTGACACGTCATCCACGAGGCGGGAACGGCGGGATTGGAGGGTGCCATGACAATCGGCGTGCGACTTGAGGACCGGACCCTGCTGCATGACCAGGCCTATGTCGACGGCGGCTGGCTGGCGGCGAAGGACGGCGGGTGCTTCACTGTGACCGATCCCGCGAGCGGCGCTGAGATCGCCCGAGTGGCGGATCTCGGCGCGGCAGAAACACAAGGCGCGATCGAAGCGGCGGGGCGAGCCTTCCCCCTCTGGCAAAGCAAGACGGCGAAGGAGCGGGCGGCGATCTTGCGCCGGTGGTACGAGCTGATCCTGCATCACCAAGAGGATCTCGCGGTGCTGATGACGACGGAGCAGGGGAAGCCGTTGTCCGAAAGCCGGGGTGAGGTCGTCTATGGCGCCGGGTTCGTCGAATGGTTCGCCGAAGAGGGTAAGCGCGTTTACGGCGACATTATTCCGACGCACGCCGCCGGCAAGCGCATCGTCGTGTTGAAGCAGCCGATCGGTGTGACGGCGGCGATCACGCCTTGGAACTTTCCGATCGCCATGATCACGCGCAAGGTGGCCCCGGCCATTGCCGCCGGCTGCACCGCGGTGATCAAGCCGGCGAAGCTGACACCCCTCTCCGCCCTGGCGCTGGCCGAGCTGGGCGAGCGCGCCGGACTGCCGAAAGGCGTTCTCAACGTGGTGACGTCGGCGCGCGCCGCCGAGGTCGGGCGGGAACTATGCACCCACCCGCTGGTCCGCAAGGTTTCGGTGACCGGATCGACCGAGATCGGCAAACTGGTCATGCAGATGAGCGCGGCGACGGTGAAGAAGGTTTCCCTCGAGCTTGGCGGCAACGCGCCGTTCATCGTCTTTGACGACGCCGATCTCGACGCCGCCGTGCTGGGCGCTATGGCATCGAAGTATCGTAATGCCGGTCAGACCTGTGTCTGCGCCAACCGCATCCTCGTCCATGCGCCGGTTTATGATGCGTTCGCCGATAAGCTGGCGAGCGCGGTCTCGAAGCTGACGGTTGGATCGGGGCTCGATGCCGGGGTGCAGCAGGGGCCGCTGATCGACGCAGCGGCTGTTGCCAAGGTCGAGGAGCACATCGCCGACGCTGTGGCCAAGGGCGCGCGGATCGTCGTCGGCGGCAAGCGCCACGCGCTCGGCGGCACCTTTTTCGAGCCGACCTTGCTAGCCGACGTCAATACGCAGATGAAAATCACCCGTGAAGAGACATTCGGGCCGGTGGCGCCCCTGTTTCGCTTCACCGACGAGGCGGAGGCCATCGCCATGGCCAACGATACCGAGTTCGGCCTCGCGTCATACTTTTACGCGCGTGACATCGGGCGCGTCTGGCGGGTTGCCGAGGCGTTGGAATACGGTATCGTCGGCGTCAACGAAGGGATCATATCCACGGAGGTCGCTCCCTTCGGCGGGGTCAAGGAATCCGGTATTGGCCGGGAAGGCTCAAAGTACGGTATCGAAGAATACTGCGAGATCAAGTATTTGTGCGTCGGCGGACTCTGAAAACGGCAAGGCCCCTGCATCTTCGCCGCGCCCTGGCGCGATCGCTGCACCAGGCGGGGGTCATGTCTTTAGCAGACGTGCGCACGGTACAGGCCCTGGCGTCGACCCCTCAGCCGGCCGGCTGGCACCGCTGGCATCACTGTTGCTGATTTTGCGACCGACGGACGCGCCGCGAGCCCACAGATCGCGCTTTCACTGTGCATGATTTCGATGCGAGATTGCCCCAGGCGGCCCCAGTTGGGCGCTCATCGATCACAGCTCCGGCTGGCCAGGACGCGGGCAGGGTGGGGCCTTGGATCGCCAGTCCGAAGATGCGGACGAGGGAGAGGTCGACAATGCGGGGCGATTGCACGTCGTGCGGCCTGAGCGGCCGCCTGATCAATGGCATACTTCTCGCGGCGCTCGCCGTCGCAATCGGATTGGGCGTTATCGGATTGGGCTCGCCAGCTGCCTGGGCGACCTCAAGCGAGCCTTTGGCGGCGTTCGATGCGCGTCCGGCCAATCCGACTTGCGTTGCCGGCGCGGCGCCATCGCTCGAGGGCACCGTCGCGTTCGAGCCGGCATTTAGCGAAATCGCCGCGCGCCGGCCCTTTGATGTCCGCGTCTCGCCAACCGATACGCAAAGTTACTATTTCATCAGTCGCGACGGGCGAATGTTCGCCTATACGCCGGGCAAGACGCCGGTATTGGCCCTGAACATAACCGACCGCATCGGCATCAATAGTGCCGCCAACGCCTATAGCGAGGGTGGGTCCGAGCAGTGGGGCCTCGTCAGTCTCGCCTTTCACCCCAAGTTCGCGTCCGATCCGGCGCGCCGATGGGTCTTCGTGATTTATAATGGCCGCCAGCAGGCAGAGAGCACGACAACCTCCTATCTCTCTCGATTTACCTTGAATGCGGATGGCGTGACGTTCGACCCCGATTCCGAACTCGTGGTGCTCAAGCTCACCCAGAAGACCGACTGGCTTCATCATTTCGGCAACGTCGCCTTCGGGCCGGATGGCTATCTCTACCTCGGCAGCGGCGACGGCACGCTGAACGGATATCCCTGGTTCCGTGATGTGCCCTCCCAGTTCCGCGATGACCTGCGCGGCAAGCTCCTTCGCCTTGACGTCGACGCCGGCACACCGGCTCAGCCCTACCGCATTCCGCCGGACAATCCGTGGGTTGGGGATGCCGGCTCGCGGCCGGAAATCTATGCCGACGGCCTGCGCAACCCCTGGCGGTTTTCCTTCGACACTCTGACCGGCGAGCTTTGGCTTGGGGATGTCGGCGACGCCCGTTTCGAGGAGATAGACCGTATAGAGGCTGGCGCGAATTATGGATGGCCGGTTTATGATGGAACGCTTTGCCGTCAGTCGAAGTACTGCACGAAACCAGGGCTGACCGCGCCCCTATGGACCATGGATCATAACGGACAATCGATTGCGATCATCGGCGGTATCGTCTATCGAGGAACCGCAATCCCGGCGCTTGCCGGGCGGTTTGTCTTCCAGATTTATGGCAAACGCGAACTCTACGCCCTCAAACGCGACAACGGAAGCTACGTCGCCGAGCGTCTGCTCGGCACGTCGCCCAACATCAGCGCGTTTTTCGCCGACGCCGAAGGTGAACTCTACGGCGTCGAGCGCACGGGGCAGATCTATAAGCTGGTCCCGTCGACGACGAGGGCCGGGACGGCAATCCCGCGCCTGTTGTCGCACACTGGCTGCGTGCGCAGGACCAATCCGCACATCGCCGCGCAAGGACTAATCCCCTACACGGTGAATACGGAACTGTGGTCGGACGGCGCGGCGAAGCGCCGATGGGTGGCGCTGCCCGACGGTGCGAGCATCGGCATAAAGGCTGACGGCGACTTTGACTTTCCCGTCGGCACGGTCCTGATGAAGATGTTCTCGTTAGGCGGTAACGCCGTCGAGACCCGGCTGCTCAAACATCACGACGACGGGTCGTGGGCCGGGTACACGTATCAGTGGCTAAGCGACGGCAGCGACGCGGTTCTCGTGCCGAGCGCCGGGCGCACCATCTATGTCGAAACCAGCCCCGGCAAGTTCTTGCGCTGGCGCCTGCCCAGTCGCGGTGAATGCCTGATCTGCCATACCTCGGCAGCGAACTATGCGCTGGGGCCGGAAGTGGCGCAGCTCAACGGCTTTTACCGTTATCCGAATGTTGGGCGAACGGGCCATCAACTGGTGACCTGGGACCACATCGGGCTGTTCTCCGCCGGATTACCCGGGCCAGTCGCCGATTTGCCGGCGCTGGCTGCGCCATTTCAGATCGGGGCATCGCCGGTTCAGCGCGCACGCAGCTACCTGCACGCCAATTGTTCCATTTGCCATCGCCCCGGAGTCGACACCCGGGCGGCGATGGACCTGCGGTTCGCCACTGGCACGATCGCGATGAAGGTCTGCAATGTCGCGCCGCGGATCGACGATCTCGATATCGCGGGGGCGAAGCTGCTCGCGCCGACGGACCCGGCGGCGTCGATCCTCGCCGTCCGCATGTCGCGCCGCGGCGCGGGCCAGATGCCGCCGCTGGCAACGAATCTCGTCGACAACGCCCACCTGATGATCGAGAACTGGATCGCCCTTCACGACGTTTGCAATCCTGACGTCGACAACGACGCGGACGGGGTGCCGAATCGCGCCGACAACTGCACGAACGTGGCCAACGCCGGGCAATGGGATGGCGATCACGATGGTTTCGGCGATCGCTGCGACGGCGATTTCAACAATGACGGTATCGCCGATGACACCGACAGAGCCATGCTTCTCGCTGCGCGTGGCGCTGTCTTCGGCAATCCGGATTACAGGTCGATGCTGGACTTCAATCTCGATGGCCGCATCGACGCCGAGGATGTCGACTACTTCGACGCCAACCTCATGGGCAAGCCGCCCGGGTTGTCGTTCCTGCGTGTAAAGCACTGACGCAAATCCCCGCCGGCCGATTACAGCGGGTTTCGCTTGACGGATCGACGCTGAACCCTCACATAGAGGAGAGCCTTCGAGGTCGAATTCGGCCTCGGCGCATCGCGATCAAGGCTCGTACAAACGAGCCGCCGATGTTTTCGTGCGACACTCCGATCCTGACGGCAACGCGCACAAGCGCGGATGCTGTGCTGGCATGGTAAGCGTGGCTATCGCGCTTCGCCGAGTGATTCGCCAATTCGTTCCTCAATTGAAAGTCATGGTTCCTTGACGACCTTCGCCGACCTCGGCCTTGGCGCGCCCCTCCTTGAGATGCTGGCCGCCGAAAACTATACCCAGCCCACGCCCATCCAGGCGCAGGCGATCCCCCATGTCCTTGCTTCCCGTGACCTGATCGGCATTGCCCAGACGGGCACCGGTAAAACCGCGGCGTTCGCCCTTCCGATGCTGCAGCGCCTGTCGGCGCAGAATCGCCGGCCACCACGGCGCGGGTGCCGCGCCCTCGTGCTCGCGCCGACACGCGAACTGGCCAGTCAGATCAACAATAGCTTTCGCGTCTACGGCCGCCATCTGAGGCTGACGTCTACCGTCGTCTTCGGCGGCGTGAGTGCCGTGCCGCAGATCCGTGCGCTTGCCGCTGGCGTTGACATTGTTGTCGCCACGCCGGGTCGCCTGCTCGACCATCTCGACCAGCGCAATATCCTGCTCGATCAGATCGAGGTTCTCGTTCTCGACGAGGTCGATCGGATGCTGGATATGGGCTTCATTCAACCAGTCCGCCGGATTGGCCGCGCCTCTGCGCCCGACCGGCAAACGCTGTTATTCTCCGCGACCATGCCGGACGAGATCCGCAAGCTGGCGGCGGAGTTCCTCAACGATCCCGTCGAGATCGCGGTGGCCCCGGTGGCGAGTACCGCCGAGCGCGTCGAGCAGCGGGTCATCCACGTCGACGCGCGCAGCAAGCCGGCGCTGCTTGCGAACCTGCTGACCTGCGATCGCTCGATCGAGCGTGCCCTCGTTTTCACCCGCACCAAGCGCGGGGCCGATCGCGTCAGCCGGCATCTTGCCGCCTCTGGCGTCGTTGCCGCGGCGATCCACGGAAACAAGTCGCAAGGACAGCGGGAGCAGGCGCTGTCTGCCTTCCGCTCCGGCCGCGCCCGCGTGCTTGTCGCCACCGACATCGCCGCCCGCGGCATTGATGTCGATGGCGTAACTCACGTGATCAACTTCGAGCTTCCCAACATTCCGGAAAGCTACGTGCATCGAATTGGCCGGACAGCACGGGCCGGGGCCGCCGGCATGGCGATTTCGTTTTGCGACGCCGAAGAGCGGGCGCACTTGCGCGGCATCGAAACCCTGATCCGCCAGCGTCTCGCGCCGCATGATCATAGCGGCGCACCGGTCGCGTTCACACCATCGATCGAGACACAGGAATCGCGGCGGCCTGCCAGTCCTGTTCGCACCCCCCGACAATCCATCGGCAAGGGAGCGGGCGAGCGTAACGCATCCGTGGGGCGCAGCGGCACGCAGGGGAAGGTTGCTAAACCGGCCGGTCCCCGCTCGACGGGCCGGCCAGCCGCGGGCGCGCCGGCAAAGACGCGAGCAGACGCGGCACCGACGGATCTGTCCAACGTTCGTTTCCTCGCTGCACCAAAATCGCCGCGTGTTTCAAACGGCCCCCGCCCGGCGGAGGGCGGCCAGACCGGCCGGTCGGGTGAGGTGGGTCGTTCTCATCCTAAGCGGCGGCAACGTGCCGGCGGTCGCTGACGCCGCGTTCCCACGACCCTGACAAAAGAGCGACGGCGCGTCCATGCGACGACGCGTCGTTTCTCGTGGGCGACCGGATGAAGCGCTGGCCGGGCGCGAGCGGCACGCGCATGCCGCCTCTGCGGTAAAGCGGTGCTTGCCTGACGCCCCTGCGGTTCCGATCTCCTTGAGTCGGAGCAGAAGGGGAACTGGTGTGCACGTACCGCAGCGCGCCGTCCGGCGAGCGTCGCTCTTGCTCGCGGCCATCATCCTTACAATGCTCTGCGCATCCTGGGCGCGCGCGGCGTCGTTCGACGGCCTCGTTGTTTTCGGTGACAGCCTTTCGGATACGGGCAACGTCGGGCGATTTTCCGACGGCCCTTTATGGGTCGAATTTATCGCCGATCGTCTCGGGGTGGACCTGCGGCCGTCTCGCCTTGGCGGTACGAATTACGCGACGGCCGGAGCGCACACCCACGGCGGTCCGGCGGACGTTCGCGCGCAGGTTCATGCTTTCCTTGCGGCCCAAGGCGAGGGTGGGGGCGTGCCTGCAAGTGCGCTTTACATCGTCTACGCCGGCGCCAACAACCTGCTCGCCGGAGGTTGCGGCGCCGGGCGCGATGCAGCGGCACGGACGGCCGCCGCAGCCTTGCACGCCAGCATCGAAGACTTGGCCACTGCCGGCGCCCGCTACGTCGTTGTTCCCAATTTGCCCGACCTCGGACTTACGCCGGTCGCCCGCGAGCGGGGAGCGGCGTGCGCCAGAGAGTTCCACCGGCTGACCATGCTCTTCAACGCCGCGCTCGAGGAAGGACTCGAGTCACTCGAAGCCGGCCACCCGCTGACGGTCATGAGGCTCAACGTCTTCGCCTTGTCGCGATCCCTGGTGGCAGGCGATCGGTCGGGCCAGCCCACAGCGTTCGATAACGTCACCCGCCCGTGTCTGGACGATCAACTGGCCGATGGTCGCAACGAAGAGAGGGAGCGGGCCTGCGCCGGTTCTCTGTTCTGGGATCATCTGCATCCGAGTTCCGCGGCGCATCGCCTTTTGGCAGAGGCGACGCTCGCCATCCTGGGGTTGCCCGATGCGCCGTTGGGCTTTTCCCCGCAATAATGTTTCTATTATGTTCTTTTTTGGCTTATCGGGTGTGACGGCCATCACAGGCAGGCGGTGAGAAGAGACGTTTGGGGACCATCTTGGGGCGTCCCGGCTCGCGGGACGAGCAAGGAACCTCTCGTTGAAAGCAACGTTTGTCTCACACCGCTTCAACTGAAAGGCAGATTTGAGATGTCGATGAATCAGACGGAAGGCTATGGTCAACAGGAAAGCTTCGACGTGATCGCGGCGGACAAAGTCGAAGGAACCAGCGTCTATAATATGTCCGGCGATAAGGTTGGATCGATCAAGAACGTGATGATCGACAAGACTTCAGGACGGGTCGTATACGCAACGATGTCCTATGGCGGTGTCCTTGGCGTCGGTGCCAAGTACCATGCGCTTCCTTGGGGTATCTTGAATTACAACGCTGACCTTGGCGGCTACCAGATCGACATCGATCGTGACAAGCTTGAGCACGGTCCGGTGACGACGGAAGAAGAGCTCGCCTCGAACGCGCAAAACCGTGACTGGGGCCGTAGGGTCTACGATTACTACGGTTCCTCCTGGACGGCTTAGGCCGTCTCGCGCGCGGGGAGTGGTGACTCACGCACCTCCCCGTGCGCTCGATTCTCCCGCTCCGAAGCATTGCGGCGACGAACGCGCTTCCCCCCGATAAAACGGCTCACGCCTCCGACGGCATGGCACCTGGCGTGCCGGACAATCGCCCGACGATCTCCGCGGCTAGGCGGCATTTTCACAAAATCATGATAAGGTGGCGTCACACCACCTGCTTGCACTGAACTGACAAAGCAGGTCTAGACGATAATACGAGGGTCCGCGGCGAAACGCGGAGCGCACACTCGTTGCTTGGGGAGTGGGGAAGATGCTCCTGGGATACTGCATCGACAATCAGTTTGCGGACGGTCTCGTCTGCACAAGGCAAGATCTCTGTGCTCGACGTGGGCTCACGACTGCGAACGGCGAGGGGGGGAGTTCATGCGCCTAGCTATCGCGCGTCCGAAACTCTCGCTCGGACAGTTCAACAGCTATCGGTTTTTTAGTCTGCTGATGGCATTACTGCTGCTGCTGATCAGCTCGACGTTCGTTGGAAGCGAGATAGGCGATCGGTTCGTTCTCGGGGTGCTGTTCGCGATCGTGTTGTTCGCGGCGTGCGGCGCGGCCAGCACGCGGCGACGTGAACGATGGCTGGCGGGGGCCCTGGCGCTGGCAAGCAGCATTGTCATCTTGTCCGGCCTTCTGCTCCAAATGCGCGTGATCTATGTTCCGGCCTTGGCGCTGTTCACCGTGTATCTGGCCTACACGATCCACGTGGTTCTTCGGCGCATGATCACCACCACCCAGATCGACGCGGATATTCTTTGCGGCGCCGCAGCGATTTACCTTCTTCTGGGGGTCGCGTGGGCAGTAACATACTGGATAATTTATGAAATAGATAAGGGCAGTTTTACGGCGATTTCGGCGCTCGGCCGGCCGCCGTTTACATTTAATGATTTTAATTATTACAGCTTAAGCTGCCTAACCAGTCTCGGTATGGGTGATATTTCGCCAATCAACCGTTTTGCCAGAATATGGACGACGCTTGAGACGATTACCGGTAACCTTTACATCGCTGTTCTTGTCGCGAGACTGGTCAGTCTTTACCGTTAAGCGCCCGGATCTCGTCCGCGTCTAACCCGCGAGGCCCGGCAGCATGCCCTTCAAGCCGCTGGCCAGCATCCCCATGGCAATCGCGGCCAGAACCATGCCCATCACCCGCGTGACAACCCCCATTCCTGATTCTCCCAATTTCTTCGACAGCGGGCCACCGAAGTGGAACATCAGGCCGCTTAACGCTGCCAGCGCCAGAATGACGACGGAAATCTCCACTTTGCTGAGCGCCGCCGGGTGCTGCTGGGTGGCGACGAGCACCGCCGCCATCGCCCCTGGCCCGGCGACGATCGGGATCGCCATCGGCACAACCGCGATGGAGGCCTTCTGTTTCGCATCCTCCAGTTCGGTTTCGGAATGCTTGTGCTCAGAACTGTTTGAAAGCATGTGAAGGCCAATCAGGAGCACGATGATTCCGCCGGCGGCGAGCAGAGAATCAACGGTGATGCCGAAGAATTCGAGAAACAGTGAGCCGCCCCAGGTGACGATAAGTAGGGTGATCGCGACCGCGATGGCGCACGTCCAGGCGATCCGCTTCGCCTCGGCGGGCGGCCGGTCCGATGTCATTCCCGCAAAGACTCCGACATTGCCAATGGGGTTCATCATCGAGAAAAGAGCTGCGATGAAGCTGGTCAGTTCGGCTTCTGGCAACATGGACATGCCTCCGTTGGAACTGATTGCGAGTGTTTCGGTTGTATAAGTGGACAGCGTAACTTAGCCCAAAGCGATCATCCGGTTGGCGATCGTGATTCTATTGGAGTGCCTTATGGAAACCCGACGAGCCACGACGAGCAGTTCACGTGCGCAGGCCAATCGGGTCCCCGGTTCATTCAGCGCAAGTGAGCCGGATCATTGGTTCCTTCGCGCGCTGTTCATCCCGGCTGTGGCGCGGGCGTTCCAGCGACTGCAAGCCGCGATCGAATCTCTCGGACGTAACCCCTTTCCCCCTGCGTCTTCGGCCGCTCCGCCGGCCCGCCCGCCCGAGGACGGTCGTCATTTGGAGCCGATGCCCTCCGACACGCTCCCTCAACCCGTCGGCAAGTCGCCGGCAGGACCGATCGAGGCCGCGTCACGGGCAAAGAGCGGTGGGCGCTGCATATAGAGCGCGAGCAGTTGGGCCAGCGCCTCGATCGAATCAACGTGCGTGCGCTCATAGCCGTGAGAGGAATCGAGCGCGAAACACAAGAGCGCCGTGCGGATATCGTTGCCGGCTTCGACCGCCGCCGCGGCATCGCTCCGGTACCAACGGAACACGTCACGGCTGAAGGGGACATCGTGCGTCTGACAGAGCTCGATCAGGCTGCGGGTAAGGTGCCAGTCGAACGGGCCGCTCGAATCCTGCATGGCGATGGTCACGCCGTACTCGCACGTGTTCTGACCGGGGGCGATGGTCCCGTTGTCAATGGAGACGAGCTCGGCGACGTCGCCGTGAAGGACGTGGGAGGCCCCCACACCCACCTCCTCGGAGATGGTGAACAGGAGATGGCAGTCCATCAGCAAGCTAATTCCGCCATCGCGGATCGATTTTGCCGCGGCGAGCACTGCCGCCACGCCGGCCTTGTCATCAAGATGGCGCGAATTGATGAAGCCGTTGTCATTGAACTCCGGCTGCGGGTCGACGGCGATGGTATCGCCGATCTCGATGCCAGCGGCGGCGACGCCGGCGGGATCGCTCACGCGCTCATCCAAGCGGAATTCGAGGTTGGTCCACGAGATCGGCTGCGTATCGACGTCATCGTGGAAGACGTGGCCCGAGGCTTTCAGCGGCAGGAACGTGCCGCGAATGCGCCGATTATCGGACGCGAAGACGGTCGCGCGCGCGCCTTCGGCAAATCGCGCCGACCAGGTGCCAATTGGCACCACTTCGAGACGGCCGTTTGGCAGAACACCCTTGACCATCGCACCCAGGGTATCGAGGTGAGAGACGATCGCCCGGTCCGGACTGTATTGGACACCACGCATGTCGGCGCGAATAGCGCCACGACGCGTCAGCTTATAAGGAATGTCGAGGGCGTCCAGTTGCGAGCAGACGAACCTCACCGCGGCATCGGTCATGCCCGTCGGGCTCGGAATCTGCAAAAGGGACGACAAGGTTTCGAGCAGGTAGGCGCGTTCGATTTGGGGGGTGAGCAGCTCTGTCATGGTGCCGTTTCGTGTCAATGGCGCCGTGCGCCGCGCGTTTGCGGAAAGAGAAGGTCAATGAACCGCTCGGCGGTCGGCTGGGGCTCGTGGTTGGCGAGGCCCGGCCTCTCGTTGGCCTCAATGATGACGTAGTCCGCGCCACCGACATCGGGAACGAGAAAATCGAAGCCGACGACGGGAATGTCAAGCACGGCCGCCGCCTTTTCCGCGGCCTGGCGCAATTCCGGATGGAGGTTGGCGGTCTCGTCGTGAATGGTCCCGCCAGTGTGGAGGTTCGCCGTCTTGCGAACTGCGAGGCCCTCGCCCGCCGGCAGGATATCTCCCATCTCGTACCCGCGGGCGCGCACGCAGCGTTCGGTCTCGGCGTCGAGCGGAATGCGGCTTTCGCCTCGGGTTGCGGCGGCGCGGCGGCGGCTCTGGCTGCCGATCAGATCGGCGATCGTCCTTATGCCGTCGCCTACGATCATCGCCGGCTTGCGAACCGCGCCGGCGACGACCGCGCCATCGATGACGATGATCCTAAGATCCTCGCCGGCGACGAATTGCTCGATCAGGACCTTGTCGCACAGCTTGCGGGCGGCCTTGATTGACTCGCGAACTTCGGTGAGCGAGCGCAGGTCGACCTGTACGCCGCGGCCCTGCTCCCCCTGCGCCGGTTTGACGACGACGCGCCCGTATTTGCCAAAGAAATTGCGGACGTCCTCATCGCTGGTGACCACAAGTTGGTCCGCAACCCTCAGTCCTGCGGCGGATAGGAGGCGGCGGGTCAATGCCTTGTCGTCGCAGCGCGACAAGGCGACGGCGCTGGTCAGATCGCTCAATGATTCCCGGCAGGCGATCGAGCGTCCGCCGAGCACAAGCCTGAAGATCCCGGCGGCGGCGTCCTCGATTTCGACGGCGATTCCCCGCCGGCGCGCTTCATCGACGATGATTTGCGCATAGATATTCAACTGATCTTCCGGCGTTTCGCCGACGAATAGCTTCTCATTGATCGGGTTTTTCTTTTTCATGCAGAACACGGGCACCTGAACGAAGCCCAGCTTGCGGTAAAGCGTGATCGCCTCTTCATTGTCGCAGAGCACCGAGAGGTCCATGAAGGAGCGGCCGCGCGCCTGAAATTCGGCGGCCAGCGCCACGGTAAGCTGTTGGCCGAGGCACGGCGCTTGGGCTTGCGGATCGACGGCGAGTGCCCACAGGCTCGAGCCGTTCTTCGGATCACCGAAGGCGGCGACGTGATCGATCCCCATGACCACGCCGCAGATGTGCTCGTTCACCGCATCGATCGCGACGAGGAGCGTGACCGCCGTGCCAGAAAGACCGGCCAAAAAGCCGTCGTGGAGCGGGACCATGCCGCGGGCGGCGTAAATGCGGTTGATCTCCGCCTCGTCGTTGCTGTCGGCGCACGCTGGGCGGATCTGGTCGAAGGCCGCTGGTGAGGCGAAGGCATCGAGCGTAAGGCGCAGCGTGTGTGACGGGTCGAGAAACAGCGTCAACGGAGCCCGCGCGAGGACCACGTGCGGTTCGGTCACGTAGAAGGCCACGTCGCGCCGGCCCTCTTCTTCGTGCTCCAGCGTGCGCGCAAGGTCGCGGGCATTGGCGAACGTCGATGCGAAAATAAGCCGGCCCCAGCCACAGTCGAGCGCGACGTTGTGCCGCGATCCGCTTGCGGCGGACGGGGGGGCCGGCGGTCGGTCGGTGCGATTACGCTCGGTGTTGGCGTCGTGTTTCAAGGTCACGCTCGGAACTCCTCGCTCATGGGTGGCGATCGATCAGACGTGATGGGATTGCAGCCACATCTCCAAAAGCGCGATCTGCCAGAGCTTGGAGCCGCGCAGCCGCGTGATATGGGCTTTCGGATCGGCGAGCAGTGTGGCGACGTATCCAGGCTTGAAGAGGCCGCGCTCGCGTGCTGGGCGGCTGGCGAAGACGTCAGCGATCATCTCGAGGGTCGGGCCCTCAATGTACTTCAGCGCCGGCACTGGAAAATACCCCTTCGGCCGGTCGATCACCTCTGCGGGAATGATCCGGCGGCCAACGTCCTTGAGAATTCCCTTGCCGTCCTGGGCAAGCTTGAGTTCGGCGGGAACGCGAGCCGCCAATTCCACCAGTTCATGGTCGAGAAACGGCACGCGTGCCTCGAGGCCCCAGGCCATCGTCATATTGTCGACGCGCTTGACCGGATCGTCGATCAGCATCACCGTCGCGTCCAGGCGCAGCGCCTTGTCGATCGGCCGGTCGGCGCCGGGTCTCGCGAACGCGTCGGCGACGAAATTCCGGCTCCAGTCCGCTCCGACGTGTCCGGGCTCGATGACCTCGGCGAATTCGTCGTGATCGCGATCGAAAAAGGCGAGGGCGTAGTCCTCGACGGCGTTGTTGCTTCGCATCATCGGCGGGTACCAGTGATAGCCCGCAAATGTTTCATCAGCGCCCTGTCCGCTTTGCACCACCTTGACGTGTTTCGCCACCGCCTGGGACAGCAGGAAAAAGCCGACGTTATCGTAGCTGACCATCGGCTCGGACATGGCGGAGATGACCGCCGGCAGCGCGCCGAGAAGCTCCTGCGAGGCGATCATGTTCTTTTCGTGAATGGTGCCGAACCGTTCCGCGATCAAATCGGAATACTGGAACTCGTCGCCCTTCTCGCCGCCGGCTTCCTCGAAACCGATGGAAAACGTCCTCAGGCCGGTCTGCCCTTCCTCGGCGAGGAGGCCGACGATCAGGCTCGAATCGAGGCCGCCGGACAACAGGACCCCGACGGGAACGTCGGCGATCATGCGCCGCCGGACCGCCAGGCGGAGCGTTTCCAGGACCCGCTCCTGCCAGTCCTCGGCCGAGAGCGCAGCTTCTTCGGCGCGCGGCGTGAAGTTCAGGTCCCAATACGTCGTATCGGTCCGGCGCCCGTCAGCCTCGAACGTCGCCACCGTCGCCGGTGGTAGCTTGCGCACGCCCTGAAGGATGGTGAGCGGCGAGGGCACCACCGCGTGGAACGTCATGTACGCATGAAGGGCTGCGTCATCGATCGACGTATCGACATCGCCCGCGGCGAGCAGCGCCGGTAATGACGATGCGAAGCGCAGGCGTTGTCCATCGCGGCTCTGCGCCAGATAGAGTGGCTTGATGCCGAGGCGGTCGCGGGCCAGTACGAGCCGGCCGGTGTCCCGTTCGGCGATGGCGAAGGCGAACATGCCCTGCAGGCGCTTGACGGCCTTCGTGCCCCACGCGTGGTAGGCTTTGAGCAGAACCTCCGTATCCCCATCGGAGAAGAAACGGTAGCCCTTGCCTTCAAGCTCGGCACGAAGGTCCTTGTAGTTGTAAATGCAGCCGTTGAAGGCAATCGACAGGCCGAGTTCCGGATCGGTCATCGGCTGCTGCGCTTTTTCGCTGAGATCGATGATCTTCAGCCGGCGATGGCCGAATGCAACGCGACCTTGGGCGAGAACGCCGCTGCCGTCGGGTCCGCGCGGCTGCATCTGCGCGGCCATGCGAATGACCGCTTCGACCGAGGCGGGAGCCCCGTGAAATGTTACTTCGCCGCAGAGGCCACACATGCGGGCGGGTCCTTTCGGATCAATTCAAGGAAAGCGACTCAAGCAAATCTCGCGAGCCGCGCTGGCCGTGCCAGGGTAAGGCGCAAATAGGATCTGTCAAACCCTAATGATCCCGAGCAACGTCTCGATTTGATTGCCCGTCAAATCCACCCGATTTCAGCGACATACGGACATTTATCGGCGACGAGGCGGGTTATCCGGGCGCACTGCCACGCCTGATCTTCGGCACGATGAGTGGATACGGGCGTTTAAACCACGGTCGCGTGGATCGCTGGTGTCCATACCGCCTCAGTCCAGCCCCAAGGGGGCGCCGATGACTGAACGTCGCGGCGGAGGATTGGTGCCGGAACACCGCGGCATCGGTGCGGATAAGGCGAGGAAGGGATGAAAGGTGGTGCCGCAGGAGGGATTTGAACCCCCGACCCGCGCATTACGAATGCGCTGCTCTACCCCTGAGCTACTGCGGCACGAAATGCGACGCCGATCGCGGCGTCGACGGTTGGCTGCTTCATTTACCGTCGCACGACGAGGGCGTCAACCGTCCCCGGGTCCGGCGCCTCGTTCCATTGCGCGCGCAAGGCATTCCCGGTTCCAAGATCCAGCACGCGCGACCGCGCCGTCGTCAGTTCTGCGTGGGCAGGGGCTCGCTGATAGGATCGACGGTTGCCGTCAACTGCTGCACCCGCGCCATGGACGATGAGGGTGGATTTGCGATGTCCGCGCCGTTCGCGGTCGCGCGCATCAACCAATGGCGCGCCTGCGCCAGATCACCGTGCTCGGCTTCCTCGAGTTCGGCCATGAGACGGCAAATCCGTGGCGATGCGGTCTCGCCGGCGATCGTTTCCAGGTTAGAGCGCGCTTCGCCCCACAGTCGGGCCTCAAGCGCGGCGACAGCTATGGCGATACGGCTTTCCGGATGATCCGGATTAAACGTCGACAACCGCTGCGCCGCCTTCACCTTGGCGATTGCATCGTGGCTTTGCCGTGCCTCCCAGTAAAGCTGGGCGAGATCCGCGTCGGGGCTGAGGCGCCACGTCTGCTCGATCACTTCCGCGGCACGTCCATACCGTCCCGACGCGATCAGCAGCCGAGCGTAGCGCACGGCGCCGGGCGCATAGCTGGAATCGGCCTGAAAGGCTTTCTTGGCAAAGGAGAGAGACGACTCTCCTGCTCCCTCCTCGCTCTGTTTGAGCAGGATTTCGGCGCGTTCACGCGGCGCGTCGCCGGGCGGCAGCAGGTTGAGCGCCAGACGGCGCTTCAGCGTTTCTTCGGCGTCGGCCCAGCGACCGGAGCGCTTTTGCAGGTCGAACAGCATCGCCGTGACCCAGTCATTCTTCGGATTGAGCTGATAGGCCCGCTCCGCCAGACGCAATGCGCCCTCCCAGTCCTCGCGCCGGACTGCCTGCGCCAACAAGCCGCGAACGCCGAGGAACTCGGTGGACGGCTGATTGCGCATGGTGGTGAAGAACCGCTCGGCCGCCTGATCGTCGCCTTGCAATTGAGCGGCCTGCGCCGACAGCAACATGGTCAGCGGTTCGTCATCGAGCAAGGTGACGGCTCGCCGGGCTTGCGTTCCGGCCGCCTCCGCGTCGCCCGCGGCGACGGCGACGAGGCCGCGACTGAGTGCTTCGAAGCCGCGCCGCTGCCGGCGGTTCTTCCGGCCGCGGTCGAGGATGGCGGGTGTGCGTCGCACCGACCACCACAGCCGGTAGAGAAGCGCCACGATGCCGGCAAAGACTAGCAGGGCACCGGCGAAGACCCCGAGGGAGGTCTCGATGCGCCAGCCTTGCCACGTTACCGCCACGTCGCCCGGAACTTCCGCGAACATCGCCGCGATGTACGCGATGATGCCAAGACCGACGACAAGAAATATCCAGCGCAGCATCGTCTTAGCCTTTCGCCGAGGTCAGGCGTGCGATCGCCCGCTGCTGGATGACCGATAGCGCCTCGTTCGCCTGTAAGCGGGTATTCGCTGCCTGCAGCCAGTCTTCGAACGCCGCTGCCGGTGCTCCCTCGAGTTGGTCCAAGGCGTTCACCGCCGTCAGCAGATCGCCATCGCTCAGCGCCGTCTGTGCCTGCGCCAGAATTCCGTCGACACCGCCGGAAGCAACCGCGTTGTCTCCGATGCGACGGACGGTCACGAGCGAGGCCAGCCGACTGACCACCTGTTCGCTCCAGCCATCGCCCTCGACCACCGGTGCGGCCCGTGCCGCGTCGTCCGCCACCGCGGCGAAGCGGTTGCGCAACGCCGCCATCGTCGGAACGCCGTGAGCGGCAATGGGTTCGAGACTCGCTGCCGCCGTGGCGATCGTCGTGTCGTCGCCGCCAAAGGCACGCACCGCCGCGAGTTCGCGTACGAACGGCGTCCCGCTGGCCATGGTGTCGGCCAATTGCCCGACGGCAAGGACGGTGGTTGCCAGCTTCGAGGCGGTTTCGCGCGCGGCGGTCGTGCTCGCCTCCAACGCGCGCAATTGCTGGCCGACGTTGACGGCCATCGCCGCCTGACTTTCGAGCCGGGCGACGCGTTCGCCGATATCCTGGATCATCTCGGGGCTGGTGATCTGGTCGCGCGCCGCGAGCCGGTCGACGGCCTTTTTCACCGCCGATACGCCCTGCTCAAGCGAATCGATGCGCGAGGCCAATGCCTCCAGCGTCTGGCTCAGCTGCTCCTGGCGGGTTGCGACGTCTTCGATCGTCGGACCCATGACCTCGGGCGCTTCATCGTCGTCGTGCTGTAGCCCGGCGATGTATGGCTGCAATAATCCGCGATCATAGGCGTAGTAACCGCCGCCCGCGACCATGGCGAGGATGACGACGAGGATCAGCCAGCCGATGCCGCCTTTCTTGCCGCTCTTGCCGCGCGCCGGTGCTGCCTCGGCCGCGGGTGAAGCTCCGGCCGTGGGGCCGGCGCTGACCGGCCTCGCCGGGGTTCCGCCCTGCGCAGGGGCCGGTGTGCCGGCCGTCTCGGATGGCTGATCGGTATTCATATCGCTGCTTGGCCCCCGTTCCCGGCTCGTCCGTCGTTTTCCGACTTGACCTTAACACTAGCGGTGGAATACCCGGTTTTGGAGAACGAATCCATCAACGAGACGCGTCCTTGCGGTTTTTAGCCGCGCCCGGCAGTCTGGATCGCGGCGATGAGTGCTGCTTGCGTCGGCCGATCAGCGGTTACGACGGCGCGCCAGGGGAGCTCCGCGACCGCGCCTTCGACCGCCGCGCTGAGGCAGAAACAGACGAGATGCCGGGCGTTCGCAGCCGCGTCGTGCGCCTTGAACAAGGTGACGAGGGTCCTTGCCGTGCGGGGGGAGAACACGGCGACACCATCTAGCGTTCGCCGCGCGAGCGCGTCTTGAACGCTCGTCGGCAGGATCGTGGCCACGCGCGCCGTGTAGAGGACATCCCGGCGGTAGCGATAGCCGTGTTTCACCAGTTCGGACTCAAGATCTCCTGCCACGTCCGTCGCGGCTACGTGCAGAAGTCCACCGGCCGTAGGCATGAGCCGGCGCAGAACCAGGTCGGCCAGTGCTGAAACATCGCCGGACGCGCTCTCGACATGGGCGAAACCGGCTTGTCGCGCCGTGCGCGCGGTCGCATCACCGACGGCAAGCAGCGCTACGTTTCGCTCGGTGGTCCGGTGGGCGAGGGCGCGTACACCGTTGGCACTGGTCGCCAGCACCGCCTGAATTCCGCCAAGATCGACGGGTGGGCCATCGATGAAATCGATGCACAGCAGCGGCTCGATCAAGGCATCGATGCCCGCGGCGTGCAAGGCGGCCGCCAGCACCTCGGCGTCCTGCCTGGGACGGGTCACCCAAAGCCTCGGTGCACGGATCATGCGGTGAAAAATCCGGGACCGGCGCGTCCGCGCAATTCTTGTCCGAGATCATCGCCCATCGCTACCGCATCCCGCGCCACGCCACGCCGTTCGCCACGCATCAGCTCTGAGCCGTCCGGCCGCACGACCAGTCCACGCAGATCGAAACCTCCGCTTGAACCGCAGCGGCCGAGGCCGCCGATCGGCGTGCGGCACGAGCCGTCGAGGGCGGCGAGCATGGCGCGTTCCGCCGTCACCTCGATCCGGGCGTGATCGTCGCCGATAGCGGCGAGCCAGTCGACGACCATGGGATCGTCGTCGCGGCAGGTCACGCCGATTGCCCCCTGGCCGACCGCCGGCAGCAATTCGCTTTCGTCGATCGGTGTGCCCGTTCCGCCGAGGCCCAGACGATTGAGGCCGGCGCGGGCGAGCAAGGTTGCCGCGACGGTGCCGTCGGCCACCTTGCGAAGCCGGGTATGCACGTTCCCCCGCAGCGGCGCGATGCGCAGATCGGGACGGCGGGCGAGGAGCTGCGCCTGGCGGCGCGGAGAAGACGTGCCGATTAGCGCGCCGGTGGGCAGGAGGGCTATTCGCCCGACCGATGCGATCAAGACATCTCGCGGGTCCTCGCGGGGCAGCACCGCCGCCAGCACGATGCCGTCGGGAAGAAAGGTCGGCAGATCCTTGACCGAATGCACCGCGAGATCGATGCGCCCGTCCAGCATCGCTTCATCGATTTCCTTGCTGAACAGACCCTTGCCGCCGATTTCGGCGAGAGGTCGGTCGAGCACCTTGTCACCGGTGGTGCGGATGATCATCGTCTCGAACGCATCCGGTGCGCCAAGCGCCGGCACGTGCGCGGCGAGCAGCGCACGGACGGTCTCGGTTTGCGCCAGCGCCAGCGGGCTGCCGCGCGTGCCGATCCGCAGGCGAGCGCCGGTCATCGAATGCGCCGCGCCGGGTCGGCGTCGCGCGCGCCAGACCGGGCCGAGAAGGGTAGGGCGGCGCGTGTGAAGGTGGGCATGGGGAGCGGTGGCTTCGTGTCGCAGTGGTGGTTGGGTCGTGCCGACGGTACTGTGCCGCGAGCGGTGAGGAAAAGGACTTTGCGGTGATCGTCCTCGGCATTGAGACCAGTTGCGATGAAACGGCGGCGGCAGTGGTCCGCGACGACCGTTGCATTCTCAGCGAACTCGTTTACTCGCAGTTGAGCGAGCATCGGCCGTGGGGCGGTGTCGTTCCGGAAGTGGCGGCGCGCGCCCATCTGCAGCGCCTGGATGGGCTGATCGCCCGGGCCGTCGGCGAGGCCGGAATCGGGTTCGCCGATCTCGACGGCGTGGCGGTCACCGGCGGGCCGGGATTGATCGGCGGCGTCATCGTCGGCGTCATGACCGCCAAGGCGATTGCCGCGGTTCATCGGCTGCCCTTCCTCGCCGTCAACCATCTGGAGGGTCACGCGCTGTCGGCGCGGCTGTGCGAGCCGCTGGCGTTTCCCTACCTGCTGCTGCTCGTCTCTGGCGGGCATTGCCAGCTGCTTATCGTCGAGGACGTGGCGCGCTACCGGCGTCTCGGTACCACGGTCGACGACGCGCTGGGCGAGGCGTTCGACAAGGTGGCGAAGATGCTTGGCCTTGGGTATCCGGGTGGTCCGTTGGTCGAGCAGGCGGCGCGCACGGGCGATCCGGCACGCTTTTCCCTGCCGCGACCGATGTACGGCCGGCCCGGCTGCCACTTCTCGTTTTCCGGCCTGAAGACCGCGGTCCGTCACGCGATCGACGGTTTGCCCAGCGGGCCGCGCCGGCCCCAGGACGTGGCCGACCTTTGCGCGGCATTCCAGGTCGTGGCCGCGGATTGCCTCGCCGATCGCGCGCGCAATGCGCTCACCCAGTTCCGCGGCGCGCACGCCGGCGCGCCGGTGCTCGTCGTCGCTGGGGGGGTCGCCGCCAACACCTACCTGCGGACCCGGCTTGCGGACCTGGCCGCCGAACAGGGCGCTCGCCTTATCGCGCCACCGCAGCGGCTGTGCACCGACAATGCCGCGATGATCGCCTGGGCTGGCCTCGAGCGTCTGCAGCGCGGTCTGTGTGACGGCCTCGATTTCGCGCCACGGCCGCGCTGGCCCCTCGATCCTTCGGCGCCGCCCGTCGGGTATGCTGGCGTCAAGGCGTAAACGGCGGACCAATGCGAGCGTCTTAAGCGGTCGCGAGGAAGTCGTCGCGGGTAAAAAGGGCGGAAAAAGCCAGCTTCCGAGCGGCGAAGGCCGCCGCCGCGCCCTCGAGCCGGTCGACGATGGTGATCACCCTCACCACGGCTGCCCCGGCTGCGCTAACCGCATCCGCCGCCATCAGCGCCGAGCCGCCGGTGGTGGTGACGTCCTCGAGAATGACCACGCGCGCGCCAGGCGACAGGTTGCCGTCGATCTGCCGCGCGGTGCCGTGATCCTTCGCCTCCTTGCGCACGAAAAAGCCTTGCAGCGGACGGCGGTCATAGCTTTTGGCACAGACCACGGCGACGATGGGCACCGCGCCCATGACCAGGCCGCCGACGGCCTCGATTGGGTCGTCTCCAATCGATGCCAGCACTGCCTCGGCGATGAGATGGGCGCCCTCGGGATCGAACATCGTGCGCTTCATATCGAAGAACACGCTGCTCTCCCGCCCCGAGGCGAGCGTGAAGGCGCCGCCGGTGAGCAAGGAGCGCTGGCGAATGATCGCCTGCAGGCGCGAACGGACATCGGTCGAAGCGGTCATGAGCGAACCCTGATGGAATTGAACCCGGATGGAACCGATGCGGACCAAGAAGGCAATGCCAGATGGCCTGCACTCGCAAGCCTATCCTGCGCTTTTTTCGCACGCTACTAAAAGCAACCGGCCTCGCTACCCCGGCACGGGGTTGACTCCTCGAGGCAGGTCAACGATGTAGAAACGGGCAAGACATCGGTCCGGGCAGAAGCGCGACGGGATTGGAGGGCGGGCTGAACTTCGATCCGGTAGCCGCTAAGGGAGTCCGTCGGACTATGCGTGTAACAAATCCTTTAACTTCCGTGGACATGGGCGCGACCCCGGCGGGGAATACGGTGCGGATCGGGCTCGACTGGTTCCTCAATCCTGATCATCTGGCGTTCATCGCTGCTCGCGATTGGCCCGATCTTGCCGCTGAACCGCTGACGATTGTGCTCGACGAGCCGAACCAGCACGGCGACGGCTTCGCTGCCCTGGCGGGGGGCGTGTTCGATCTTATCGTGACCGAGCCCTTGACGCTTCTGGAGCCGATGGCAAGCGCGTGCGAGCCGCTTGGCTGCGTCTTTGAGACGTCTGGCGGAATTCTCATCCGCGAAGACCGGTTGAAGAAACTGCGCGCGGGCGAAATCATGCGCATTGCCTCGCCGATGTCCGGTCGCCTGACCGACGGGTTGTGCCGGCGTATCCTTCAGCGGTGGGCCGGGAATCAGGGCGTGGCGATCGCCGAGACGCAGATCGCCGTCGAACAAGCCGACTTTCGCCATGTCGAGAACCTCGAGGCAGGTTTCGATGCGTGCTGGCTTGCGTTTGCCAATATCGAGGCGGTTCAGGCGCGCCAGCGTGGCCTTTCCGTCCGGCTGTTGACTGCGGAGGACGTCGGGCTCCCCGGATTCTCCGCACTCGAACTCGTCGCTCGCAAGGGCCGCTCCGCCGAGGAGATCGCGTTGCATGAGCGGTTTATCGCCGCTCTCGAAGCGGCGGCGCTGAGGTTGCGCGCGGACGAGCAGGCCGCGGTTTCGCTGTGGCAGTCGGCAAGCGGTGAGGGCGGCAGCGATGCGCGCGAGATCGTGATCGCGACGCTCGCATGCCTGAAGGCTCCCGTCGATCGGACGCCCACGCGCTGGCATAGTCTGGAAAGCCTGCTGCTTGAAGCATAAGCGACGATTCGAATTTCACTCTCCTGCGTTGACGAAATGGTATGGCGGGTGCTAGCTGCGCTCGGAAATTCGAATCGGGAACCAATGTGCCGTCATCGTTCACAGTTGCGCGCCGGAGGACTGGCGATCCTGGTGTCCGCGGGGTTGCTTGGCGCCGTTGTCGTCACCGCGTCTGAACCAATTGTCCCGGCCCCGCCCGCCGGTAAACGGCCGGCGGCTGAGCCGGCTGTTCCGGCGTCCGCCGTGGTCGAAGCGATTGCCCGATCGTGCAATGAGAAGCGCTACTCCGACGTGGGCGATGATCTGCACTCGTCATTGCGGCACATCTGGATCGATATCGGCTACCGCGTTGCGGACTTTTGTGAGGCTCTGACCAAGGCATACACGCTGAAAAGCGTGCATATCGATAGGCAGGAACGCACCGGCAATTACGCGATCGTATTCGCGACATATCTTTATTCTGATGGCAGCGAAACCATCGACCGGGCGGCGTTGCTTGCGGAAAAGGGCGCCTGGAAGCTCGCCAACTGACCCCGTGTTCGTGCGAAATCCACAACCGCGATGCGTGCGTGGGTCGGCGCTCGAGGAGGCCCAATGCCAAGCATGAAGACGCTGCGCGATCGTCTGGATCAGTTCGGGGCCGCCGCCGTCGTCCGGCCGGACGTCGACGAGCTCTTGCAGGTCGCCTGCCAGGAGATCGCCGATGCGCTTAATGTGAGCCATGTCAAGGCGTTGGAGTATCTCCCTGGGGAGAAATCGCTGCTCATCCGCGCCGGCGTTGGCTGGTCCGATCACGTTGTCGGAGAGGTGCGACTGGCGGCGGGATTTGAGTGTGCCGCCGGCTTCACCTTGCAGACGGGCAAGCCGACGATTTCGGAAGACCTGCTGAGCGAACAGCGGTTTCACGTCCCGCAACTGCTGTTCGATCACGGCGTGCGGTCGGTGGTCAACGTCCTGATAAAATTCGACGACCTCGTCTTCGGCGTGCTCGAGGCGGACAGCGACCAGGCGCGCCATTTCGGCGACGAAGACATCCAGACACTCCAAGGGTTCGCCAACGTCCTTGCCCTCGTCATCGCCCAGGCGCGAACGGCGAAGGCCAACTATGAGCTGTCGGTCAAGCTGGAGACGCTCCTGCGCGAACTCGCCCATCGCACGCGCAATAACAACCAGCTGCTCATGTCGATGGTCTCGCTGCAAAAGGCCAAGGCGACGATCATGGAGGTCGTGCATGCGCTCGACGACGTTCTTGCCCGGATCACCGTCCTGAATGCGATCGACGAGCTGCTGTCATTCGTCGACGATACCGAGTTCGTCGACGTTCCGTCCTACATCAATTCGCTGTCCGGCAAAATTTTCTCGTCTCTCTCCGATTCGTCGCAAGGTATCCGTCTGGTCACCGACCTCGAAGATGGGGTGCTGACCCGGTCGGTGGCGCAAAGTGTCGCGGTTATCGTCAACGAATTCATTACCAACAGCTTCAAGTATGCGTTCAAGGACGGTGGTGTGCTCTCGATCCGCATGCAGATCGATAAGGAGATGGCGGTGTTCGAGTTAGCCGACGACGGGCCCGGAATCCCGGCGTCAGCGCAGCCCGGCCTGGGTTCTCAAATCATGGATGCGATGGCGGCGCAGATCGACGCCAAGCTCGACTGGCTGCCGGGACCGGGCGCCAAGCTGCGCCTGTTGATTCCTCGGGCGACACCTCCGTCCTGTGACGAGACCGCCTGACCGAGGTCCGCGCGACGCTGGTGGTTTGGATTAGCGCTGCCCATTGTGAATTGGCCGATTGTTTCCAAGTCCGTCGTGTCCGGGTGATGTCGGGCCCGCGCCCCAGACGTCGCGCGCCTCCTGGCGCGCATCGAACAGGTAGCTGATCGGCGGCATCGGCCGGATCGCCGCAGCGACGAGCAGTGCGCACAGGAGTACAACGATGACTGGCTCGATCCGGAATGTGGAGCGCTGTGCAGGCGTGCTTGCCATTTGGGACGCGGCGGCTTGGATCGTTGCCCGGCGCGCGGCGATCCGTTGTTGCAGGTAGTGGGCAAGAGGCTTGCGATTCAACCAGATGTGCGCGACCGCCGCGCACAGGAAAAACAGGCCGAAGGCCGTGTGCAGGTTCTGCCATTCCCACTTGTCGAGGAACATCACGTGCCAATCGAGCGCGCGGGCGGTTCGCCCGCTCGGCGTGAAATAAAGCACGATTCCACTGGTGACGAGGACGGCAAAGGTCGCCAGCATGAAAAGCGCGGTCAATGGCCGGGATCGCGTGGGTGCGTTGTGCATCGGTTCCTCCCTTCGCGCATCCGCCGGCTGGCTCGCCGCGGGAGTGACGATGCGCGAGCTTTCTCACGTCGCGGACGGCCGCTCCGCTCTCGCCGCGCCGGCTCAGGCGCCGACCGACCGCGTCCGTTCCGCCGCCGTCTCGCCGCTTTGATGCGCCGGGCTGGTGGGCTGCGGTAAAGCCTCGCCGGCCGGCATGCCCAGAAGCGGCGCGAGCCGTTCGGGTGATTGCACCAGATCGGCCAGCGTGTAGCCGTCCAGCACCGCGAAGAAGGCAGCGAGTGCCTCGCCAAGGGCATGGCGTAGCTTGCACTCGGGTCGCAGCGGGCAGGTGCTGGTCAGCGGATCGAAACATTCGACCAGTGTCATTTCGCCTTCGGTATGCCGGATGACGTCACCGATTCGGATTGCCTCGGGCGGCATGGCCAGCCGCACGCCCCCATTCCGTCCGCGCACAGTCTCAAGATAACCGCGGCGCGACAACTCGCCGGCGGCCTTCTTCAAATGATCGTACGAGATGCCGTAGGCGCGCGCGATTTCCGGAACACCGCTGGGTGGATCGCCGCGCAGCGCCGCGTACATCAAGATGCGGATCGCAAAGTTGGAAAACTGGGTCAATCTCACCGGCGTGCGCCTCACCTCAATAAACAGGTATATACTATACCATAATTTGCAGTGGGTGTATAATAGGGAGTTTTCCGATGGAAGGTGCGGGATGCCTGGGCCTGCGAGGCAAGGTGGCACACCGCGCCGAGAGGAGGGCGCGATGAATATCATGACTTGGAAACGGAACCTGATCGAGGAGATCGAAGCGGCGGCGGAGCGGCGGACCCAGGAGATTTTCGCCGATGCCGGGGAGGAGCGGCGAGCGATTCAGAGCCAGGAGACGCTGCTCGGCCTTGCCGCGGCACTCCGGGCCATGCCGGACGATGAAGCGCACTTGGCGGCGCTGTTCACCGAGGAGGCGGAGATGGCGGCTGTCGACGGCGGTGCTCCGGGTGAAGCCGAACACCGGTTCCATGAGGCCAAGGAGGATCTGCTGCGTCTGATCGGCTTCGAGCAGGAACCGTTCGCGACGGCGGACGCTTTCCTTGACGCCGTGCGTGGCCGTGCCGACGAAATCATCGCCGAATATCGGCTCGTGGCGGCCGTTCCGGCCTGACCGTCCTTTAACGGCGACGCGTGGGATCGGTTCACCCGGCTACACGCGTCGTCGATTCGTCGCACCTGTCGGGATCACAACGGCATGGCGAACCGCTACGGCCCGAGCGGCGGTCTCGCACAAAATACCGTCCGCGTGCCCCATGAACGGCGCGAAGGCGGCCCACGGAAGCACGCGGCAACGGTATAAGGTTTCTCGTACCTTCCCTCTCGGGGAGAGTATGGCAAATTATCCACAAAAGCTATCGGGAATTATCTGACCCGGCAGTAAGCCAATGCGGCTGGACAGCGACTGCGCGAGCAAGGCGCAATCAACTGCGGGTCGGCACCATGATCAAGGCTTCACCGTCGATCACTTTCTTGTCGCCGACGGTGCAAATCGTCTCGCACTCGACGAATTTCTTCTCTGGAACCAGTTTTTTGATCGTAACCCGTGCCATGAGCGTATCGCCGATTTTCACCGGGGCTTTGAACTTCAAGGTTTGACTGACGTAGATGCAGCCCGGTCCGGGAAGTTTCGTGCCGAGGACGGCGGAAATGAACGATGCGCCGATCATGCCGTGAGCGATGCGCGATTTGAACATCGTCGTCTTGGCGAATTCCTCGTTGATGTGCACGGGGTTGTTGTCGCCGGAAACGCCCGCAAATGTATAGATGTCGGCCTCGGTGATCGTCTTGCCGAACACCGCGGTCATACCTTCCTTTAGGTCTTCGAAATAGTAGCCGTGCAAATCGTCCATCGTTCCCTCCCTCATTGCCGGCTCTGTGCCCGTTGGCGCGCCGCCGGTTCAACCGTCCGGCGATCCTAGTCGCCGTCCGCGTCGCCGGCAAGGCGCTCCCGTCCGCGGCGTCGGCGAACGCCATCGCCCACGGCGGACGTCGCGCAATGCGGCGGGGCTGTCGCGGATGCAGTCTGTGGGCAGGAAGCGCGGCAAATCGAACAAAAGAGACTTATTTATCGAACAATAGGCGACCACCGCTCGCTCCACGACTTCGACTATACCCCAAAATAGGCATTAATTATGGCAATGATTCGCACGTCGCCAATGACGGCGCGCCAGTCGCTCAGGCAACAGTGGCGCTGATGAACGTGGCGGCGAGGTAAAGAATCCCGGCAAGCCAGACGAGGAGCGGAGCGTCGCTTGCTCGGAGAGGTCTGCGGCTATGCCCGGCGGCGTCGGCGATCCTTGACGATGCCACTTGGCCCGCCGGATGCCGTCAGGCGCCATTCGCGCCATCATTGCCGGTGATGGAGCTATTGAAACTAGCGAATGTAATTAACCAAGCTGAGTTGATTGATTTGGGCTGTCATCGAATAGGTCGCTTCAAGCTGGGTCCGCAAAAGCGACAACTGGCTCGCCGCCTGCGCAACGTCTGTCTGTTCGATGTCGTTGATCTGCGACTGAAGCATCGCCAGCGTCGTCTCGTGATGCGTGGTCGTGCTGTCGACCAGCGCCTGGTTCGTTCCGTTCGCTGAAATCAGTGCATTCGCCTGGCCGACACCACTGGTCAATAACGCCGCGGCATTGCGGATGACCGTGGTGTACTGGGCATCGGTCGTATCGACGCCGTTGGGCTCAGGCGTGAGCGCCATCGTCGCCAAGCCCTGTAAAATGTTTTGGAAACTTTGGTCAGAAGCTAGAATGCCATAGTCTATTTTCTGGTATTGGTCAATAGGTGTCGGAGGAATGGCGTTTCCGCCTTGGTAAAAATTACTCGATGTCGCGTAAAATGTCTGTATTTCTGTCTCTACAGCGGAGGCATCAAGCGGATTTGCAAGACCAGATATGTTGGCCTGTACATCAGTATACTGTGTTGAAACCATAGGAGATGTGCTTGTGGCGTCTCCTGAAAATAACGCGCGCCCACCGACCGCTGTCTGCAACGCATTCAACACAGAATTAAATGCGCTCTTGGCGGTATTTATGAGAGCATTACGCTCCGTATCCGTCGATGTCATCGCGTAGGCTTGATTTTTGACAGCCTCGGCGGCATCGCGAATCGTCGTCATGGCTTGATCCATTGCCGATAGGCGCACGGCATGAATCTTATTATTTTCCATGTAGGTATTGATCGTATTCGCCTCATTGTGAAGGGCGATGTTGATGCCGGCCTGCGTTCCAAGATCAGAAAACGAGTTGGCCTTCTGGCCCGTTGCCACCTGTTGCTCGAGCCGTTGAATATCCGCATTCATCGTGGTCATGCGGGAGGACAAAAACGTGTTCATCGCGAGCGTCGAGAGAACCTGCATGACCGTTCCTTCTTGTGGCAGCCGAAAAGAAAATGGATGCCTTCCTCGAAATTACCCATTTTCCGATTAACGGATCGTTAATCGTCCATTGACGGTGCGGCGATCGGTTCGTGGCCGGCGCCTCGATGGCGGCGCAACGCTCGCGCCCTGCCTGGCGACTTGAATCCATCGAGCACGCGTGCGAGGTGATGGCCACAATAGAGGCCACTTAACGCCGCACCGATTCCTTCCCACCGCAAACTGATCGGCGCCCAATTATGGATCTGCAGAGCATTGCCCTTCTCGTCGGCGCCGGCATTCTCGGAGGCGGCATTAACGCCATCGCCGGCGGCGCGACCTTTTTTACCTTCCCGGCGATGATGGCCGCCGGGCTGGGCGCGGTAGCGGCGAACGCTTCGAACACCGTGGCCTTGGCGCCGTCCAGCTTTGCCGCTTTCATCGCCATGCGCCGGCACCTGCCGGCCGCCCGCCACCTGATGGTGTCCTTTCTCATTCTTGGCGTCGTCGGCGGCGCTCTTGGCGCCTGGCTGGTGCTGTGGCTCGGCGACGCGCGCTTTCGCGCCTGCGTGCCATGGCTGCTGCTCATGGCGACGGTGCTGTTCGCCGCGGGGCCGTGGCTGGTGCGGACGATGAAGCGGGCGGACCTGCATCACGAGCGCCCGTCCGTGCGTGTCGCCGGTCTCGTGCTGCAGGCCGGCATCGGCATTTATGGCGGATTCTTCGGCGCCGGAATGGGCATGGTCACCCTGGCAGGGCTCAATCTGCTCGGCCTCGACGATATCCGGGTGATGAACGCGTTAAAGAACCTATTCACGTCGATGTGCAACGGTATTGCCATCGTCGTCTTCGTCCTTGCCGGGGTGGTGAGCTGGCCGCACGCCTTCGTGATGATGGCGGGCGGCCTCGTCGGCGGCTATCTCGGCGGTCATCTCGGCAACCGCCTGCCGGCGGCATACGCGCGGATCGTCGTCACCCTCGTCGGCACTGTCCTGACCATTGCCTACTTCATCGAAAGTTAGCCCCACTTCGCCCTGTCGCATCTGACCGCATGCCCTGTGCGGGGGAGGGGGCGATTTGATCGGGCCGGCGCGACGCGCGATAAGCCCGGCAGATAAGAAGGCGTTGCGGTCGCAAAGGCATATTGGTTGCAAGATGGAAGACCGTCTGATCGAAACAGACTCTGTGCCAAGCGCATCGAGAAGACGCATTCGTGGGGTCAGCGTGGTCGCAAGCTTGTTTTGAGAGCGATCGGAACCGGATAGCCGGTATCGGGTGGAAAAGCGCGTCGCCCTTAGCGTGGGACAAACAGGGAAAGCGGGCGCCTCCAGCAGGGTCCGTGGCGCCCAAATGGGCAGCAGGAGGCTCGCGTATGCGCATCGACACGGGTATACAGCGAGCGTGAACCGCGTTCGATCGGCTGGTGTCATCAACGGGTGGCCGCAACGGTAAAAGCGAGAGGCAAGCCGCATGTGGGAGAATAATAGTCGTGTCTGGTGAAACCGTATCGATCGCGATCACCGGTGCCGGTGGCGCCGGAGTGATGACGGCATCGCAGATGCTCCTCGACGCTGTCGCAAAGGAGGGCCTTTATGGTCTGATGGGTCGTTCGTCGGGTCCGCAGATCCGCGGCGGCGAGGTGGCGGCATTTTTGCGCCTCGGCACGCGTACCGTCGAGTGCCTCGATGACCGTTTCGACATCATGGTCGCGCTCGACTGGCTGAACGTCGAGCGGTTTTCGGCGGAGATCCCGCTCGATGCCAAGAGTCTGGTGCTCTGCGACGCCGATGCCGGCGAGCCACCGGCGCGGATTGTCGCCAGTGGAGCGCGCCTCGTGGCACTGCCGCTGCAGGAAACGGTCAATTCGTTGCCTGGCGGGCGAATGAACATGGTCGGCCTCGGGCTGGTCTCGGCGCTTCTCGGCGTCGGCGCAGATACGATCGTCGCCGTCGTTACCAAGTCCCTCGGCAAACGCGGCCAGGCGGTGCTCGATGCCGGCATCGCCGGCGTCAATGCCGGCGCCGCCCTGATCGACGGCATCGATACGTCGGTCTACCGGCTGGAAGCGCGGGCGATCGCAACCGAGCGCTGGAACATCAGCGGCAACGAGGCGGCCGGCCTTGGCGCGGTGCGCGGTGGCGTGCGCTTCGTCGCCGCCTACCCGATCACACCGGCCACGGAAATCCTCGAGTGGCTGGCGCCCAACCTCGAGAAGGTCGGCGGTGTTCTGGTGCAGGCCGAGGACGAACTCGCCTCGATCAACATGATCATCGGCGGCTCGTTCGGCGGCACGCCGTCGCTGACCGCGACCTCCGGGCCGGGTCTCGCGCTGATGACCGAAGCGATCGGGCTTGCGGTCGCCTCCGAAACGCCGATCGTCGTCATCGACGTGATGCGCGGCGGTCCCTCGACCGGCATTCCGACCAAGTCCGAGCAGAGCGATCTGAATATCGCCCTTTACGGTCTCCACGGCGACGCGCCGCACATCGTTACCGCGGCGAACTCGATCTCCGACTGCCTGTTTACGGCACAGTGGTCGGTGCACCTCGCCGAGCAGCTTCAGGTCCCGGCGATCGTGCTCACGGACCAGTTGCTCGGTCAGTCGCGGGCGATCGTCGACCGTCCCGCGGACATCGCCTTCCTTGGCAAGCGCGAGATGGCCTCCGGCGCGCTCGACACCTATCAGCGCTACGCGGTGACCACCTCGGGTGTCTCGCCGATGGCGATTCCCGGCACGCCCGGTGGCGAGTACGTCGCCGACGGCCTCGAGCATGCCGTCTCCGGGCGGCCCTCTTCCGGCGCTGAGGATCACACGACGCAGCTCGACAAACGGGCGCGCAAGATCGAAGAGTTCGATTACGGCCAGCACTGGGCGGAAATCGCCGGCGACGGTCCGCTCGCCGTTCTGACCTGGGGCTCGTGCGCCGGTCCGGTACGCGAGGCCTGCGCGCGGGCCGAAGCAATGGGACTCCGTATCCGGCTCATCTGCTTGCGGCTGCTGGCCCCGGCGCAGGTCGACGCCCTGGAGGCGGCGCTGGAAGGAGTCGAACGCGTGCTGGTGGTCGAGCAGAGCCACTCCAAGCAGTTTTACCGCTATCTGCGTGCCCACTACGATTTGCCGCGCGACGTGCGCGTGCTCAGCCGGCCCGGACCGCTGCCCATCCGTGCCGGCGAAGTCCTCGAACACCTGCAGTCCTGGAGCTGATTGATGACGGCACACTCCGAACAGTCCGCACCGCCTTCCCCCGGAGACTACAAGTCCGACTATCGGCCGGTCTGGTGTCCCGGTTGCGGCCATTACTCCGTGCTGTCCTCGGTCACCAAGGCCCTCGCGGAGCTCGCGCCCAAGCGCGAGGACGTCGCCGTCATCTCCGGTATCGGCTGCTCGTCGCGCATTCCCGCCTATACGAGCGTCTATGGCTTCCATTCGATCCACGGCCGCTCGCTGCCGGTGGCGACGGGGCTGAAGGTGGCGCGGCCCGACCTGATGGTGATCGTCTGCGGCGGCGATGGCGACGGCTACTCGATCGGCGGCAACCACTTCATCCATGCCTGCCGGCGCAATGTCGATCTCACCTACGTGGTGATGGACAACCAGGTCTATGGCATGACCAAGGGCCAGGCCTCGCCGACGACGCCGGCGGACTGGAAAAAAAGCAAGCTGACCCCGCACGGCACCGGCGTCAGCCCGTTCCATCCCCTGGCGGTTGCGCTCGCCGCCGGCGCCAACTTCATCGCCCGCTGCTATGCCGGCGATCCCAACGGCACGGCGCGCGTGATCACCGAGGCGGTGCGTCATCCGGGCTTCTCGATGGTTCAGGTGTTGAGCCAGTGCGTGACCTACCAGCCCGGACAGAAAGAGTGGAAGACGACGGTGCGCAAGTCCGACCTGACCGCGACCTCCTCGGTCGCCGAGGCGGCGAAATGGATGATGACCGACGACGGGCTCAGCACCGGCGTCCTTTACATCGGCAACCGGCCTGTCTACCGCCCGGCGCTGCAGGAAAGCGCCACCATTGACGACATCGAAACGTCGTTTGCCGTTTGAGGCGGCCGAACGCCGCGGCGCCCCCACCCGGGCACCGGGGCAGGGGATGCGCGGTGGGGGATCGCGAGATAAGACTGCAGAAGGAAGAAGGCCGTGTCGGAAGATATGAAGCTCTCGGGAGAAATCCATACCGTCGAGGAGTTCCTCGCGCACGCGCTGACCCTGGAAAACGAGGCCGCCGCCGGTTACCAGGAGATCGGCGACAGCATGGCGGTGCACAATAATCCCAAGGTCGCCGAACTGTTCTACAAGTTCGCCAAGTATGGGCGAATGCATGCCGATGAGGTCAGATCGCTCGCCGAGGGGCTGTCGCTGCCGCATATCGCGCCATGGGATTTCATCTGGGAGGACGGGGAGAGCCCGGAGGCGCCGGCGGCGGAAGATGTTCACTATATGATGACGCCGACGCAGGCACTGCAGCTCGCCCTGCAGGCCGAACGGCACGCCCACAACTTCTATGCCGCCGTCGCAAAGGCCTCGCAGGACGAGAAGATCCGCGGCCTGGCCTCGGAATTCGCCGCCGAGGAGGCCGAGCACGTCCGCCTGCTCACCGAATGGATCAAGCATTACCCGACGACGGTCGACGCCAACTGGGACTTCGACCCCGACCCGCCGTCGATGCCGGAATAAGCATCGGCGGCGAAGATCAAGCGCGGGCGCTGTCATTAAAATCGATCGCGCGCGATCGGATGACCCCTGTCCATCGCACGGTGCCTTCGGTTAGGCTGTCGTGCGTCGGCCCGGACGGCCACGGAAGAGACGGGAGGGGGTTTTTGATGACGCAATGGAACGTCTGGCGCGCCGCGTGCGGCGCTCTGATCGCGATCACCGGGCTTGGCTGCGGCGCAGCGGTTGCCGCCGGGGCCGATCCGCAATGGATCGCGCAACTGGGATCACCCGGATACGACTCCGCAAGCGGCATCGCCACTGACGCGGACGGCAACGTTTTTGTCGTCGGTTATACGAATGGCTATTTGGGCGGTTCCAAGAAGGGAAGCAACGATGCCTGGGTGACCAAGCTCGATGCGAGCGGCGAGGTGGTTTGGAAGCGCCAGCCGGGGACCACTTTTTCGGACCGGGCATGGAGCGTCGCCGTCGACGGCGACGGCAACGCCGTGGTCAGGGGAAATACCACTGATACCACCGGTGGCAGGACCAACTATGGTTGGGTCACCAAGTTCTCTGCGGATGGACCGGTGCTGTGGAGGCGGCGGGCGGAGCAGGCCGAGGGCATCGCCGTTGATGGCATCGGCAATGTCTATGTTCCAGGATCATCGATCACCAAATTCGATCCTGACGGAACCGTTGTGTGGAGGCGCCGGCTGCAAACCAACGACGGCAGCTCCCCCTATTCAAAAGCTGCGGCGACGGACGCGGAGGGCAACGTCTACGCGGTTGGCTGGATCGTCGGCTCGCTCTACGGTGCTCATAAGGGTGATTTCGACGGCTGGGTGGTCAAGTATGATGCCGACGGGCACCTTTTGTGGAAGCGTCAACCGGGAACGGCGGAGGAAGACCTTGCCACCGGTGTCGCCACGGATGTCAATGGCAACGTCTTCGTTGCCGGCCGCACGACGGGCGCGCTGGGTGGATCGCATAAGAGCGGCCCGGACGCCTGGGTGATCAAATACGACCCGGACGGGCGGCTGCTATGGAAGCGCCAGCCCGGCGCTACCGAGGATGCGACCGGTATCGCCACCGATGCGGCCGGCAACGCCTATGTCGTCGGCTACGATTACTCGAGTACCAACCGCGGAGAGATCTGGGTTCTGGCGCTCGATGCGGACGGGCGCTGGCTATGGCAGAGCCACTTCGGAACCGCCAACGAAGACCTCGCGTGGGGCGTCGCCACCGACCCCGCGGGCAACGTCTTCGTTGGCGGCGATACGTTCGGCTCGCTCGGCGGTACTAATTTGGGAACCTCCGATGCCTTTGTCGCGAAGTTCGCGGCGGCCGGCACGCCGTAATCACCACGGGCGAGCAATCGTTGCGCGGAGCGGAGAGCATGAAGAGTTGCGCACTCTCCTTCGCCGACCTCCGCTCCATGCCGATGGGCAGGCTCTCGACGCCCACGCCGGACTGACCCTGCGGGCCGGCAGGATCATGTTGGGTACGGCGCGGGTGGGGCGAGACTCGGCCGGACCGGCGGGGACTTGCGAAGGGCCGTCCCGGACGTCGGCGGTGGCCAATCCTCCATTATTTACCCTATGCCAACATGCGTGCGCGATGCCCGATCGGGTTGATCGATCGCGATGGAGATCCGGTGCGTTGCCGGTGCGGTCCGTGGCATCGTCCGCCGCGTTTACAAACAAAACGCAGCAAAATCGTTGAACAAAGCTGCTTTCTGGCTGATTCTAGTGACGTTCGGGATAGTCGGGTGGTGGCGATGTCAGATTTGGTTCGATCGACGCTGGCTGGGATCAGGACGGTCGATGACATGGTGCGAGCGTTCAGCGACGAGGAGCGCCGCCGCCGCCTGATGGAAAGCATGATCTGGCCGACCGGGCGGGTCTGTCCGGCGTGGATACCGACGTTCGATCGCGCTCGCCGGGCGGGATATGGGGAATTGGCGGGCGAGACCCGGTCTCTACCAGTGCTCGAACGGCAGTTGCCGGTTCCAGTTCACGGTGACGACACGAACGCCGCTGCACTCTACCAAGCTGCCGCTCGCCACTTGGTTGAAGGCGCTGTGGCTGACCCTGCAATCCGATAAGGGCTGTCGTCGGTGCGCCTGGCCGAGGCCCTCGGCGTGAGCCAACCCACGGCTTGGCGCATGGGGCACGCCCTCGGCTGATGATGGCGCGCGAGACCCAGCTGGAGGGAACGGTCGAGATCGACGAATTTTATCTTGGCGGCCGTCCGCGCAAACAGCGGGACACACCGCCGGTCGGCCGTGGCCGGAAAGGCCAGAAGCGGACGACCAAGGCGTGCGTCCTCGCGGTGGTCGAACGACCGCGTGACGCGGAGATCGGACGGTCCGGGTGGCGCACGGGCCTCGGTGGTGGTCGACCTCTCTGCCGTCGAGACCGAACGAGTCCTCGAGAAGGAGGTCGACGTGGCCGCGACCCATCTGATGAGCGATGCGTGGAGCACCTTTGCCGCCGTCGGCCAGAGCTTCGCAGCGCACGATACGGTTCAGCATGCCAAGCGCGAATATGCGCGCGGCACGGTCCACGCCAATTCCGTCGAGGGGTTCAATTCCCGCGTCCGCCGTACCGTCGCCGGCGTGTTCCATCATATCAGTCCGGAGCACGCCGACCTCTACTCCACGAGATGGGCTTCCGGTGGTCACAGGCGTCGTCGCGGGCCAGACCACCCGCCGGTCACCCCGTGGCCGGGAGCACGTTCGAACCCTCTGGGACCGCATCCCGCCTGCTATGCAACTCGTTGCGGTCCTCAGAACCGCCGTCGGCCGCCAACTCCGCCGAACCCGCAACGGCAGCATCTCGATCAAATCGCCAATCGCTGCGTTTTGCTTATAAACGCGTCGTCCGCTTCAGAGGTGTAGGTTCCCGTAAAGGTTCTGGTTCTGTCTGTGGGTGCTGGGGGCTCGGCGGCGACAAATTGCGCCGCCCGCGCAGGCGAAAAGTCGGCGAGCGGCTCTGGATCGTCTGTCTTCTTGCTGTAACTCTTGCCATTGCGCGTAACACTTTGGTGCCCTGCCGCGAAGGATTATGTGACGCGTGAGTGTTCCGGCGCGGGAAAAGGAATGGGCTCTATGGATGCGTTCGGCAATTTCCGGCGATGCGCTTGCGTATCGCCGCTTTCTCGTCGCCGTGACGCCGTTCCTGCGGGCGATGGCCTATCGGAACTTCCAGCGCGCCGGCGTCGGCAACGCCGATGCCGAGGACGTTGTTCAGGACGTGCTGCTCGCCATTCATCTCAAGCGACATACCTGGGATCAGGCGCGACCGATCGGGCCATGGGTTTCAGCGATCGCACGCAACAAGCTCATCGATGCCTTGCGCCGCCGTGGACGGCGGATTGAGGTGCCGATCGAAACGGTGATCGAAAACCTGAAGGCGGAGGAGGCGGATGACCATCTCAGCCGGCATGACATCGAACGCATGCTCGCCTCGCTCAAGGATCGGCAGCGTGACATCGTGCGTGCCCTTTCAGTCGACGGGTCGTCAGTGCGCCAGACGGCCGAGCGCTTAAACATGAGCGAAGGAGCGGTTCGCGTCGCGTTGCACCGGGCGCTGAAATCCCTCGCCGCGCTCTATCGGGACGATGCGTCGTGAGGACGGACGACCTGATCACTGCGGTTGTCCATGACGAGATCGTCGAACCTTGGACCATGAAACGGTCCTTCGCGCTGGCAATCGCGCTGGGGGTAGCGGTCGCCGGCACCACCTTTTTCCTCGCGATCGGCTTTCGTTCGGATATCGCTCAGGCCAGCGAGACGATCCGGTTTCTGTTCAAGTTCGTCATCACGCTGGGCCTGACGGCCACCGCGTCGGGCCTCGTGGTCCGTCTCGCCCGGCCGGGAGTACCGACTGCCGCCTGGGGGTGGGCGATCGCCTGCGTGCCGCTGGTGCTGGTGGGTGGCGTTATCGTCGAACTCGCGTTGATGCCCGTCTCCTCGTGGGGACCGCGGCTCGTCGGCACCAACGCGCGGTTTTGCCTGTCGCTGATCCCGCTTCTGGCGATCGGCCCCCTCGGCTGCTTTCTGCTCGCGTTGCGTCATGGCGCGCCGACGCGGCCACGGCTCGCTGGCGCGGTCGCGGGCCTTGCGGCGAGCGGCATCGCCGCGACGTTCTACGCGGCGAACTGCACCGACGACAGCCCCCTGTTCGTCGCCACCTGGTATCCGCTCGCAACCGGGATCGTCGTGCTGATCGGCTGCGGATTGGCAGGAAGGATGTTGCGCTGGTGATCGGCGCGGCGGCAAAGCGCGTTGCGCGCTTGATGGCAAAAAAGCGCGTTGCGCGCTTGATGGCAAAAAAGCGCGTTGCGCGCTTGACAGCAAAAAAGCCCGTTGCGCGCTGGCGCTGCGGTGCGTTCGCCTACGATCCGTCGACAGGCTAGGTTGCCTCGGCCGGGCGACGGCGTCGGGCGAAACGCCGGGCGAGGGCGCTCAATCGGCGCTGGGCAAAGCTTATTCCGTCCTGCATGGCGGCCGGCGACGATTTCACTGCGGCGCGAATGACACCGCGGGCCCCGTGTCGCGCCGACCACATGTCCGGGTGAACGTGGTTCGCCAATTCCGGTATGGTAATCAGGTCGGGAAAATTTACGGACCAGGAATAGAAAAGAGTGTTTTACCGATAGTACGTCGGGATATATTTCGTGGTTCAGATCAGGGGGCGTACGAAATAAAAACAGTAAAAACCCTCATGTTGAAACTTTGAAATCCAGTATGAATGGAACTGTTCATTGATATGTCCTTCGCCTCCCCGGTATGGGAGCGCGGCACTAAACAGGATATTGTCCGACATACCTGCGAGATCTTCAACGAATGTATCCGCGCGTCCCTCGTCGAGGTGCTCGCCGACCTCAAGGCTGACGACAAGATCCGTCTTGTCGGGAAGGGACAGGCGCGACGCCTGAAGATCCATCGCTTGAAACTCTTCGCGTTCGATGAGCAGCTTGGCGGGATCGACGTAGCTGCCGTCAAACCCGATAACCGTCTCGACGCCCAGTTGCTTGCTTGCGTGCAGCCACGTGCCGATTCCACGTCCGACGTCGCACACGCTTTTCGGTTGAATGAACTTGAACACGTGCTTCAGGACGGCCTCGGCCGCCCGCAGCGATCCAACGGATTGGCGATCGTAGGACGTATGATCGTAGTTGATGGTGCGCATTGGCCCCCCCTCTGCCCACAGACTCCTTCCCCACCACAAACTATGTGCGGACGAGGCTGCCATCGTCAATCGACGGCTGAGAGTCCCGCGGCTCGGCTGCCAAATGCGGGCCGCCCGGACCCCACGTCCCGCGGCACGAGGTCAGTGGTGTGACCCGCGGGCGTGACGTGGCCGGGCGTGCGCCGTTAAATCAGGCGTTTTCGCGGACGGCGTCCTTGGCTCCGCCCACCGTGCTTTCGACCTTGCCCTTCAGCTTGTCGGTCTCGCCTTCGGCCTTCAGCTTCTCGTCGCCGGTCAATTCGCCCACGCCTTTTTTGATATTCCCTTTGGCTTTATCCATCGCGCCGTCGATGCGGTCCTTATCCATGATCGAATTCCATTCCAGTTGCAGGAAACCGGCGCCTTGCCGGTGCACCCACGAATAACGGCGCAGGAAAGGAAAAGTTGCCCGCGGACATGCACAAACCGGCTACCGGGAACGGTGCCGCTTCGGCGCTCAATCGTGGGGGATGGGGCAGATGACGAGATTGGGTCCGCTGGGACCAGGGCGACCATTCATCGGCGATGATTGCGATCGCCTATGGCGATGATTGCGATCGCCTGTGGCGAGGATCGTGAAATTGCGCCGATCAGGCGAGATGCGGCTGCAGGTCGCGGTCGAACTGGTGTTGGGTCATGTGCTTGTGATCGGAGCGTTCGACCGCCAGGCGATGGTCGGTGTCGGCGTCGAGCAGGCAATCAAGTTGCCGCACCACGCCGAGTTCTTCCTTCTCCAGGTGCGCCATCATCTCGGCGATCAATTCGCCGCTGACGGCGCAGCATTCGGACCACAACCCGTTGCCCGGTCCGCGCGCGAGGATGGCACGAACGACGCTTTGGAGGCGGGCGACGATCGGCTCGATCGCGATATGCTCGTCGGTGAGCAGCATCGTCAGTTCGCTGCCGCCGCGGTCGCGGACAAGGGGAAACAGGACCGTTTCCTCAAAGGCGTGATGGACGAGGACCTGATCGAGGCCCAGGATCAAGGTTTCGAGCTGCCGCTTGTCGTCCGGGCAATTGGGATCGAGAGGCTGGAGGGCGGCTGTTCCCGTCGTCCGATTCTGCAGATCGCAGATCCAGACAACGATATGGAAATGCTCCTCGTGCAGGATCGCGCCCAACTCGGTGAGACTCGCCATCGCCTCCCAACCTCTTTCCGATCGATCCCTTGGGGATCTTGATCATTCGCTATTGCAGCACGTCAATCGCTGCAGTGCAATATCTTATGCGGTGATTCGCTGGCGGCGCTATGAAAGATCCGCGCTGCAGCAATGTTGTGGACGAGCTCTCGATCGGTTCAAGCCGCTGTCGGCGGGACAGCCAGGGGCGCGGGCGGGTGTTCACCGGCGCGCGTTGAGGCTGACGGCGCCAGCGCCTACACTCGCCGCAGTCGCCATCGCCAGGAAGGAGTGGTCATGCTGCTGGCGCTGCAAGGACTGTTGGCGTCGGGTGAAGTCGCGGAACTCGACCGCATCGCCGGTGAGGGGACGTTCGTCGACGGCGCCGTCAGCTCCCCCGGACTCGCCGCCCAGGGAATCAAGCGCAACGAGCAGCTCGCGCTGTCCTCGACGCATCAGGCGCGCGTCGATCAGATCGTGCTGGGAGCGCTCGATCGAAACGAGACGTTCCGCATTGCTGCCGTTCCCAAGCTGATCCGCCCGCCGGTGCTGTCGCGCTATCGCCCCGGAATGGCCTACGGCACGCATATTGACAATCCGGTGATGCGCAAGCCGACGCCGATGCGTCTCGATCTGTCGATCACCATCTTTCTGCGCGATCCGCGGAGTTACGACGGCGGCGAGCTCGTCGTCGAGACGCCCTACGGCGAGAAGCAGGTGAAGCTGCCCGCGGGCGATGCCGTCGTCTACCCGACAACGATGCTGCATCGCGTGGCTGAGATTACCCGCGGCGAACGGCTGGCGGCGGTAACCTGGATTCAGAGCATGGTCGCTGACCAGGCCAAGCGTTCCCTCCTCTACGAGCTGGCGCTGGTTAATCACTGGGTTCAGACGGCAGCGCCGCAGAGTCCACAACACCACCGGCTGAGCAACGTGCGCGCCAACCTCGTTCGCATGTGGGCGACGGACTGAGGCGTCGCCGCGCCGCTTCGCTCCAGAGCTTGTCGATGAACGCGGCGCTGGGCGAGGCGGCCTAAGCGCGGAACGGGCCGAGCCGGTGCCTCAGTCCATCGCGTCCACATCGGGCAGTGGCGGATCAACGACATAGACCGTAACCGGGCGAGTGCGGCCCCGCACCGTCAGCGTATCGATCCGCCGGCAGTGAAAGCCGGGGCCGGCAAGGGTGACGGTCTGCTCACTGGCAAGCACGTAGGTGCCGAACGTCTTGTTCAACTGCTCGAGCCGCGCCGCGATGTTCACTTCGTCACCATAGACGGTGAATAGGAGACGGTCATGGGTGCCGACGGCGCCGGCGATCAACCGTCCGGAATTGATGCCGCAGCGGGTGCGCAGCACCAGGTCATCATCGCCGAAGCGGCGTGAGGTGACTTCCCGCTGAATTCCAAGTGCCGTCGCGAGCGCGTGGCGCGCGTGGCGGGGATCTTCGTGGGCGGTATTGAAACCGATCAGCATCGCATCGCCCTGGTAGGCGATGATCGCTCCGCAATAACGGGCGGCGACGGCGGCGACGGCGGCGAAATAGGCGTTGAGCGCCTGCATTAATTGCGCGGGCGACAGCCGTTCCGAGATGCTCGAAAAACCTTCGATATCACAGAACAGTACCGTGGCGTCGAGCACGCGCCCGTCGCCTGGCTCGACCGGTCGCTCGGATGCCGCGATGTGGCTGACCACCTCGGGGGAGACGAAGCGGATAAGTTCGTCGCGTTCGGTCTCGTCGGCGAGGGCGCGCATCAAAAGGCGCCGGGCGCGCACCAAAGCCACGGTGATCACGGCGGTGACCAGCAGGATGCAAAGGATCTTTTCGACCTCGGCGCCAATCAGGATGTGGTTGGAGGTCAGGTAGACGACGTAATCGCGGGTGATCAGTGGCACGTTCGACGGCTCGGTGATCGCGTACCAGACGAGCAGGACCCAGCCGCCGGCGGCGGTCAGGCCGGCGGCGACGACATAGGTCGGCTCGAAGCGGAGCGCGCGCAAGGCGATGAGCAAAAAGACAAAGATCAGTGTCGACGACTTGAGGTAGAACGCCGCCGGTTGCGCGTACTGGATATGAAAACTCCAGATCAACAAAAGCAGCAGACTGACGTCGATGATCACCGAGCCGAGAAGAAACCATGGGGCGATAATCTGCCGGAGGGCGAGGAAAAGGCGGGCGATGGTGAACACCAGGTAGGTGCCGAGCACCCATGGCAACGGGCGGAACGATGTCTCGGCGGTCGTCTGGGGAGCAATCGTATAAAGGGCCCAGAAAAACACCACCAGGGCGAGCTGAACCCAGCCTGTGAGGATCTCCGCCTGGACCTGCTGGCGGGCAATCGCCTCACGGATGCGCTCCGGTATCTTTCCGATGACCGGACGCCCGAACACGAAGGCGAGGAAATCCGTCCACATTGTGTGGCATCCAAATCGTGGGGGGAGCGTGGCGCGGACGGGACCGGCCAGCCCGTGTATCCGCGCGCAGGACTGGCACGCGCGTATCTACGCGCAAGACTGGCAGAAGTCGCACGCTGGCGCAAAACGCCTCGATGTGATGAGGAGAAGGACGGCTAAGGGCGGCGCATCGGAGAAGTACGCGGGGCGGGCGTGACGAATCGCCGCCGCTTCACCTGCTCAGACGTCGAGGTCGAGCAGGCTGCGGGCGAAGGCACGGGCCTCGAAGGCGCGCATGTCGTCCAGTCCTTCGCCGACGCCGATGGCGTAGACCGGCAGGGCGAAGCGTTCGGCCAAGGCGACGACGACACCGCCTTTCGCCGAGCCGTCGAGCTTGGTGACGGCAAGACCGGAGACGTTCACCATCTCGCGGAACGCTTGGACCTGATTGTGGGCGTTCTGGCCGACCGTGGCGTCGAGGACGAGCAGGCAGTCGTGCGGCGCCCGCTCGTCGAGCTTCTTCAGCACCCGGCAGATCTTCTGCAACTCCTCCATCAGGCCGACCTTGTTGTGAAGCCGCCCGGCGGTATCGATGAGCAGGACGTGAGCCCCTTGCGCTTTCGCTTCCTCGTAGGCGGAGAAGGCGAGACTTGCGGCGTCGGCGCCGGTCGATCGGGCGATGACCCGGCAGCCGGTCCGCGCGCCCCAAATCTGCAATTGCTCGACCGCGGCGGCGCGGAAGGTATCGGCGGCGGCGAGCATGACGTCGAAGCCGACGGATTTGAACAGGTGGGCGAGCTTGGCGATCGTCGTCGTCTTGCCGCTGCCGTTGACGCCGCAGACGAGGATGACGTGCGGGCGAAAGGCGTCGTGGATGGCGATGGTCCGCGCGACAGGCTCGAGTATCTGGGCGATCTCGTCGGCCAGGGCGGCGCGGATTTCCGCGCCGTCGAGTTGTTGGTTGAACCGCGTCTTGGCGAGCGAGCGGGTGATCTTGCGTGCGGTCTCGACGCCGAGGTCGGCGGTGATCAGCAGGTCCTCGAGTTCCTCCAGCGCCTCGTCGTCGAGGCGTCGGCGATGGAACAGATCGCCGATCCCGCCGGCGAGCTTCGATGACGAGCGGCCGAGCCCACGCCGCAGGCGGCCCAGCCAGCGGTCGGGATCGTCTCGACGCTGAGCCGCGTCCGGCGCCGGGCTGTGCATCATTTGCAAAATTTCGGGTTGCGGTGGCGTGGGCGCCGGCATTTCGGGACCAGGCGCGCCGGGAACGGGAAGCTCGGGAATCGCGGGGCCGGGAGCCGGCATCTCCGGGCCGGGTGTTGCCGGCGGCGGGATAATATCAGGCCCGGGCGTGGGGATGATATCCGGGCCCGGTGGGGGGACTTGCGGGCCGGGCGACGGGGGGAGATCCGATCCCGGCTCAGGCAGGATCGGAGGCGGTTCGGGCGGCTGCGCCGATCCGGCGGCGGGCGTCCGGGTGAACAGGCGCCTGGTCCAGGTGCGCTTTTCCGCCGTGGCGGGCAGCTCGAGGTCATCGGTCACGATGCAATCTCCGCGTAGAGCCGCTCCTCATCGGCGGCACTGACGTGAACCGGCACGATCGTGCCCGGTTCCGCGGCGAAGCCGAGGCCGACGGGGGCGTACCACGGGCAACGCCCGCTTCCCGGCTTTTCCACCAGAACCTCGGTGCTGGTGCCGACGCGCCCGGCAAGATAGCGGTGGCGTGCCGCGAGGCCGGTTGCCCGCAGACGGGCGGCGCGCTCCTGGCGAAGCGGCGATGCCACCTGCGGCATCCGTGCGGCGGGCGTGCCCGGCCGCGGCGAATAGGGGAACACATGCAACCACGTCAGGTCCGCGTCCGCGATCGCCGCCAGGGTGTTGGCGAACATCGCATCGCTTTCCGTCGGAAACCCTGCGATCAGGTCAGCGCCGAATACGACGTCAGGCCGGACGCGGCGAACCCGGCGGACGAGCGCCAGGACATCGTCCCGGCTGTGCCGGCGCTTCATCCGCTTCAGCACCAGATCGTCCATCGCCTGCAGGCTGAGGTGGAGATGCGGCATCAGCCGGGCCTCGGTGGCGAAAAGATCGATCAGCGCCGCGTCGATTGCCGCTGGATCGAGCGTGGAAAGACGCAGGCGGCGCAATTCCGGAACGCTGGCGAGGACGGTTGCCACGAGCGCGCCGAGGCGGGGCTTGCCTGGCAGGTCGGCGCCCCAGGAGCAAATGTCGACCCCGGTCAGGACGACCTCGCCGTAGCCGTTGCCGGCGAGATGGCGGACATGCTCGCAGACGACCTCGGCGGCGATGCTGCGGCTCGGCCCGCGGGCGAAGGGGACAATGCAGAAGGTGCAGCGGTGATCACAGCCCTGCTGGATCTGGACAAACGCCCGCGCCCGGCCCTCGATGCCGTCGACGAGGTGGGGCGCCGTCTGCCGCGCCGCCATGATATCGGAGACGTCGATCGCCGCGCCGCCCTCGGCGAGCCGCGCCGCCTCGAGCTTCTCGACATTGCCGAGAACGCGGTCGACCTCGGGCATGCGGGCGAAGGCTTCAGGATCGAGCTGCGCGGCGCAGCCGGTCACGATGATCGACTGGTCCGGATGACTGCGACGGAGCCGACGGATGGTTTGGCGCGACTGACGAACGGCCTCGCTGGTGACGGCGCAGGTATTGACAATCACCGCGTCAACGCCGGCGGCATCGGCCTCGCGGCGGATGATCTCGGATTCGACGCTGTTGAGCCGGCAGCCGAGCGTGACGACATGCGCACCGCTCATCGCTGTCTCAAACCCACGCGGAGAGATCGATGTGGCCGGTGAACACCGTGGCGACGGGACCGGTCATCAGGACGTGGTCGTCGCGCAGCCATTCGATGTGCAGGCTGCCGCCATCGAGAACCACGGTGGCGGCGCGTCCGGTCAGGCCACGCCGGCTTGCGGCGACAACCGTGGCGCAGGCCCCGGTGCCGCACGCCCGGGTCAGGCCGGCGCCGCGTTCCCAGACGCGCAGGCGGATACGATCGGCTGCAAGCACCTGAGCCGCCTCGACGTTGGTCCGCTCGGGGAATAGAGGATGGGTTTCGATCATCGGCCCGAACACGTCGAGCGCGACGCCCTCGGCGTCGTCGACGAAGAACACCGCATGCGGATTGCCGATGCTGACCGCGGCAGGATCGCGCAGCGGTCCGGCGGAGATGCCGAGATGCAGCGTGTTCGCCGCCTCGGCAAGTGGGATATCGCGCCAGTCGAGGCCGATCCGGCCCATATCGATACTGATCATGCCGTTCGCCGCCGCTTCGGCGTCGAGCAGGCCGGCGGCGGTCTCGATGATCGCGTGCGGAGCCGCCTTCTCGCGCATCAGCAGGCTGGCAACGCAGCGGGTTGCGTTGCCGCAGGCGGCCACCTCGCTGCCATCGGCGTTGCGGATGCGCATGAAGGCATCGGCGAGCGCGTTCGATGCCGGCTCGATGACGATAAGCTGATCGCAACCGACACCGGTCCGGCGGTCGGCGAGGGCGCGCACCTGCGCTCCCGCCGGCGAAAATGCCTGCGAACGCGCGTCGACGACGACGAAGTCGTTGCCGAGGCCGTGCATCTTGACGAACGGAATCGGACTCATCACGCCGTTAATATGGTCGTCGGCGTCCGCTGTCCACAACAGACGCTCGCAGGCTGATTACATGCGAGGTCGGGTTGCCGGCGGTGCCATGAAGTCCGGCGATATCGGCTCGGTGATGCAGCGCTTGAGGATCGCGTCGATCTCCGCCTTGCCCGCCGCGTCGATGTGCCAGCCCTCGACCTCGCCGATCGGATCGAGATGCTCGGGTCGGCGGGCGCCCCACAGAGCGATGGTCGGACCCTGATCGAGCACCCAGCGAAGGGCAAGCGCCAGAACGGATTTCCCGTAGCGCTCCCGTGCCAGTCGCGCAAGTTCCGCAACCGCGGCAAGATAATCGTGAAAGCGCGCGCCACGGAATTTCGGATCGACTTGGCGCAGATCGTCGCCGTCGAATGTCGTCTCAGCGGTCATTCTCCCGCTGAGAAGGCCGCGGCACAGAGCGCCGTAGCTGAGCACGGTAAGGCCGGTGCGCGCCGCGTAGGGGAGCACGTCCGCCTCGATCTCGCGCTCGAACAGGTTATAAGGTGGCTGTACCGCGTCGAGCATCGCCACCGCGCGAAAGGCTTCCATCTGCGCCGGTGAATAATTGCTGACGCCGATCGCGCGAATTTTGCCCTGGCGACGCAGGTCCTCGAGCGTGCGGGCGGTCTCCTCGATCGGGGTCTCGACGTCCGGCCAATGCACCTGATAGAGGTCGATGACGTCCGTCTGAAGCCGCCTTAAGGAGTCCTCGATCTCCTGGTGGATGCGTGGCGGTCGCGAATCGCGGAATACCTTGCCATCGCGCCAGGTGAGGCCGACCTTGGTGGCGATCTGCACCTTATCGCGCAGACCGCCCACGGCGAGGGCCTTGCCGACAATCTCTTCGGAGCGCCCGAAGCCGTAGACCGGGGCGGTGTCGATCAGTGTCACGCCGCGTTCGACGGCGGAGCGGATCGTTGCGATCGACTGGGCCTCGTCCGTGCCACCCCACATCCAGCCGCCGATCGCCCAGGTGCCGAGGCCGATGCGCGACGTGCTCTGCGCGGTGCGGCCGATTTCGATCTGTTCCATGCGTCACCGTTGCCGAGAAGATGAAAACAACGCAGCGGCCGTGTGCGAGCCGTCGCGCTCAGTCATCGGCTACGCCAGCATCCCGGGATGCCAGTTGGCCGATCGCCGACCAGTCGAGCGTTTCGCCGCCGTGGGCGAGCAAGGTCAAGTAGCGGTCACGCAGCAGACTGGCCAAAGGCATCGGCACAAGCAGATCATCGGCGGCGGCGAGCGCCAGGCGGATGTCCTTGTAGCCGAGAGGAGCGGCGAAGCCGGCCGGCTCGAAGGTGCGATCGGCGACCAGGCCGCCATACGTGGCGTAAACCGGCGCGCCGAACAGGGTTGAGGTCAGAATGTCGAGGTAGGCTCGCCGGTCGATGCCGGCTTTTCCCACCAGCGCCATGGCTTCGCCCAGGGATTCCATGACCGAGGCGATCAGGAAATTGCCGCTGAGCTTGATGAGATTGGCGATGTGCGGCGTCGCGGAGACGACGAAGGTCTTCTGCCCGATGGCCGCGAGCAGTGGCGCGGCGATGTCGAGCGCCGCCGTCTCGCCGGCGGCGATGACGAAGAGCTGGCCCGCGGCCGCCAGGTTCGGCCGGCCGAACACCGGTGCGGCGACGAAGCGCTGGCCGGCCTCGGCGTGCGCCGACGCCAGGCGCTTGACGATGGCGACGCTGATCGTGCTCGATGACACATGCAGTGCGCCCGCCGGAAGACTAGCGAGAATGCCATCGTCGGCAAAGACCACCCGCTCCACCGCCTCATCGTTGGCCAGCATGGTGACGACGGCCTCGCCCCGGCAGGCATCGGCGATGCCAGCGGCGACGTTCGCACCCTCGGCGACGAGTGCCTCCGCCTTGGCGGGCGAGCGATTGTAAACCGTCACCTCATGGCCGGCCTTCAGCAGGTTCGTCGCCATTCCGGCGCCCATGCGCCCCAGCCCGATCATCCCAACCTTCATCGAAGTTCTCCTTATCTGATCCGCGTTCAAGAGGCCGATCGCCCGACGCCCGGTCAAAGCGGCGTCAACGCCGCGCCGCCAACGCGGCATCGAGGGAACGCGGGGCGTTGCGAGCCAATTTTTTCGCCGGCGCCAAAGATCTTAGGCGGACCATGCGAGGCTCATCATATAGTGTAGTTGCGACTGATTTCAGCGCGCAGCGTCGCATCCGCGAGCCGCGCGGGCCCCGCCGGGAGAGCGACGACGAACGTGCCGAGGAAGCCCACGCTGACGGAGCGCGCGGCCGGGTTGATCGCCCCGGGCGATCCCTTGCCGTTCGAACTGATCAATCCGCAGGCGGTCAGGCCCATCTTGCTCGTCTGTGATCACGCCAGCCGCGCCATTCCGCGCCGGCTCGACCACCTCGGCCTCGATGACAAGGCCCTCGCCCGGCACATCGCCTGGGACCTCGGCGCCGCGGCGCTGACCCGCCGGCTCGCCGATCGCCTCGGCGCACCGGCCGTGCTCGCCGGCTACTCGCGCCTCGTCATCGATCTCAACCGACAGCCGGGAGATCCGCAGTCAATCGTCGCCAGCAGCGATGGCGTCTTCGTGCCGGGCAACGCCGGCCTTTCGCCCGAGGATCAAGAAGCACGGGCGGAGGCGTTTCACTGGCCCTACCACCACGCGGTCGATCAGGCGTTCGCGCGGTTACGCCGCGCCGGCCCGGAGCCGGTGTTGTTCTCGGTGCACACCTTCACACCGACGCTGGGCGGCGAAGACCGGCATTGGGATGTCGGCATCTTATGGAACCGCGATCCGCGCCTCGCGGTTCCGCTGATCGAAATCCTGCGCGGCACGCCCGGACTTCGCATCGGCGACAACGAGCCTTATTCGGGACGGGATATCGCCTATACGCTCAACCTGCATGCCGGGGCCGCCGGGCTCGCCCACTGCGCCGTCGAGGTCCGCCAGGATCACTGCGAGACGCCAGAAGGCATTGATCATTATGCCGATCTGCTTGCCGAAGCCCTCGCGCGCGCGTTAACGTCGCCGAACGTGCATCGCATCGAAATCGGCTAAATGGCCGCTCGCGGATGATCGAGTCCACGCCATCACTGACCATCGGCATTGAAGAGGAATACCTGCTTGTCGATCGCCAGACGCGCAGGGTCATCACCGACCCGCCGGCAAGCCTGTTTGGCCGCTTCCGCGACAAGATCGCCCACCTCGTCCGCCCCGAATTCCTAACATCGCAAGTTGAAATCGGCACGCCGGTGTGCCGTGGCGTCCGCGAGGCTCGCGGCGAACTCGCCCGGCTCCGCACCGGTGTCGCCGAGGTTGCCGGCGAATACGGACTCGCGCCGATCGCGTCTTCGACTCATCCGTTCTCCGACTGGACGCAACAAAAGCACACTGACATGGATCGCTATCACGGGCTCGCCCGCGACATGCAGGCGGTTGCGCGCCGTCTGGTGATCTGCGGCATGCACGTGCACGTCGGTGTCGAGGACGACGGGCTGCGCCTCGATCTGATGAACCAGGTCAGCTACTTTCTGCCTCACCTGCTGGCGCTCTCGACGTCCTCGCCGTTCTGGCGGGGAGCCGATACGGGTCTTAAGTCCTATCGGGTGAGTGTGTTCGACGAACTTCCACGCACCGGCCTGCCGTCACGTTTCCAGTCGTGGGGCGAATATCGGCGCCATGTCGACATCCTCGTCAACGCCGGGCTGATCAGGGACGCTTCGATGATCTGGTGGGATATCCGCCCGTCGTCGCGCTTCCCGACGCTGGAGATGCGCATTACCGACGTTTGCACGTCGATCGACGACGCGGTGGCCATTGCTGCCCTCTATCAATGCATTTTGCGCATGCTGTGCCGGCTCCGCCGGACCAATCAGCGCTGGCGGATCTATGATCGGATGCTGATCGAAGAGAACCGCTGGCGAGCCAAGCGCTACGGCGTCGACGAAGGGCTCGTCGATTTTGGCAAAGGCGAGGTCGTCTCGTGCGCGGACCTGCTCGACGAACTGATCGAACTCACGCGCGAAGACGCATCGGCTCTTGATTGTGCTGCGGAAATCCTGCATTGCCGAACGATTATAGAGAGAGGAACGAGCGCCCATCGGCAGCTTGCGATCTATGCCGCCTCGCTCGACGCCGGACTGTCTGGCGAAGGAGCCTTGTGTCGCGTGGTCGACGGGCTGATCGACGAGACGGTGCGCAACCTATAATAATCGCGTGATCCGCGGAGAGTCTTCGCGACCGGTCATGGTGACCCATCGTCGCGTCTGGGAGGTCTGAATGTTTGTTGGCAATATTCTGAAGGGCAAGGGTGGTTCGATCATTTCCGTCTCCGCCGGGCAACCGATTGGCGACGCGTTGGCGCTCATGGCTCAGCACCGCATCGGCGCTGTCCTCGTCTGCGACGAGGCAGGAGGAATCGGCGGGATTCTTTCCGAACGCGACCTCGTCCGGGCGATGAACAAGTTCGGCAAGGGTGTGTTCGACAAGACCGTGAGCGATCTTATGACGACGCCGGTCGTCACCTGTTCGCCAAAGGATCCGGTTGCGGCGATCGAAGGGATGATGACGTCGCAGCGCTTTCGCCACGTCCCGGTGGTGGAGGACGGAGCACTCGTCGGCATGATCTCGATCGGCGACGTCGTCAAGTGTCGCATCGAGGAGGCCGAGGCCGAGGTCGACGCGCTGCGCCGTTATATCGCGCTTTGAGCTGTTCTCGTGCCGGGCAGTGCGCCCCGCCGCGCGCGGCGGGGCCCCGGGAAAGTTGGCCCCGGAAAGTTGGCCTTGGGAAGTCCGCCCCGGTTGCGTGAGGGATTATCGCGGCAGGCAGAGCCAGCCCGGCTCGGCGAGAACGATCACAAGTCCATAGCGCCACCACAAGGCGAGGGCCGCCGCGATCATCAGCAACGCGGCAAGTATCGCCAGCTTGCCGGAGCGGTCGATCATGCCGGCACCTCGGCGACGCGGACGACCGGTCGATCCTTGATCGGCAGGTGAACGACGGCGGCGAACAGCGCGAGCGCGATCGAGGCGAGCCAGATGGCGTCGTAGGAGCCGAGCGCATCGTAGGCCCAGCCCCCGCCCCAGGCGCCGAGGAACGCGCCAAGCTGGTGCGACGCGAAGACGACCCCGTAGAGCATCGAGAGGTAGCGCACGCCGAACACGCGGGCGACGAGACCACTGGTCAGCGGCACCGTGCCGAGCCAGAGAAATCCGATGGCCGCGCCGAAGGCAACCGCGCTTGGCCCGGATAGGGGCAGTGCGAGGAACAGGGCGATCACGGCGGCGCGCGCGAGATAAATCGCTGAAAGGACCCACTTCTGGCGAAAGCGGCCACCGAGCGCGCCAAACACATAGCTGCCGAAGATGTTGAACAGGCCGATCATGGCCAAAGACCAGGCACTTACCGACGGCGCCAGGCCATTGTCGGCGAGGTACGCCGGCAGGTGCGTGGCGACAAAGGCGACGTGAAAGCCGCAAACGAAGAAGCCGGCGTTCAGCAACCAGTAGCCTGAATGGCGGCGGGCCTCCCGGATCGCCGCGGCCATCGATTGCCCGGCTGTCTGTCGCCCGATCGTCCGGTCGCTGGCGGTAAACCCGAACGCGCACGGGATCAACACGCTGACGATAATGGCAAGAATTGTGAAGGCGTCACGCCAGCCGAACGCATCGATCAGCGCCTGTGCGCCGGGCACGACCGCGAACATGCCGAACGAGCCGGCCGCGGTACAGATACCGAAGGCCAGGCTGCGGCGCTCCGCGGGGACCATGCGGCCGACGGCACCCAGCACCGTTCCGTAGGTGGTTCCAGCGAGGGCAAACCCGACCAGGACGCCCAGAGTGAGGTTCAAGTGCAGCGGATCGCTCGCCGTCGCCGCCAGCGCGAGGCCGATGACGTAAAGAACGCCGCCGCCAACTCCGACCCGCATCGCGCCGAAGCGGTCGGCTAGCGCGCCAGTGAACGGTTGCGCCAGCCCCCACAACAGGTTCTGCACCGCGATCGCGAGACTGAACGCCTGCCGCCCGACCCCGAGATCGATGGCGATCGGTGAAAGAAAGATGCCGAAGGACTGCCGAATGCCCATCGCCAGGATCAGGGAGACGATGCCTGCAACGAGGACGAGCTTGGCGGTGCGAGACATGGCTTCCCAGTGTTTGACCAAACGGCATTGCCGATGCCGCGCGAGGTCGCATTGCCTATGCGACGCGTTATGGATATGCCCGATTACATCATGATACAAATCAATAAATATCAACTTTAATATGCGTATCTGTTATGAATATGCGCGATCTGGAAACGTTCCTAGCCGTTGCCGCGGCGGGCTCGGTCGGCGGGGCCGCCCGGGTGCTTCATCTGACCCAACCCGCGGTGACGCGGCGGGTGCAGAACCTCGAGCGCGAGCTCGGAACGCTGCTGCTATGCCGTGAAACCAAGCCGCTCCGGCCGACTGCCGATGGCGAGACGGTTATCGCCGCGGGGCGTCGCATCGTCGAGGCGGTCGAGGACATGCGGGCGAGCGTCGCGGCCAATGGCGAGCCGACCGGTCAGCTTCGTCTCGGCATGGCGCAGGCGGTCGGTGATCTCGGGCTTGGCAAACCGCTCGGACGGCTGCGCCAGAGCTATCCCCGGCTGGCGCTGCGCCTGGAGAGCGGCTGGACCGGTGAATTGCTGGGCAAGGTTGCGAACGGCACGCTCGACGCGGCGGCGGTTCTGCTGCGGGCGGGAGATGAGCTGCCGTTCGGGGTCGCGGGCGAGGGGCTTGCAACCGAGGAGGTGGTGGTTGTTGCGGCGGCAGCGGCGCCGACGCCGATGTCGCCGGCAACCCTTGATGATCTCGCCCCCTTCGCCTGGGTGCTTAACCCGGAAGGCTGCGGATACCGCAGAACCATTCGCCGGGCATTGGAGCGCCGGCACAAGTCGCTGACCGTCGCGGTTGATATCATCGGTCCGGATACGCAACTCTCCGCCGTCGCCGAGGGGGTCGGGCTCGGATTGGTCCCGCGCCGGGTTCTCGAGGCGAGTCGGTTCCGCCCACGGCTGCGGGCCGTCGCGCTGACCGACTTCACCTTCTCGGTGACGATCTGGGTCGTTGCCGCGCGCGCGCTGGGCCGTCTCACCGCCCCGGTTTCAATCTTCCGCAAGGCGTTGGCCGATGTCCTCGCCACAGATCACTGCGCCCCGCTTTCATCGGCGCCCGGGGATTGAGCGTTTGTCGGTCGGGGGGGGGCGGTGCCGCCGTTGCCGGGATCCCCGTGGCCCGGGTCGGCGTTTGCAATCGAAACCGCCCGGGCACACCGGGTCACGACAGTCGAGGCGCCCGTGGTTGCCTCATCGGCCCTTGATCGGTGCCGCCTTATGACAGAAGCTATCTAATCAACCAGAATACTGCAGAACCAATCAACCAATCTAGCACCGGGTGAGCTGAACATGCCGCGCGTCGAGGAGATTCATCGCAAAGATCTTATCGACCACGTTTGCAGATGCGCTAACTGGCGTCTGGGCGACGAGTTTGCCAGCGTGATCGGAGATTTTATCCGCCGCTACTACGCGCGGTTGCCGAGCGGCGACATTGAGCATCGGACGCCCGATACGCTGTTTGGCGCGGCGTTCAATCATTGGCGGTTGGCGGAGCGGCGCGCTTCGGGAGAACCGCTGGTCCGAGTTTACAATCCGACCCTCGACGTGGATGGCTGGAATTCGGAGCACACTGCCGTCGACGTTGTCACCGACGACATGCCGTTCTTGCTGGATTCGATCACGGCGGAACTCTCACGCCGCGATCTGGCCGTGCGGCTGGTCGTCCATCCGATCCTCGACGTCGAGCGCGACGCTCACGGTCAGTTGGTGGCCGTGCCGCCATCGAATTCCTCGCCATCGAATTCCCCGGGCACGAACGTTGGCGCGGAATCGTTCATCCATGTGGAAGTCTCGCGACAGCTCGAACCTGCGCTGCCCGAAATTGCCCAGGGCGTGCGGTCGGTTCTGGACGACGTGCGCGCGGCGGTCGAGGACTGGCAGGCAATCCGCAGCGCGCTGGGCGCGGTCATCGATGGGCTGCCGGCGCTCGCTCAGTTTGTCTCCGCCGATGAAATTGAGGAGACGCGGGCTTCTCTGGAGTGGATCCGCGAGAACAATTTTACCTTCCTCGGCTACCGGGCCTACGCGTTCGACGCTGTCGGCGGCAGCCGGTCGACGCGTATCGAGCCGGGAGGACTGGGGCTTCTGCGCGAGGCCAGCGTCGTTGTTCTCGACGACTTACAAGCCGGGGCGGAGGTGCCGCCGGCTGTCGCCGGGTTCCTCGATCGCAGCGAACTGCTGGCCGTAACCAAGGCCCACCGGAGATCGACGGTCCACCGGACGGTTTTCATGGACACTGTTATCGTCAAGCGGCTGTCCCCCGAAGGGCAGACAGTGGGCGAGCATGTGTTTGTCGGGCTCTTCTCTGCTTCCGTGTACAATCGAAGCGCGCGCAACATTCCCTTGCTACGGCGTAAGCTCGATCGTGTTCTCGAACACGCCGGGTTCGATCCGCGCAGCCACGACGGCCGGGCGCTCGCCAACATCGTCGAGACGTTTCCGCGTGATGAGCTGTTCCTGGTGACCGATGAGCAACTGCTGGAGACCGCCCTCGGCATTCTCGATCTGCAGCTCCGCCCGAAGGTGGCCCTGTTCGTTCGCCGCGACGATTTTGATCGCTACGTGAGCTGCCTCGTCTTCGTGCCGCGCGAACGCTATCAGACGGACCTGCGCATCGCCATCCACGGCATCCTCGAGCGCACCTTCGCCGGCAAGGTCGGCGCTCAGTACATGCAGATCGGTGATGCGCCGCTCGCGCGGTTGCACATCATCGTCAAGACCACGCCGGGCCAGCTTCCCCGGTTCGACGTCGACGAAGTCAACGCAGAGATCACCGCCGCCGCGTGTTCTTGGTCGGACCGGCTGCTGACCGCGTTGGAGATCGCGCGTGGCGAGGAAGAAGCGCCGCGCCTGCACCGGCGCTACGGCCGCGCGTTTCCACCCGGATACCGCGAGCGGTTCAGTGCCGAACAGGCGATCGTCGACATTGTCGCCATCGAGCAGGCGCTTGCCGATAGCAGTATTGGCATGGCTCTCTATCGGCCGTTCGCGTCCCCGGAGTGCCAATTCCGCTTCAAGGTCTATCAACCGGGACAACCGCTGGTGCTATCGCAGGTGCTGCCGATCCTCGAGCACCTGGGCCTTCGCGTGATCGACGAGGTTCCGCACGCCGTCCGCGTCCACGTCGAGCGGCCGCATACCGTGATGATCCACGACTTCGGGCTCGAATCGCAAAATGGCGATGCGATCGCGTTGGCCGAGGTCAACCAGCGATTTCGCGATGCCTTTCTCGCCACATGGCAAGGCCGCGTCGAGAGCGACCGCCTCAACGCGCTGGTGATCTCCGCCGGGCTTGCCGTTAACGAGGTGCGAATCCTGCGCGCGTACGTCCGCTATCTGCGCCAGGTCGGAATCCCCTTTACCCAGGCCTACATCGAGGGTGTGTTGACGGCGCATCCGGACATATCGCGCGCCACCGTCCGGCTGTTTCTGACCCTGTTCGATCCGGACCTGCCGGGCGATCCGGAAGACCGTGCCGCCCCTCTGCGCGCGGGAATCGCGCTCGCGCTCGATGCTGTCACCAGCGCCGAGGATGATCGCATTCTCCGCCGGTTTCTCAATCTCATCGAAGCGACGGTGCGAACGAATTTTTTCCAGCAAGGCAAGGACGGCGAGCAAAAATCGTACCTGTCCTTGAAGCTGGACAGCCGGCGCGTCGACGATCTGCCGTTGCCGCGCCCGATGGTCGAGGTTTTCGTCTACAGCCCACAAATGGAGGGAATTCACCTCCGCGGCGGCAAGGTCGCCCGCGGCGGCATTCGTTGGTCGGACCGCCGCGAGGACTTCCGCACCGAAGTCCTGGGGCTGATGAAGGCGCAAACGGTGAAGAACGCCGTGATCGTTCCGGTCGGCGCCAAAGGCGGATTCGTTGTCAAGCGACCGGTCGATCCGGCGGACCGCGAGGCATGGCAGGCGGAGGGGATCGCCTGTTATCGCTTGCTGATTCGCGGCCTCCTCGACGTTACCGACAACCTCGACGCGGGGCGCGTGGTTCCGCCGCCTCAGGTGGTGCGGCGCGACGGCGATGACTCATACCTCGTGGTCGCCGCCGACAAGGGAACGGCGACGTTCTCCGATATCGCCAACGGCATCGCCGCCGACTATGCGTTCTGGCTGGGGGATGCCTTCGCGTCCGGCGGCAGCCGCGGATACGACCACAAGGTGATGGGTATCACCGCCCGCGGCGCGTGGGAGAGTGTCAAGCGACACTTCCGCGAGATGGGGCACGATATTCAGCGGCAGGATTTCACCGTCATCGGTGTCGGCGACATGTCAGGCGACGTGTTCGGAAACGGCATGTTGCTCTCGCGGCACATCAAGCTGCTCGCCGCCTTCGATCATCGCCACATCTTCGTCGACCCCGATCCCGATCCCGCGAGCAGCTTTGACGAGCGCCAGCGGATGTTCGCCCTGCCGCGTTCTTCCTGGCAGGACTACGATGTGGCGAAGCTTTCCCAGGGGGGGGCGATCTACGAGCGGCGGGCGAAACGTCTGGCGCTGAGCCCGGAAATTCGCGCCCGCTTCAAGATCGCCGAGGAGCGCCCGACACCGGCGGAGTTCATCCGCGATCTGTTGCGCAGCGAGACGGATTTGCTGTGGTTCGGCGGTATCGGCACCTTCATCAAGGCGGAGGACGAAACCCATTCAGAAGTTGGCGATCGCGCCAATGATGGGCTGCGCGTCGACGGTCGCGAGCTGCGCTGCAAGGTCGTCGGCGAGGGAGCCAATCTCGGCCTTACCCAGCTCGGACGAAACGAGTACGCGCGGGCGGGCGGGCGCATCAATACCGATTTCATCGACAACTCGGCGGGAGTCGACTGCTCCGACCACGAGGTTAACATCAAGATCCTGCTGGATGCCATTGTCGCCGAGGGCGACCTGACGACCAAACACCGCAATCAGCTCCTTGCCGACATGGCCGAAGACGTTTCCAGCCTCGTCTTGCGCGACAACTATCTGCAGACGCAGGCGATTTCGCTGATTGAGGCCGACGGATACGATGGTCTCGATGCGTTTGCCCGCCTCGCCCGGATGTTGGAACGCCAGGGGCAACTCAATCGCGTTGTCGAATTCCTGCCGGACGACGAGGCGCTCGCGGAGCGCGCGGCGCAGCGTCAGGGCCTCAGCCGTCCGGAAATCGCCGTGCTGTTTTCGTATTGCAAGATCTGGCTGGGGGACGAAATCGCCCAATCCGACCTGCCGGACGATCCCTATCTGTCGGGGGAACTCGTCCGCTATTTCCCCGCCCCGATTGGCGAGCGTTTCGCGGCCAAGGCTGCGGATCACCGCCTTAAGCGCGAATTGATCACGACCTCGACGACCAACAGCCTGATCAACCGCATGGGTGGAACCTTCGTCTCTGATATCAGCGAGAAGACCGGCAGAATGGCTGCCGAGATTGCGCGCGCCTACATTATTGCGCGCGACGTGTTCGGCGTGCGCAGCCTCTGGGATGCCATCGAGGCCCTCGATATTGTCGTCTCGACGTCAACGCAGGTTCAAATGCAGCGAGATGTCCGGCAGTTGATCGAACGTTGCACGCTTTGGTTCCTGCGCAACGGCGGCAGTCCTCTGGACATTTCGGCGAATGTCCGCGCCTTCGAAGACCCCATCCGGACGTTGGCCGCCGAATTGTTCGATGTTCTTCCCGAGAGCCTGCAACTCGGGTGCACCAGCCGAGCGCAGGTTTGGCGAAACGCCGGCGTACCGGACCCGTTGGCGCGCGTTCTTGCCGAGACGGTTGTCCTTTCCTCCGGTTGCGATATCGTCCGCATCGCCTCTGTGTCCGGCGCGGAGGCGTCGTCCGTGGCGAAGCTCTATTTCGTCGTCGGCGAGGAATTCGGCCTGGAATGGCTGCGCGAGCGCGCCCAACGGCTACCGGTCTCGAGTTACTGGCAGCGCCTGGCGGTGTCCGCCGTGATCGAGGAACTCTATAACCATCAGCGCGACATCACCCGCAAAGTGCAGGCGGCGTCGGGCGAAGCGGACGAGGCGGGGTTGGCGACCTGGCTATCCGGGCGGTCCGCCGTGGTCGAGCGCACCCGCGCGCTGGTCAACGAACTCTCGGCGGCAGCGGAGGTCGACGTTGCGATGCTCGCCGTTGCCAGCCGGCAATTGCGCGCGGTTGCGGAGAGCTGAGTGAGCGCGCAGGCGCAACCGCCCCACTGTCCGCTCCCGGTCGGGCACCCGTTTTTGCAAAAGAACTCAAGATAGCCGACGCTTGCGGGCGTCGCGCGGGCATTCAGGGGAGCGGGCATGGGCGCAGACGTCAAGCAACGCGGTCCGGTCTTGGCGACGAGGCGGCTCGGCCAGTTCGCCTGGTGCTCCTACGACTGGGCGAACTCGGCCTTTCCCACGGTGATCGTCACCTTTGTTTTCGCCGCCTATTTCACTAAGGGCGTTGCCGCGGACGAGGTCGTGGGAACCAGTCAATGGTCGTACGCCGTCAGCCTTTCGATGCTGGCCACCGCTGTGCTCGGCCCGTTCCTCGGCGCGATTGCCGATCATGGCGGACGCCGAAAGCCCTGGGTGTTGGCGTTTACCCTGGTTATGGCGGGCTCGACTGCGGCGTTGTGGTTTGCCACACCGAAGATCGGTGACGTCTGGTGGGTTTTGCTGTGCTTCGCGCTCGCCAACTTCGCGTTCGAGACCGGCACGATCTTCTACAACGCCATGCTGCCGTCGATCTCGCCGCCGGCGATGATCGGCCGGCTGTCCGGTTGGGGGTGGGGCCTCGGCTATGGAGGGGGGCTCGTCTGTCTGGTCGTCACGCTTTTCGTGCTTATCCGGCCCGATCCGCCGCTGTTTGGGCTTGAAGCTGCTCTGGCCCAACCGGTGCGGGCGAGCGCCCTGCTCGTCGCCGGATGGCTCCTGGCGTTTTCACTGCCGTTTTTTTTGCTGACGCCGGATGCGGTGAGTAACAACCTGAGGCCCGGGGAAGCCATGCGTCGAGGGGCCTCGAGCCTTGTCTCAACATTTCGCCATCTGCGCCGCTACAGGAACGTTGGCCTGTTCTTAATTTCTCACATGGTATACACGGATGGACTGAACACGTTATTTTCCGTCGGCGGTATCTATGCTGCAGTAACGTTCGGGATGGACTTGCAGGAATTGCTGCTGTTCGGTATCGCGCTCAACGTAACGGCGGGGCTCGGCGCCTTTGCCTTCGGCTGGGTGGATGACCGCATCGGCCCAAAACCGACAATTCTCATTGCCCTTGGCGCGATAATCGTCCTCGGTGCGGGAATTCTTCTGGTTGAAACGAAGCCGCTGTTTTGGGCGTTTGCCCTGCCGATCGGCATCTTTCTCGGGCCGGCCCAGTCAGCCAGCCGATCGATGATGGCGCGGATCTCACCGCCGGACGTTGCCACAGAAATGTTCGGCTTGTTCGCGTTTTCCGGTAAGGCGACCGCATTCATGGGGCCGGCAATCTTCGGCTGGATGACGTGGCTTTCCGGTAGCCAGCGCATTGGATTATCATCGATTCTGCTGTTCTTACTGGCGGGGGCGGCGCTGCTGGGTCCCGTCCGGCAGGTTCAAGCGCCGGAGGGGGGTGAGTGCCAGCCGTGATCTGACGGGGCGAAACGCGCAAGCGGGCCGGGCCTTTCTGCGATGGCGAGCCACGGGGGCAGGACGCCGCCGGTCGCATCACCCGCGATCAGTCGCGTATCCGTTCGATGTCGGCACCACAGCCGGCCAGCTTCGCCTCCAGTCGCTCGTAGCCGCGGTCGAGGTGGTAGACGCGGCTGATCACGGTTTCGCCCGCCGCCGCGAGTCCAGCGAGCACGAGACTGACTGAAGCCCGCAGATCGGTTGCCATGACCGGCGCTCCGCAGAGTTGCGATACGCCGCGAACGATCGCCGACGAGCCATGGACGTTGATGTTGGCGCCCATCCGACAAAGTTCGGGGACGTGCATGAAACGATTCTCGAACACCGTCTCGGTAATCATCGATGCGCCACCGGCAACTGTCATCAGCGCCATGACCTGCGCCTGCATATCGGTCGGAAACCCCGGAAAGGGCTCGGTCATGATGTCGATGCCGACGACGGGGCCGTTGCGCCGGGCGACGCTGAGCGCGCCGTCGTGCTCGTTCAACTCGACGCCGGCGGACGACAGGACATCCGCCACCGATTGAATCAGCGCCAGGGACGTTCCTTGCAAATCAATTTTGCCGCCGGTGATCGCGGCGGCCACCGCATACGTGCCCGTCTCGATCCGATCGGGCAAAACCCGATGGTGAGCGCCGTGCAGCGCATCGACCCCGTCGATGCGCAGCGTATCGCTGCCGATACCCTCGATGCGCGCGCCCATGGCGACGAGGCATTCGGCGAGGTCGGCGACCTCGGGTTCACGCGCGGCGTTGCGCAAGATGGTCTCGCCACGGGCGAGGACGGCGGCCATCAGGACGTTTTCAGTACCAGTCACGGTGACGAGGGGAAAGGTGATCTCCGCTCCGGTCAGGCCCCGGGTGGCACGGGCATCGACGTAGCCCTGCGCCAGTTCGATATCGGCTCCGAGTTGCGCCAGCGCTTTCAAGTGCAGGTCGATCGGCCGGGTGCCGATGGCGCAGCCTCCCGGCAGTGAGACCCGCGCGTGGCCGGTGCGGGTCAGCAAGGGGCCGAGAACGAGCACGGACGCACGCATCTTGCGGACGAGCTCATAAGGCGCGGTGATGTCCTTCAGGCCCGCCGCCGAGAGTTGTAGGGTCTTGCCGTAACTGCTGGCGGACGCGCATTCGACGATATCGGCGCCAAGCTCGGCGAGAAGATTGCCCATGCTGGCGATGTCCACCACCCGGGGGACGTTCTCCAGTACGAGCGTCTCGTCGCTCAGAAGGCTCGCGGCCATGAGCGGCAGCGCGGCATTCTTGGCGCCGGAAACCGGCAGCGTTCCGTTGAGTGGCCGGCCGCCGCGGATGACGATCTTGTCCATGTTGAGTGGGTCCTGATCCTCGTTGACCGATGCGACGGATCACTCCGGTTCCTGCATCGCAAGCAACGAAGGTCTGTCGGCGTGACATGGACGACGGCGTACCCTTCGGCGGTTGTTCATCGGAACCGCGCGCGCCGAACTCCCTCAATCGCTTCTTAAGACAAGAACCGGGCGACGACAAGATAAGGGCTATCGCTTTCGCCGGCGCGGCGCTTGGCGGTGGGCAGCGACCCGGCCCGGACCATTATCCGCGCCAGTATCCGCTCGCGGCGCAAGGCAGGAAGACGACCTTGCGAGCACGCAGATGATCTCCGCCCGATCTTGCTGCCGCATTGCAAACGGGGGTCGCGAGTGAGAAAGTAGAACTTAATAAAAACGGTCAGTCTGTTAGCGCCGACGCGGGGAGGGGTGCGCCGATGGCGATCATCGAGCAGAAGGTGGCGGATTTCTATCGCGTGCCCAAGGCGGCTGGCGCGTCGGATTTCGGGCGCGATTTCACCGGCTTGGCGATCCCCAACGTCAAGGCGATCGGCCATACCTTCCGGAAGATTTCCGGGGACCCCGCGGCGATGCGGCTGGCCGGTGACCTGATCCCCGAGCGCATTGTCAGCCAGCCGAATTTCGTGCCCGCGGCGTTTCTGGTCATTGGCGCGCGTTGCGCGCGAAGTGTGTGCAAGATCGAAACCCACGGCCGGGACTTTCAGAATATTGAGGGCCGGTGGTTCGGCACGGGGTTTCTCGTCGCCGCCGATGTGCTGTTGACCAACCACCACGTGCTGCACTCGATCGAGGCGGCGCGCGAGGCCTGGTGCATTTTCAATTACGAGGTCGACGGCGAGGGCAAGCCGCTCGAGACGGTGGCGGTGAGGCTTGAGCCCGAACGGCTGTTCGTTACCAGTCCGGTCGTGGACGGCCTCGATTATACCTTCGTGGCCATCGACAAGGCAGTGGGGGCGCAGTTCGGCTCAATCCCGCTGGTTCGCAGCGCATTCACCGTGCATCCCGGCGACGCCGCCAACATCATCCAGCATCCCGAGGGACGCCACAAGGAAGTCACCTTGCAGCAAAATCAGGTGCTTCAGGATACCGGCGTCGTGCTGCATTACGCGTCCGACACGCTCGGCGGGAGCTCGGGCAGCCCGGTGTTCAATAACCGCTGGGAATTGATCGCGCTTCATCACGCCAGCAAGAAGATCGAACCGGGCACAAGCTTCGGCGACGGCGTGCCCGTTCCGGAATATGTCAACGAGGGCATCAAGATTTCGGCGATCGCGGCTGACCTCGAGGCACGGGCGGAATCCGGTGGTGGCGCCGCTTCGCGTCAAGCCCTGACCGCCTTCGCCGGCGTCGATACGCTGATGGGGTTTTTCGGCGGCCTCGGCCGTCACGCGGTGGCGGCGTCGCCCGCGGGTGGGGTCGAGCGCATTATTGATACGTACGGACATGAAGGTCAGGACGTCGATGTCGCCTTCTGGAACGTCGATTGGTTTTCGCCCTGCTGGCAGGCGAAGCTGGATTCGCTGGCGGAGGTGATCGCCGACCTCAACTTCGATGTCTGGTCGCTGATCGATTGCACGGCGGAATCCGTCCACGACCTTATCGAGCGCATCCACCGCGATTACGACATCGACTTCGGTTGCGCGTTCTCCGAGCCGGATGCCGCCGCCGACACGCCGCAGACGGTCGTCCTGTGGAACATGACCTCGACCGTCGTCGAGCCCGTGGCGTGGCCGGACGAGGTGCAGGAATGGTTGCGCGTCGACAGCCAGCAGTTCGATGATCTTCGCGCCCAGGCTGTTTTCGGGCGGGTATTCGAGCGATTCCCCGGCCTTTTTCATGTCCGAGCAGCTAACCGACAGCCCGAGGTCGACATCTTCTCGTTCCACATGGTGCCGCTCCAATTGCGGCCGACGCGAGAGCATTCGACGCGAACCCGCATGGCGGCGAAAATTCTCGCCGCGGCCATTCCGCGCGCCTCGGCACAGCTGGGCTGCCGCGATTGGATGTTCGGGGGCGATTTCGCCGCGGATGTTGCCACCCAGGAGTTCCGCTCGCTCATCCAGACGGGGATCGCACCGCTCTCGGCAGCGGAAGACGGTTACGGCGCGATCAGTTACATCAAGTCCCCGTCGTCGCTGATCGATACGATTTTCTTGTCCTCCAATCTGAAGCGCTCGTTCGGCGCTGATGACTTCTTCATTACCGTGGAACGAAGCATTCCGACGTACATCACCCGCCTGTCGGTCCGCCCGCCTCTTTTGGTGCGCCTGAGCCTTGCCGACAGACTGCCCAAGGCGTCCAAGCTTCCGCCGTCGCTGGCATCGGCGCTGGGTCTGGGCTGACGATCGGCCGAATGCGTCGCGATGCCGGCTACCGGCTCTGCCGGAGCGCTTTCCGCGACTTGCGCGTCTTCCGCGGCGCGCCATATTTACAGTCAGGTAACCGTACAATCGACGCGACGGCCGTCATGCCTCTTTGAGGGTGGGCTATCGCGGTCTGGCTTAAGGAATGCGGGCTGATGAATTTCGAGAAATATACCGAGCGCTCCCAGGGGTTTGTTCAGGCGGCTCAGGCACTGGCGCTGCGCCGCAATCACCAGCAGCTCACCCCGCTGCACGTCTTGCAGGTCTTGCTCGACGACAAGGAGGGCCTTGCTGCCAATCTCATCCAGGCGGCTGGTGGTGACGCGGCCAGGGCGAAGTTGAGTTGCGAATCCGAGCTCGCCAAACTGCCGAAGGTCGAGGGCGGCAGCGGGCAGGTGTTCCTGGCGCCGGAAACGGCGCGGCTGTTCGAGCAGGCGGAGCAGATTGCCGAGAAGGCCGGCGATCAGTTCGTGACCGTCGAGCGTATCCTGCTGGCATTGGCCCTCGCTTCCGGAACCCCGCCGGCACGGGTGCTGGCGGACGCGGGCGTTTCGGCTCAGGGACTGAACCGGGCGATCGAGGACGTGCGCAAGGGGCGTACCGCGACCTCGGCCAGTGCGGAGGACAGCTACGATGCCCTGAAGAAGTACGCCCGCGATCTGACGGCCGCCGCCGCCGAGGGCAAGCTCGATCCGGTCATCGGCCGCGACGAGGAAATTCGTCGTACCGTGCAGGTGCTTTCCCGGCGAACAAAGAACAACCCGGTGTTGATCGGCGAAGCCGGTGTCGGCAAGACGGCCATCGTCGAAGGACTGGCGCAGCGCATCGTCAAGGGCGACGTGCCGGAGACGCTGAAGGACAAGCGGTTGATGGTGCTTGACCTTGGCGCGCTCGTCGCCGGCGCCAAATATCGCGGCGAATTCGAAGAGCGCCTCAAGGCGGTTCTCGCCGAAGTCACCGCCGCCGCGGGGGAAATGATCCTTTTCATCGACGAGTTGCATACGCTGGTCGGCGCCGGGCGGGCGGAAGGCTCGATGGATGCGTCAAACCTATTGAAGCCGGCGCTGGCGCGCGGGGAGATGCATTGTATCGGCGCGACGACGCTCGACGAGTACCGCAAGCACATCGAGAAGGACGCGGCTCTGGCGCGACGTTTTCAGCCGGTGTTCGTCTCCCAGCCAAGCGTCGAGGACACGATTTCGATTCTGCGCGGTCTGAAAGAGAAATACGAGCTGCATCATGGCGTGCGGATTACCGACGGCGCCATCGTCTCGGCGGCGACGCTTTCGGATCGCTATATCACCGACCGCTTTCTCCCCGACAAGGCGATCGATCTGATCGACGAGGCGGCGAGCCGGCTGCGCATGCAGATCGATTCCAAGCCGGAGGCGATCGATGAGATCGACCGCCGCATCGTCCAGTTCAAGATCGAGCGTGAAGCCTTGAAGAAGGAACACGACAAGGCTTCGAGCGACCGGCTCGGCAAGCTCGAAAAGGAACTGGCCGACCTTGAGCAGCGCTCCGGCGAGTTGACCGCGCAGTGGCGATCCGAAAAGGATCTGCTGGCGTCGGCGACGAAGCTGAAGGAGGAACTAGACCAGGCCCGCCTTTCCGTCGAGCGTGCCTTGCGTGAAGGCAAGTACGAGGAAGCCGGCCGCCTGCAGTATTCGGCGATCCCCGAACTCGAGCGAAAGTTGAAAGCGGCGGAAGAGGCGGGTCAGCACCGCATACTGGAAGAGGCGGTGACCTCCGAGCACGTCGCCGGCGTTGTCTCGCGGTGGACCGGCGTGCCGGTCGACAAGATGCTCGAAGGCGAGCGGGAGAAGCTGCTGGCGATGGAAGACGTGCTCCGGTCCCGCGTCGTCGGTCAGGAGGAGGCGCTCGTCGCCGTGGCCAACGCCGTGCGCCGGGCGCGGGCCGGCTTGCAGGATCCCAACCGGCCGACCGGCTCGTTTCTCTTCCTTGGTCCCACGGGCGTCGGCAAGACCGAGCTGTGCAAGGCGCTGGCGTCGTTTCTGTTCGATGACGAGCAGGCGATGGTGCGCATCGATATGTCTGAATACATGGAAAAGCACGCGGTCGCCCGGCTGATCGGTGCGCCTCCCGGCTACGTCGGCTACGAGGAGGGGGGCGCTTTGACCGAGGCCGTCCGCCGCCGCCCCTATCAGCTCATTCTCTTCGACGAGGTGGAAAAGGCCCATCCTGACGTCTTCAATGTCCTGCTTCAGGTGCTCGACGACGGCAGGCTCACCGATGGGCAGGGCCGCACCGTCGACTTTCGTAATACCCTGATCGTTCTGACCTCCAACCTCGGCGGCGAGATATTGGCGGGACAGGCCGAGGGGCACGATTCGAGCGAGGTGCGCGAGCAGGTGATGGCGATCGTCCGGGCGGCGTTCCGGCCGGAGTTCCTCAACCGTCTGGACGAGATCATCTTGTTCCACCGGTTGTTCCCGGAACAGATGGGGGCGATCGTCGAAATCCAGCTCGACCGGCTGCGCCGACTTCTCGAAGGACGCAAGATCACCCTCGATCTCGACAAGGCGGCGATCGCATGGCTGGGCAAGTCGGGGTACGATCCGGTCTATGGCGCCCGGCCACTGAAGCGGATGATCCAGCGCGAGCTGCAGAACCCGTTGGCCAGCCTGATTCTCGAAGGACAGATCAAGGAGGGCGATCGCGTCCACATCACCGCCGGCGATAATCGACTGGTCATCGAGGCGGTAACGGCGGAGGCGGCCTGAGGGGCGGTCCGGACGGAGAGGGCTAACGGAGAGCGGTTCGGGAGTCGTCCTGTGCCCTCCAAGCCTTCCCTAACCGGCGCGAGGCGGCCTCAGTCGCGCCTGGTTCGGCTCTCACCTGGAAACGACGAACCAGGCTCCCCGGCGAGGCCGCTGCGGCCTGCGGGGCCCGCAGGAAGCGGGCACCCGCAGACGACGGCGCGGCGCGACCGCGACGGAAGGAAGCGGCGCTCTGAGGCTATGACGCTACGAGGCTATGAAGTCGCAAGATAACGATAGCTTTGGTACCGGTACGCCCGCAGGAACAATCTCGAGAACTTCGACGTAATCGCGAATGTTCAAGTCAATCGAAGTTGGATTTGATCGGGTTTTAACCGGGGTATCGCGCGACCAGAGGTAGTTCGACGTCGGATCGGCAGGTAGATAGTGCCTGACAAGCTGGATGTTCGTATTGAACTTCAATGTCGCCGCCTGCGGGGCGTTGACGATCTGGCCGGATTTTTCGAAACCTTGCCGTTCCTGCCAGAGGACAAGGTAAAAAGCGCCATTTGATTTTTGTAACAACACCGTCCGTACGTCCGCCAGATCTCCAGTCAGGGTATAATTGAGCGACTTTGTCGAGAAGGTCCACGTACTATCACATAGCACGTGCATAAGATTACGAACGGCGTAAAAGCGTCCCTTGCGCTCGAGGCCGTAACTCATCAGCCCGAAATGCGCCCCTGTAATTGTTTTCGCCGGATTATCGGATGGGTCGAGAAGCTGATAGATAAACATCCGTGCGATTTGCGGGTTTGTGAAGGATGACAACATCGTTCGCGGCAGGTACTTGATCGCTGTTGCCTCGTCGACGTACTGAGCACCGGAGTTGCTCGCCGTGTGATACCCCGTCTCGGTGACGACGAACCGGGTTCCGGGAATAGACGGTGCTGCCGCCGGCAAAGCCCAATCCGCTTTTTCTTCGAATCCCAAGTAGTTTGGATAGATGTGTATTCCGCCGATGTCGGCGATCGAGGAATAATTTCCGATCATTGAATAATAGTAGTCGATATTGGGCCCTGCCATTGTTGGCCCAATAACGGGAATATTATTCAGTTTTGGATCGGATCTCACCCTGGAGTAGAGGTTTCCCTGAAATGAACGCAGGGCCGTAGGCCAGTCCTTTATGCCATAATCTCGTTCGAGAATATTGTATTCGTTCGGTCCCTCAAGCGCGACAACCGCCTGCGTGCCAAGCATCGACTTGATCCGGTCAAGTTCAGGCTGGATTCCGCTGGGGTCGAGCCGGCTGTTTCGCCCGCTGCCCGTGCGGGTATCGACGACTCCGGTCAACTTGACTCCCAAGGTCTGATACAGGTCTTTGAACGTCTGCATCGCGGCGGTGTTGCCAACGTCGTCGCGGATGTGGTGAATGCCGAGTTCGTCGAGGGCTGCCTTCACCTTGCCATATTGCGTCCGGTAGACCGAGTTGCCCCAGGCGAAATGCGAGGCGACGCCGATCGAATTGACAAATTGCTTGGCTGGCTTCGCGGCCACGGCCGCAGCGTACGCGTCGGTCGGTGACGATGCGTAGAACGACGCAAGCGCGAACATAACGATAGGTAAAGCCCACCCCCGGGGCCTCAAGGTCCAGTCGTTCATAGAGATCTCCAAGTCTTTGAGCACTTTGGTTAGTTTTCTAAGTTTCGCCACGCGTTTGATGATAAAAATGTGGCCAGTTTATGGTTGCTGTCCCTCGAACGCTGCAAAGCAACCGACCTTGTGTCAACACAGAGATCATGACAATTTTGTTTATCGTGGTTTTATTACTTTCTTTCTACCAATAATCGAAAATCATCATTGATTACATCAATAAGCTGCGACCACGTCGCAAAAAATGGATCTCGCGATCGCAAAAGCATGAATTTGTTTTTGTGAAAATTGCGTGGCGACTCGGCGCCGCAGGAATTTTACGTGATGATGACATCCATTCCTTGAACAGGCATGAGTGAAAGACTCGAAATATGGGGCAATCGCACTTTTTCGCCATAATTTTGCCTGAAAGCTTCTGCAGCGCGGACGAAAGCGGTGGCAGCTCTCATTCGCCGACCTCGCCCGCGTGCCGCCGCACAGACGCGCGAAACCGCCACGCGGGAGCCGACAGGCAACGCTTGTGCCGCGCTCATCAACCGTGCATAAACGGCCCACAAAATGACCAACGACAAATGCGGGGGAATCCCACATGAAAATTGCCGTTCCTAGGGAGCGCTTTCCCGGCGAGACGCGGGTTGCGACATCGCCTGACGTGGTCAAGAAGTTCGCGGGATTGGGACTGGACGTCATCATCGAAACCGGCGCGGGAGAAGACTCCGCGATCACGGACGACGAGTTCCGGGGAGCTGGCGCGACGATCGCCAGCGACGAGGCCGCGGCGTTGCAGGACGCCGATGTCGTCCTCAAGGTCCAGCGGCCCTTGATCGAAGGTGCCCTTAATGAGGTCTCGCTCATCAAGCCGGGTGCCGTTCTCATCGCGTATCTCGCGGCGCTCACCCATCCCGATGAAGTCGCGGCTTACGCAAAGGCAGGGCTGACCACTTTTGCCTTGGAATTGATGCCCCGCATCTCGCGCGCCCAGTCGATGGACGTGCTGTCGTCGCAGAACAACCTCGCCGGGTACAAGGCGGTGATCGACGGCGCCACGGAGTTCGGAAGCGCCTTTCCGATGATGATGACCGCGGCCGGTACGGTGCCACCAGCCAAGGTGTTCATCATGGGCGTGGGCGTTGCCGGGTTGCAGGCGATCGCTACGGCCAAGCGCCTCGGCGCCGTGGTCACGGCGACCGACGTGCGCTCCGCGACCAAGGAGCAGGTGGAGAGCCTCGGCGGCAAGTTCATCATGGTCGATGAAGCGTCGATGAAGGACGCGGAGACGTCCGGCGGGTATGCCAAAGAGATGTCCGAAGACTTCAAGAAGCGGCAGGCTCAGGTTGTCGCCGATCACATCAAGAAGCAGGACGTGGTCATCACCACGGCGTTGATCCCCGGCAAGCGTGCGCCGATCCTCGTGACCGAGGAGATGCTTAACAGCATGAAGCCGGGTTCGGTGATCGTCGATCTGGCCGCGGACGCCGGCGGGAATTGCGCGCTCACTGAACCGGGGACGGTCGTGGTGAAGAACGGCGTCAAGATCGTCGGTCACACGAACGTGCCGGCGCGCCTGCCGAAGGACGCAACGGCACTCTTCGCTCGCAACATCTTCAATTTCCTCGCGCCCCACGTCGACAAGGACTCAAAGTCGCTGAACTTCAAGTGGGATGACGAAACCGTGCAAGGGACACTCGTGACCCGTGATGGGCAGGTGGTGAACCCGATGCTGGCAGGGGAGGCCAAGTGAACATGGAGCATTCAACCATTGTCGATCAGGCCGTGAACCTCGCCAACGAGGCGGCCCGGTTGGCGGAGCAGGCGGGGCAACTCGCCGTTGCCGCCACGCAGATGGCGGCCCCGGAAGCGGCGGCCAGTGGCGGCGGCCATTTTCTCGCCCTGTTCACCGTGTTCGTGCTGGCGGTGTTCGTCGGCTTCTATGTCGTCTGGAGCGTCACACCGGCGCTGCACTCGCCGCTGATGAGCGTCACCAACGCCATTTCCTCGGTCATCATCGTCGGCGGTCTGCTCGCCGCCGGGCCGGCAACCTTCGATTTCTCGAAGGTGATGGGATTCTTCGCCGTGATCCTCGCCTCGGTCAACATCTTCGGCGGCTTCATCGTCACCCAGCGAATGCTGGCGATGTTCAAGAAAAAAGTCCGGAAATAGGGGGTCGGGACAATGACAGAAAATCTGACCGGCTTTCTCTATCTCATTGCGGCGGTTCTGTTCATCCTCGCTTTGCGTGGTCTGAGCAATCCCGAGACGTCGCGTCAAGGCAACATCTTCGGTATTGCCGGCATGGTCATCGCCGTCGGCACGACGCTGTTCAGCGCCGGTGTCGTCAGCTACTGGATGATCCTGCTCGGCCTGCTCATCGGCGGTGGCATCGGTGCCGTTGTCGCGTTGCGCATCCAGATGACGGCGCTGCCGCAGCTGGTCGCGGCGTTCCACAGCCTCGTTGGTCTGGCGGCGGTGTGCGTCGCAACCGCGGCGCTCTACCATCCCGAAGCCTACGGCATCGGCTCCGCCGGCAACATCCATGCCGGCAGCCTCGTCGAGATGTCGCTCGGCGTGGCGGTGGGTGCGATCACCTTTTCGGGCTCGATCATTGCCTTCCTCAAGCTGCAGGGCTTGATGAGCGGCAACCCGATCACCTTTAAGTTCCAGCACCCGCTGAACGCGGTTATCGGCGCGGTCATCGTGCTGTCGATCATCTGGTTCTGCGTCAGTGAGGCGTACGCGGCTTACTGGCTGCTGGTGTTCCTCGCCTTCGCCATCGGCTTTTTGATCATCATCCCCATCGGTGGCGCCGACATGCCGGTGGTGGTCTCGATGCTCAACTCGTACTCGGGCTGGGCGGCGGCCGGTATCGGCTTCACCCTCGGCAACCCGGCTCTGGTGATCACCGGTGCTCTCGTCGGTTCGTCGGGCGCCATCCTCAGCTACATCATGTGCAAGGGGATGAACCGCTCGATCTTCAACGTGCTTCTCGGCGGCTTCGGCGGCGAGGGTGCGGTACCGGGGGCGGCGGCTGGCGGTGGTCGCGATCGCTCGGTGAAGTCGGGCTCGGCCGACGATGCGGCGTTCATCATGAAGAACGCCTCGAAGGTGATCGTCGTCCCCGGCTATGGCATGGCGGTGGCCCAGGCCCAGCATGCCCTGCGCGAGATGGCCGACAAGCTCAAGGCCGAGGGCGTCGAGGTCAAGTACGCCATTCACCCGGTGGCGGGACGTATGCCGGGCCACATGAACGTGCTCCTTGCCGAGGCCAACGTGCCGTACGAGGACGTCTTCGAGCTCGAGGAAATCAACCACGAGTTCTCAACCTGCGACGTCGCCTACGTCATCGGCGCCAACGACACCACCAACCCCTCGGCGCGCACTGACAAGTCGTCGCCGATCTATGGGATGCCCATCCTCGACGTCGACAAGGCCGGCACGACCCTGTTCGTCAAGCGCTCGATGGCCTCGGGTTACGCCGGCGTCGATAACCCGCTGTTCTTCGCCGACAAGACGATGATGCTGTTCGGCGATGCCAAGAAGATGACCGAAGAGATCGTCCAGGCACTCGGCTGATCGCGGCAGGTTCTGCTGCATCATCTCCAAGGGGGGCCTTATGGCCCCCCTTTCTTATGCGCCGAGCCGCAGGCGATGGTGAACGCTGTCCACCTCGTCTGAGGGTCCGCCGGCCGCGACCAGCCGCGCGGCGGTGCGGATCAGGCCGCCTGAACGCTGGCGACGAAACTGTCGACGGCATCGTGCAGACGGTCCGCCTGCTCGCCGAGGCTGCGGGCGACGCGAAGCGTCTGGCTTGCCGCCACGCCCGAGGTCTCGGCACTAGCGCTGACCCCGGCGATGCTGCGGGAGACCTCCTGGGTGCCGCCGGCCGCTTCGCGCACGCTGCGGGCGATTTCCGAGGTCGTCGTCCGCTGCTGCTCAGTGGCGCTGGCGATCGTTCCCGAGATGGTGTCGAGTTCCTCGATGATCCGCCCAATCGAGCGAATGGCGTCGACCGCGTGGCGGGTTGCCTCTTGCATCGCCGCGATCTGGGTCTCGATGTCCTTGGTGGCGCTGGCCGTCTGGTTGGCGAGGGTCTTGACCTCGCTTGCCACCACCGCAAAGCCCTTGCCGGCCTCGCCGGCGCGCGCAGCCTCGATGGTGGCGTTGAGCGCCAGGAGGTTGGTCTGGGCGGCGATGTCGTTGATGAGGTTGACGACGGCGCCGATCTTCTCGCCGGCCGCCGCCAGCGCCTGGACGGTCTCGTCGGTTCGCCGTACCGCCCCGGCCGCGTCGCGGGCGATCGCCGCCGATTTGGTCATCTGCTCGACGACGTTGCTGATCGAGGCGGAAAGCTCCTCGGCGGCCCCGGCCACCGTCTGCACGTTGGCGGTTGCCTGCTCCGAGGCCAAGGAGACACTCACTGCCTGCTGGCCGGTCTCTTCGACCGCACCGGCGACGGTGTTGGCCTCCGCCTCGACCGCGGAAGCTCCCTCGGAGACGGTGCGCATCACCTCGGCAATCTGGCGCTCGAAGCCGGCGATCAGATTGTCGAGACGGTGGGCGCGCGCCGCCTTGGCCTCCTCGGCATTGCGCAGCGCTGCGGCCGCAGCCGCGGCTTCGCCCATCCGGCTCTTCAGCAAGGCGACGGCTCGCGCCATGTCGCCGACCTCGTCATGCCGGTCGGTGTGAAGAACCGGCGCATCGAGGTTGTTGTCCGCGAGCGCCAGCAGCGAGGTGCGCAGGCAGCTCATCGGCCGGGTGATGCCGCGGGTCAGCGGCACAGCCAACAGAGCGAGCAGCGCCGCTAGCCCCGCAGCCCAGATGCCGGCGGAGATCAGGCGATCGACGAAGATCTCATCGACGTCGTCAATGTAGACGCCCGAGCCGATCATCCATTGCCAGGGCTCGAATCCGGCCGCGTAGGCAAGCTTCGGGGACGGCGTATCCTTGCCGATGCGCGGGTTCAGAAAGTTCACGAAACCGCCGCCGCCCTTCGCCGCCGCGATCAGCGCGACGTTGAACTCGACGCCGTTGGGGTCTTTGAGATGGAGGAGATTCTTGCCCTCGTTATCCGGCTTGCGGCCGTGGACCTGGTTGACGCCGTCGTAGCGGTAGACGAAGAAGTAGTCCTCGTTGCCGTAGCGCATCGTCCGTAGCAGCGCTTTCGCCTGGTCCTGCGCCTGAGCCTCGGTTATCCGCCCCGCCGCCGCCTCGTCGGCCAGCGCCTTGACGGCGGAAAGCGCGGTTTCGACCTCGCCTCGCAGCGCCGTCTGCCGCTCGGCCATGAGCGTGCCGCGCAACGCCCAGAGCTGCACGCCGAAGACGCAGATACAACAAACGGCCGACAGCCCGAGCAGGGCGAACAGCCGCCGGGAGATGGTCAATTTGATGGCCATGGGCCACTCCTAAAGGAATTGGGGACGGGCGGGCCTGAAGCCGGCCCCGTGCGGGCGAGTATCGCGGCAAATCGTTAAGGCCCGATCAACGCGCTCTGCCCTCCGCGCATGGCAGACTTGCGCCGGCGGCGCTGCCGACTAGCCCGTGGCCGTGTTGACAAAGGCCATAAAATATTTATGGTCAATTGCGCGAATAATAATGACTCGTAATTGGAGAACTAGACATGAACACACTCGACGACGTGCGCGCCGCAGCGATCCGCGCGTACAGCAGCCTGCGGTTCCGTGGCCATTCGGATTGCCGCGCGTTCGAAGCGGCGGTCGGGTTGTTTCGCGTGCGCTGCCCGCGTGTCGACCGGCGCGAGGCACACTTCGTCGTCGCCACGTGGATCTGTGATGCGCTGGAACCCGAAGTCGGCGACTGACGGGACCGCACCCGCCGACGTTTTGGCATCTCCGCGCGAGGATCTTGGCGGCATAACGCGCCGCCGTACTTGCCAAGGACAGGGCACGCCACGATCGCGACGCTGCGCCGCGGCGAGCGCCACCGACACTCGCCGCGGCGCGGGCGTCAGGACATGGACAGGCGTAGCGGGCGAAGCGGAAAGGTCGGCTTAGAAGCCTTCGCGCTCGAGGCGCTTGCGCTCCAGCTTGCGGGCGCGGCGGACGGCTTCCGCCTTTTCACGGGCGCGGCGCTCGGATGGTTTCTCGTAGGCCCGCCTCAGTTTCATTTCCCGGAAGATACCCTCGCGCTGCATCTTTTTCTTCAGCGCTTTCAGGGCTTGGTCGACATTGTTGTCGCGGACGATCACTTGCACGGTGGCGTTGCTCTCTTTCCAGTTTTCGGCCGGGTTTCACTTCGAGCCAGAGCGACTCGCAAGGACGGTGTGTGTAACATATTGGTTGCGCGCTGTGAAGGCTTGTCGCGGCGTTCCCGGCGCGCGACATTGGTGCAGGAGGTTTCGAGGATTGGTGAGGCAATGGCTTTATTGAAGATTGCGCGCATGGGACATCCGGTTCTGCGCCGTCCGGCGGAGCCGGTCGCTGATGTTACCGCGCCGGCGCTGCGACGGCTGTTTTCGGACATGGTGGAGACGATGGCCGACGCCGGCGGTGTCGGCCTCGCCGCGCCACAAGTCCACGTGCCACTGCGGATCGTGGTGTTTTGTGTCCCCCCGTCCCGTGCCGATGATCCGCAGGCGGCGGAGAACAGCCCCACGGGACCCGTGGGGTTGACGATGATCATCAATCCGGTGATCGAGCCGCTGTCCGATGAGAGGGAGGAGGCATGGGAAGCCTGCCTGTCCCTGCCCGGTCTGAGCGGGAAGGTTCCGCGCTACCGGCGCATCCGCTATCATGGCCTGAACGCCGACGGCGCGCCGATCGATCGCCTCGCCGAGGGATTCCACGCCCGAGTGCTGCAGCACGAATGCGATCACCTCGACGGCGTGCTCTATCCGCAACGCATGGACGACCTTGGCACCTTCGGCTTTGCCGAGGAGATCCGACGGGCGGCGACTGCACCAGACGCCGCGGTGGACTGAAAGGACGATGACGCCGATGAACTCCGACGAGGCAATCCGCGATCAGATCGTGTTGGCGACCTTGCCGCACGTCGCCTTCGAAGGGTGGAGCGAGCGCGCTTTGCGGGCGGGCGCGGCCGACGCCGGCTGGCCCTTCGACGAGTTGCCGATCGTCTTCCCCGGCGGCGCCCGGGAGATGATCACCCATTGGTACCGCTACGCCGACCGCCGGATGCTCGACGCCCTGGAACAGGCGGACACGGCGGGAATGAGCACGCACGAACGGGTCGCGGCGGCGATCCGGTTTCGCATCGAGGTCAACATTCCCTACCGGGAGGCGGTCCGGCGCACGCTTTCGTTTCTGGCCTTGCCGCATAACGTCAAGCTTGGCCTGTCATCGACCTACGCCGCTGTCGACGCCATCTGGTATGCGTGTGGAGATACGACGACGGATTTTCGCTTTTACACCAAGCGGGCGACGCTCGCCGGCGTCTATGTGGCAACCATCCTCTACTGGATTGACGATTCATCGGAGGATTTCGTCGAAACCTGGGCCTTTCTCGATCGCCGGCTTGCGGGCGCGTCGTTTTTTCCGCGTATGGGAGGGCGGTTGCGGGGCATGGTCGATGGGCTGCCGCGCCCGTTCCGTGTGTTCGGCGCCCGCGGTGCGTGATCGCGGTATCCCATAGTCTGTGCCGAGCGTGCCCCGCTGGCGGCACGGCTCGGAAAAACAGGCTGGTGCGATGAGGCGGGAATGTGGCGTGACCTCCTGCGGGGACGAAAGAGGGTGGCGACGCGCTCGACTCGGCTGATCAGCGTTCTGCTGTCGGGCCTCGTCGCCGGCGTGCTGACGCCGCTGTTGCTGCTGGCGCTCGCCTACGGGATCTGGAGCCTGCATATCCAGCAGCGGGACGTCGACGAAGACCTGATCGACGCAGCGCACTCTCTTTCGCTCGCCGTCGATCGCGACGCGCAGACGATCGAGGCCATTTTGCACGTTCTCGCTACTTCCCCCTATATCGAGGCCGGCGCGTTCGATGCGTTTCACGCGCAGGCGCAAGACATTGCCCGTCCATATGGCGGCTGGTTCGTACTCACCGATCCGACGACTCAAATGCGGATGAATACCTTGCAGGCAGCGCGCGATCCGCTGCCGAAGTCGGGCGATCCGGACGGAATCCGGCGGGTGCTGGCGACCGGCGCGCCTTTTGCCAGTGATATTTTCATGGGCGCGGTGGCCAAGCGGCCGGTGATCGCCATCTTCGTTCCGGTCGTGCGCGATGGCGAGGTGGTCTTCGTCCTCGACATGGCGTTTGATCCGGAGCGGCTGAGCCGTCTGTTGGAGGCGGAACGGCGGTTGCCGCGAGGCTGGACGGTGTTTCTCGCCGACCGCAACGGCGCGCAGATCGCCACCTCTCCCGCCGACGCCGGTCCAGAATCGCCGCCACAGGTCGGACGCTCGCTGCGCGAACTGCTCGATGCGCAGGCGGAGGACGACGCGACCCCGCGTCTGCGCCATACCACGTGGAACGACGCGCAGGTCCGCATCGCCGTCGCCCGGTCGGAGGTGACCGATTGGAACGTGATCGTCGTCGCTCCCACCGAGGCCCTGCAGCGGCCGACGCGGCAGGCGGCATGGGGATTCGCGCTCGCCGCCCTGCTGTCCCTGGCGACGGCACTGAGCGCCGCGGTCATCATCGGGCGGCGGATCGCCATGCCGTTGCAGGCGATGGCGCGCGACGCCGACGCCGTCATCCGCGGTACCCCGATGGCGGTGCCCGAAACCCGCATCGCCGAGATCGACGACGTTCGCAAGGCACTCGGCCGGGCGGCGGTGGCCGTGCGCCAGCAGATCGAGGCGGAGTACCGCCTGTCGGGGGAACGGCGCGCACGCGCTGCGGCCGAACTCGCCCACGAGGAGATCCGCAAGCGGGAAGCGGCGTTGCGCGAGAGCGAGGAGCGCTACCGGGGACTGACCGAGGCGACGGCGGCAGTGGTGTGGCGGACGGACGCCGTGGGTCTGGTCGGGGACATCCCGCAATGGCGCGCCCTCACCGGCCAGACGGTCGCGGAGTGTACCGGCTGGGGGTGGCTCGCCGCCCTGCATCCGGACGATCGCGCCGAAACGTATGAAGCGTGGAAGCGCGCGCAGGATTCCGGTGTGCCCTATGACGTCGAGTACCGCGTCCGCCACGCCGATGGACAGTATCGCTGGTATAATGCCCGCGGTGTGGCGATCGCCAACGCCGATGGCTCGATCCGGGAATGGATCGGCGTGTGTATCGACATCGAGGATCGCAAGCAGGCGCACCACCGGCAATCGCTGCTCACCGCGGAACTCGATCATCGCGTGCGCAACATCCTGGCATCGGTTCAGGCGATGATCTCGCTCACCGCCCAGAACGCGTCGAGCGTCGACGACTTCGGCCGGCGTCTCCAGGGGCGGGTCGCGGCGATGGCGCGGGCGCATGGCCTTTTGACCCGGCAAAAGTGGAAAGGGGCGAGTCTGGCGCAGATTATTCGTGACGAAATCCTGCCGTTTGCCTCATCCGAGGAGGCGGTACACCTTAATGGCTGGCCGGATTGCATCCTCGTGCCGCGCGACGCGCTCGATTTCGCCCTCGTCATTCACGAACTGGCGACCAACGCGGCAAAATACGGCGCCTTGTCGGTGCCGGCCGGTCGCGTCGACATCGACTGGCGCCTGGAGGGCGGCGCGGACGACCGGCGCCTGAAATTCGAATGGCGAGAGAGCGGCGGGCCGGTGGTGAAACGGCCGACACGTCGCGGTTTCGGCTCGCGGCTGCTGACATCCGCGCTCGGTAGTGGGCCGGATGCGACTGTCGTGCTCGATTTTCCGCCCGAGGGCGCGCGCTGCCACATCGATTGGCGATTGAGCCGGGGTCGTGATGTGCGGGCGCTCGCATCGCCGCCCGAGCCGCAATTTTCAGCCGTATCTACGCCAGATGCGCTTCCTCCGGCTACGACGCTAGCTTCATTACCGCCAACTTTGGCGGTGGCGCCCGCCGCCGGCGCTTCAGGCAGCACGCCGTCGGACATGGCTTGCAGCGCGCCCGAACCGCTCGTTCTCGTCGCCGAGGACGAGCCGCTCGCCGCGCTCGAGCTGGCGGCGATTCTCACCGATGCGGGCATGCGGGTGGTTGGCCCCGCCCCGAGCCTTGCCGACGCCATCGCGCTCGCCGAGCATCCCGGCCTCGCCGTCGCCGTGCTCGACGTTAATCTGCGCGGGGAACGGGTCTTCCCGCTCGTCGACCTCCTCACCGGGCGCGGCATCGCCGTCGTTCTGGTCACCGGCTATGAGGTCGATGCGGCATTACCGGAAGCGTATCGCTCCATCGCATCGCTACAAAAGCCGGTCGACCGCCACCAGTTGATCGAGATTGTCCGTCAGATCCTTGCCGCTTTGGCGGCGACGGACTCACCACCATCCGTTTCGCCGGCCGGGCGGCGGCGTGGCGATCACGACGACTGATTGCCCAACGGGGTTGCACGAGGCGAGGGGTTAGCCCTTTTGGTCCGGCGGCGTTTTTCGCGCGCCAGGAGGGGCGCGGCGGTCAGCGACGAAGCGGCGCGCCGCTGCCGTCATCGTTCGCGTCTTCGCCGACGAGCCGATCGCGGAAGGCGCACAGCCAGTCGAGCCGGCTGGTAAGCACGCCGATGTGATGGCCGAGCCATTCCGGCATGAAGCCGGCGGCGCCCGAGGGATGATCACGCAGGTCCTGCAGCCGGGCGAGTTCGCGCTCGACGGCGGCGATGAGCAGCTCGGCCTGGGCGCACTGGTCGTCCGCCGGCAGCAGGTGCAGGAAGCGGAACTTGAGCGCGGTGATCAGCGAGTTCAGCTCGGTGTTCGACGGCCGGACGTTGGCGGTCAGCAGCGCGCGCATCTCGTGCCGCCCGTCGTCGGTCACGCGCAAGATCGCGCTGTCGCCGCTGCCGGAGAGGGTCTCGACCAGCCCCTCATACTTCAGCAGTTCGATCGAGTGGCCCACGATCTCCGGCGTCGGGCCGATCACGCGGCTGATGAAATGGCGGATCGAATTGGCGAGATCGCCGTAGCGCATCGGCTCGACGGCAAGCGAGCCAAGGGCGCACAGCCGGATGGCCTCTTTCGGAGTCAGCGTGTTGTCCGTGTACATCTCGACACTCCTTGTCACGCTTCCCTTAAGATAGTGCCGAATTCCCCCGGACAAGTCCACCATCGCCCGATTCTGCCGTCCCGCTGCTCGGCCACCCTGGCAGCGTCGAGCCGGTGCGCTTCATCCCGCGCTGTGTAATAGCTCGCAAAAACGCCGATACTAACGAACGTTGCGGGTGAGATCTCGTCTTGATGCCGCCCGACGCCGTCCGCTTGCATCGGACAGCGGAGCCGCGAGGAAAGCTCTGCTTTCGTCGCTCCGGGGAAAACAGGATCGGTGACCGTGGCGGCGTATCGCTTGGCGGATTCGCCAGCTTGACGGTTTGGGCGGATACCGGGAGCATGACGCCTAGCCCGGCGACGGGCCGGTAACTCCAGCGGGACCTAATGAACATGCTCATGGCGAGGAGAACGAAACCGATGCGGATCGCAAGCAGCGTGGTAGTGGCGGCGGCGCTTGCCCTGGTCTCGGCGACGACGGGGGCGATGGCGAAACCGCACGTCGCCGTCGTCGCCACCGGCGGCACCATTGCCGGCGCCCAGACCGCACCGCAAGGCGGCGGCTACACCTCAGGCGTGTTCAGCGTCGAGACGCTGATCGCGGGAGTGCCGCAGCTCAAGGAGATCGCCGAGATCTCCGGCGAGCAACTGGTCAAGATCGGCAGCCAGGATATGAGCGACGCCGTCTGGCTGAAGCTTGCCAAGCGAGTCAACGAGCTGCTGGCATCAAACGACGTGGATGCGGTGGTTATCACCCACGGCACCGATACGATGGAGGAGACCGCCTACTTTCTCGACCTGGTGGTCAAGAGCGACAAGCCAGTGGTGCTCGTCGGCTCGATGCGCCCGGCGACGGCGGTCAGCGCCGATGGCCCGGGCAACCTCTACGATGCGGTCACCGTCGCCGCCGATCCGCAGGCGAAGGGTCGTGGCGTGATGGTCGTGCTCAATGATCAGGTGTTTGCCGCCCGCGACGTCTACAAGACCAACACCACACAGGTCGACACCTTCAAGTCGCCCGACCGTGGGCCGATCGGCAGCGTCGAAGCGGGGACCGTCGTCCTGTTCGAGGTGCCGGACGGCCGGCATACGACCGAGAGCGAGTTCAGCGTCGACGATATCGCGGCGATGCCGAAGGTCGATATTGTTTACGCCTACGCCAACATGGGCCGGGAGCTGATCGACGCCGCGGTCAAGGCCGGCGCCAAGGGGATCGTCGTCGCCGGTGTCGGCAACGGCAACATGACGGCGGAGGCGCTGCAGGCGCTTTCCGACGCGCACAAGAAGGGAGTGGTAATCGTCCGCAGCACCCGGCTGCCGAGCGGCTTCGTGACTCGCAACGCCGAGGTTGACGACGACGCTCTCGGCTTTGTCGCATCCGAGGAGCTGAAACCGTCGAAGGCGCGCGTTCTGCTCAAGCTGGCGCTGATGAAGACGACCGATCCCTTGCAGATCCAGGAGATGTTTCGCGTCTACTGAGCCAGTCGCGCGCGCCGCCCGTTCGGCGCGCGCCAAACGGGTGGCGCCGCGGTTCGAGCGACGCGCCCAGGCTGCGACGCTTCAGGCTGTGACACATCGGGCCGCCGCGGGTCAGGCGGCGACAGGTCAGGCGGCGGCGCGCAGGCCGAGGCGGGACCAGACGTCCTGCATCGCGGCGACGAGGTGGTCGATCTCGGCATCGGTATGCAGTGGCGACGGGGTAAAGCGCAGCCGTTCGGTGCCGCGCTCGACCGTGGGAAAATTGATCGGCTGAACGTAGACGCCGTGGCGGTCCATCAGCGCGTCGCTCGCCTGCTTGCACAGCTTGGGGTCACCGACCAGCACCGGGACGATGTGGCTCACCGATGGCAGCACCGGCAGGCCGATGTCGCGGAAGCGCCGCTTCAGCGTCGCCGCCCGTTCCTGGTGGCGGGTACGCAGGTCGGGATGGGCCTTGAGATGGCGCACCGAGGCGAGCGCGCCGGCGGCGACCGACGGCGGCAGCGAGGTCGAGAAAATGAAGCCCGAGCCGTATGAGCGCACCATGTCGCACATCGCCGCCGATCCGGCGATGTAACCGCCAATTACCCCCACCGCCTTGGCCAGGGTGCCCTGGATGATGCTCAGGCGGCTCATCACGCCGTCGCGCTCGGCGACACCGCCCCCGCGCGCGCCGTACATGCCGACCGCGTGCACCTCGTCGAGGAACGTCATCGCCCCATGGGCGTCGGCAACGTCGCACAGTTCGGCGATCGGCGCGATGTCACCATCCATCGAGTAGACGCTCTCGAACGCCACGAGCTTGGCGCGTTCGCGCGGGTAGAGCGCCAGCTTGCGCGCCAGGTCAGCGACGTCGTTGTGGGCAAAGATATGCTTCTCCGCCTTGGAGTGCACGATTCCCTCAATCATCGAGTTGTGGTTCTTCTCATCCGAGAACACCACGCAGTCGGGCAGCAGCCGGCAGATGGTCGACAGTGTCGTCATGTTGGCGATCCAGCCGGAGCCGAATAGCAGCGCCGCCTCGCAGCCGTGCCAGTCCGCGAGCTCGCGCTCGAGCAGGACGTGGGTATGATTGGTGCCGGAGATGTTGCGCGTCCCGCCGGCGCCGGCGCCGCAGCGGTCGATGGCACCGTGCATGGCTTGCAGGACCTGCGGATGCTGGCCCATGCCGAGGTAGTCGTTCGAGCACCACACGGTGATCTCGCGCACGTCGCCGTTGCCGTAATGGTGCAGCGCCCGCGGGAACCGCCCGGCTTGCCGCTCCAGCTCGGCGAATACGCGATAGCGCCCCTCGCTCCGCAGCTCAGCGATGCGATCTTGAAAAAATGCCTCGTAGTCCATGCCGTGCCCTCTCTTCGCCCGGGTTGCGCCGGTCAGCCATGCCCCGCGTTACGCAGCCGCGCCTGTGTTTCGTCGAGCGCGCGGGCAACGCGCGCCAACATGTCGTCGATTTCGGCGGCCTCGATGATCAGCGGCGGCGAGAACGCCAGAACGTCGCCGCCGAGTGCGCGGATGATCACCCCGTTCGCCTCGGCTCGTTTCGCCGCGAGGGCGGCGACGCCGAGCGTCGGCGTAAACGGCTCCTTCGTTGCCTTGTCGGCAACGAGCTCGAGCGCGCCGACAAGGCCCACTCCACGGGCCTCGCCGACCAGCGGGTGATCGGCGAGCTGGCGCAGGCCGTCCTGCAGGGCCGGAGCGACCGCGCGGACGTGGCCGACGATGTCGCGCTCGGCGTAGATCGCCAGCGTCTCGAGCGCGACCTCGGCCGCGACCGGATGGCCGGAGTAGGTGAAGCCGTGGCCGAAGACGCCGATCTTCTCGCTCTCGGCGACCATCGCCTGCCAGATCGGCTCGGAGATCATCAGCGCCGAGATCGGGATATAGCCCGACGACAGCGCCTTGGCGCAGGTGATCATGTCGGGGCGGATGGCGTAGGTCTCGCAGCCCCACAGGTTGCCGGTGCGCCCGAAGCCACAGATCACCTCGTCGGCGACGAGAAGGATGTCGTAACGGGCAAGGACCGCCTGGATCTTGGCGAAGTAGGTGGCGGGCGGAACGATGACACCACCGGCGCCCATCACCGGCTCGGCAAACATCGCGGCGATCGTCTCTGGTCCCTCGCGCACGATGAGCTGCTCGAGGCTGTCGGCGAGACGGGTGGCGAAGTCTTCCTCGCTCTCGCCCGGCTTTGCATGGCGCCAGTGGTGGGGGCACTCGGCGTGGAGCATCCGCTCGAGCGGCAGGTCGAAGTCGCGGTGGTTGGCAGGAAGCCCGGTCAGGCTCGCCGAGGCGACGGTCACGCCATGATAAGCACGCTGGCGCGAGAGGATCTTCTTCTTCTGGGGCCGGCCGAGGGCGTTGTTGTAGTACCAGATCAGCTTGATCGCCGTATCGTTGGCTTCCGAGCCGGAATTGGCGAACAGCACCTTCGACATCGGCGCCGGGGCAAGGCCGATCAGCCGCTCGGCGAGGTCGATGGTCGGCGCCGGCGACTTGCCGCCGAACGAATGATAGAAGGGCAGGCGGCTCAATCCGCGGGCGGCCGCCGCGACGAGGCGTGGCTCGCTGAATCCCAGCGACGTGCACCACAGTCCGGCCAGGCCCTCGATATAAGCGTTGCCGTCCTCGTCCCAGACGCGGATGCCCTCGCCACGGGTCACCACCATCGGCCCGGAGTGCTGATGCGCCATCAAGTTGGTGTAGGGATGGGCGCAAAAAGCGCGATCACGCGCCGATGCGGAATGTTGGGCCGGTGCGTCCGACGTGGGAATGTCCATCACGCATCTCCAGGTACGGAGCGTCGAGCGAGACCCGGCGTCATCGTCATGATGCAAATAAAAGGGCGCAACGCGCCCGCTGCATGGCGAACGATCCGCTCTTCTGTCCAGACCTTAACACGGTTCATCATCGCCTGCCGAGAGCAAGTCGCAGATTTGTCATCGATTTTTCCGGTAAAATACGTCTTCAGGTTGCCCAAGCCCGAATGCGTGGCACATCGCCCAGGATCATCTCGACGATGCGGTGATGATTGGTATCGGCGACGAGAATCCGATCCGGGCCATCGACGGCAATACCGGACGGATCACCCCCATTCAGCCCGATGTCGGTTTTGGCGGCGATCGGGTCCGCAAGGAGATCGCTGACACAGCGGGTGCGCGGATCGACGATGCGCAAGGCGCCGTTGTAACTGTCGGCGACGACGAGCCGATCTCCTTGACAGGCAATGCCGCGACAGTGTTGCAGCCGCGCTTCGGCGAACGGTCCGTTGCGCCGCCCGTATTCGAACAGGCCGGCGCCGACGAGGGTCTCGATGCGGTTGCCGCCGTCCGGGTGCATGGCCCGCACCGCGGAGGTTTCGCTGTCGACGAAGTAAATGACGCCCGTTGTCCGATCGATCGCAAGGCCGGTCGGCTGCGCCAGTTGAGCCTCGGCGGGGCATCCGTCCCTCAGCCCTTCCTGTCCGTCACCGGCCAACGGCGAAACCAGCCCGTTTGCGAGATCGAGCCGGCCGAGCTGATGCGTGCCGGCATTGGCGAAGATCAGGGCGCCGGCAGCGCATTCGATGTCCCAGACGGACGCGAGCGCGGTGTCCGCGCTGTCGCGAGTCCGGCAAAGAATGCCCCCACGCTCGCCGGTGCCGGCCAGCGTCATGACGGCGCCGGTGGCAAGGTCAATGCGGCGGATGGCGTGATTTCCGGCATCGGCTACAAAGATATGGGCGCCGTCGCAGGCGAGGCCCTGCGGATGGCAAAAGGCACTGGCGGCACCGGGAAGATCGAGAAAGCCGGGTTTGCCGCTGCCGAAGCGACGGATTTCCCGGCCGTCGTCATCACAAACCACGATCTGGTGATGGCCGCTGTCGGCGATCGCCCAGCAGGGCTTTCCGTCAGGGCCGCGCAACGGTTTGATCCCGGCCGGAAAGCGAAAGCGCCCGGTCTGCGACGTCTCGCGCCGCAGCGGCAACGGCGGCGGCGCCGGGAAGCGGGGTCCACAGCAGTGCCGGCGGAGAACCTCACCGAGGCCGGCGATCAGGCGCTCGGCCGCCGGCTCTCCCGGCAGGTCGCCGAGAATGCCGCCGCACGGATCGACGAACACCAGGGTTGGCCATGCGCTGATGCCGTAGTCCGCCCATAGCTGCAGCTCGGGATCGTGCACGATCGGATGGCGGATGTCGTGCCGTAAGATGGCGTTGCGTACGCTTGCAACCGCGCGCTCGGCGGGGTACTTCGGACAGTGGACGCCGATGACGACGAGCTTGTCGGCGAAGGTATCCTCAAGACGCCGCAAAGTCGGCAGCACGTGCAGACAGTTCACGCAACTCGCCGTCCAGAAGTCGAGCACGACAAAACGACCCTTGAGATCACTGAGGTGAAGCGGACGAGAAACGTTGAACCAAGGCAATTCGGCCTTGAATAGCTCAGGCGCGGGCGAAAGACCCAACATGCCGGACGCAATCCCTCTACGCAGGCCGATCGGTTTGATGCACCCTGCATTTAAGGATTCGTTAGCCGCTTTCCAGTTATATCGCTGCCGATGCGCCAAGCTTGACGGCGAAGACTTGGCGAGTCCATGGCGCCTTCATACAATCATCGCGCCGTTGGCGCGGCGCCGCGGCGGAGATCGGTGGATCCGATCCCCGCACCACGCCCGCCGGCGGCCGCCGCGCCCGCCGTGCAATGCAGATCAAAGGAAACCAGGTCATGGCTCTTAAGGATATTCTGGTTCACATCGACAACGGGCGCCATTGCACGGCGCGGCTGGACGCGGCGCTGGCGTTGGCGGCCGCCCACGACGCGCATCTGACCGGCCTTTATGTCATCACCCATCCGCGCATTCCCGGCTACGTGCGGGCACAGTTGCCGGACGACCTGATCGCCCAGCAGGAACGGGCGACCGTCGCGGCGGCGGCGCGCGCCGAGCGGACGTTCACCGATCACCTGCAGCGCGCGGGCATCAACGGTGAGTGGCGCTGCGTCGAAGGGGCGCAGGCGCCGATGCTAAGTATGCATGGCCGTTACGCCGACGTGGTCGTCGCCGGGCAACGCGACACATCGGGCGACGAGGGGGTTGATGATCCCGCCATGCCTGATCAGCTCATCCTCGGGCTCGGCCGACCGGTTCTGGTCATTCCCTACGGCGGCGAATTTCCGGCGATCGGCAATCGCGTTCTCGTCGCCTGGGACGCGAGCCGGCTTGCCACCCGCGCGATCAACGACGCCATGCCGTTCCTGGAGACGGCAAAAGAGGTGATCGTGCTCGCCGTCAATCCCAAGCGCGAGGATGGCGAGGGCGGGCACGGCGAGATTCCCAGCGCCGATATCTGCCTGCACCTTGCACGGCATCGCATCCGCACCGAAGCGCAGCATCTTTATGCCGATGATCTGAGCGCCGGAGAGGTTCTGCTATCGCGGGCGGTCGACGAGGGGATTGACCTGATCGTCTGTGGCGCTTACGGGCACGCGCGCTGGCGGGAACTGGTTCTCGGCGGCGTCACTCGTCATCTGCTCGAGCACATGACGATTCCGGTTCTGATGAGCCACTGACCGGCGCGTCCCCGGCGAGCAGGTCGATCATCGCCGAGACCGCGGCGATCTGCGGCCCGCTGCGGCGCGCGTAGTCGTCGCCGGTAAAGCCCCACCAGTCCCAGCAGCCCTGCGGGTTGGGCCAGGGAATGGTGGCGCCGGCGAATGTCCGGGTCAGCGCCGCCGCCTGCGGGTAGAGCACGACGATGTCGTTCGCCTCGGCCCATTCGTTGTAGCCGGCGTGGCGGTAGAAGACATCGCCGATGGTCTCAGCGTTCTGCCGGCAGCCGTGAAATACGACGTGCAGGCGGCAGCCACCGTCGGCGCAGCGCTTGGGGACGTAGGCGAAGCCGTCGTCGGCGAGGCCGGCGGGGCGTGTGGGGTCGGTGAACTCGCCCTGGAAAAAGGTGATCATGCGCCCGTCGGCGCGAACCGGCGCCGCTAGCGGCCCATAGATGTGCTGCAAGGTTGTGCCGGCGAGGTCGAAGCCGCAGTTGGAGATGAAGGGATCGGCAAGCGCATCGCAGGCATTGCCGTACCCGGCGGTGACCATCGCATGCTGCGCCTTGATATCGGTGATGAAGCGGATGCTCTGCGCGTCGACGAAATGCTCATAAAAGGTCGCCAGCGATTGCATCACCGAGGTGGGGACGAGCGTATCGAGCCGGCCGGAAAAAAGCAGGACCCGGTCGGCATGCAAGGTGGCCGTCGGATCGATCAACCCCGCCTGTGCCGCGTCGTCTGCGGCGGTGATCGCCCGCTTGGGATCGGGGGGGCCGAAGAAGGGCAGCGGCGAGAGGACGTCCGAGCACACGTCCAGCGAGCGGAGCATGGTTAATGGAAATCCGCCGGCGGCGCAGGCGTAGGGACCGGCGGCGAAGATGCCGGCGCCCATGATGCGGGCCGAGTTGGCGACGTGAAACTGCTGCGCCATATAGCCGCCGGAGGAGATGCCGGAGACCGAGATCGCGCTTTCATCGATGCACAGGGATGGCAGGCGATCGGCGGCCGATGCCGGTGCGGCGCAGGCGATCAGTGCCGCGGCGACGTGCAACACCAAGCCGGCGATGCCGCCTGCTCGCGGCCGATCGACGCCAATGGGTGCGATGGATGGAAGTTTGGTCGGCACAGGGGTTGGCTTATCGGTTTGCGCGGCGTGGATCAAGCGCCTCGCGCAGTCCGTCGCCGAGCACGTTGAGCGCGATCACGGTAATGAAGATCGCAAGGCCGGGCCAGATGGCGAGGCCGGGCGCGGACCAGACGAGTTCCTGGGCGTTGCTCAACAGGTTGCCCCAGCTCGGCGTCGGCGGCTGGACGCCAAGACCAAGGAAACTGAGAACGGATTCGAGCAAGACAACGTTGCCGCTCGCCAGCGTCGTGGCGACGATGATCGGCGAGGCGAGATTCGGCAGAATATGCACGCGCATGATGCGCATCGGCCCGGCGCCTTGGGCACGCGCCGCCAACACGAACGTCGCCTCCCGCAGGTGCAGGGCATAGGCTCGCACCAGCCGCGCCACGGTGGCCCAGCCGACAAGGGCGACGATCCCCACGATCTTTACCAGGCCGAAGGCGTTTGACGTGGCGAGACCGTTGGGCAGTCCGAGCTTCGCCGGATCGATAGCGGCGAGAACGATCAGCAGGGGTAGCAGCGGCAAGGCCAGCAGGCCGTCGGTCAGGCGCATCAAGAGCGCATCGACTCGTCCCCCGAGGTAGCCGGCGGCAAGGCCGATCGGCGTGCCGATGAGGGTCGACGCGAGCGCTGCGGCGAGCCCGACGAAGAGCGAGGCGCGGCCCGCCTCGAGTAGGCGGACGAGAACGTCGCGGCCAAGCTCGTCGGTGCCGAGGGGATGCGCCGCCGAAGGCGCAGCGAAGCGGTCGAGCAGGTTGACATCGACGCCGTTGCTGCCGATCGCCGCCGCCAGCCATGGCGCGGCCGCGCTGGCAAGCGCGAGGACACCCAGGACCGCGAGCGCCACGACGGCAAGCGGTGGCAGGCGACGCAACCGCCATGCCTTCGCTGGCCGCGGGGTCCGGGTGCCGCGCGTCACCGATCGGCCCGGTCGAGGGCGATCCGCGGGTCGAGCAGCACCAGCGCCAGATCGGCGAGCAGGCTCCCCGCCAGGGTGAATGCCGTCGCCAGCAGCAGTGCCGCCAGGGCCAGGTTGTAGTCGTTGCCAAGTATCGCATCGTAAATCAGTCGGCCCATGCCCGGATAGGCGAAAACGGTCTCGGTGACGAGGGCGCCGGATACCAACGCCCCGAAATCGATGCCGAGCACCGTGACGACGGGGACGAGCGCGATGCGCAGCGCGTGGCCCAGCACCACCTGGCGGTCGCTCAGGCCCTTGGCCCGGGCGGTGCGGATCCAGTCGCTGCCCAGCGCGTCGATGGTCGCCGCGCGCACATAGCGCACGTAGCCGCCGACGCTGGCGAGCGCGAGGCAGAGGACGGGCAGGACGAGGTGCCGGGCGCCGGCGAACGGCCTGCCGTCACCCGCGCCCGATCCACCGGCGGGCAGGATCCCGAGCAGGACGGCGAAGACGATGATCAGCACCAGCGCTGTCCAGAACGGCGGCGTCGAGATGCCGGCGAACGATACGAGGCTGATCAGGCGATCGATCCAGCGCTCGCGGCGAGTGGCGGCGAGCAACCCGAGCGGCAGGGCAAGGGACAAGGAAAGGACAAGGGCGAGGCCGGCCAGGCGCGCGGTGGCCTCCAGGGCGGGCCTCAGGACCTCCGCAACCGGGCGCGCCTGAAGCCGGGAATAGCCGAGATCGCCGGTAAGCGCGGCCTGCGCCCAGGCGGCATAGCGCTCGATCAGCGGCCGGTCGAGACCGTAGATCTGCTTCAGGCGCAGCGCGTCCTCGGCGCCGAGGCGCGGATCGCTGCTGATCATCAGGTCGATCGGATCGCCCGGCATCAAACCGATCAGCCCGTAGACGACGAACGACATCACCGCGAGCACGGCCAGGGCCTGGCCGAGACGCCGGGCAAGGAAGCCGGTCATCGACGTCGTCCAACGCTGCTCATATACCCCTCTATGGGGTATAAACGTCGTATCGTCACACGGTCCGTCGGCGCAACCTGCATCGTCGGCGAACGATAGGCGAGGTGGCTGGCACCGGGCAACTGCGTTGGCATCGATGTTGCTGTTCGGCTTGCAGCGCGCGAGCGCCGTGCTCTGTGCTCCGGGTGTCGCGCCGCCGGGATTCGACGGTCCACATGATGCTCGCAACCGCTATATCCATCGATATATAACGGATGCGCTGCCGTGATATCGAAAGTGACCGTAAAGGAGGTGGTTATGAGTCGCCCAAAGCTTCGTGCTTATGTTGTCGGCATCTGCCTGTTGATTGCTCCTCTTGTCGTTCCGATCGCCGGCCGGGCGGCGGATCCCGAGGTCATCACCGTGTTCGCCGCGGCGAGCCTGACCGACGCGCTGAGCCAGGCGGCGAAGGCGTATCGAAACGAGGGCGGGCCCGAGGTCCGTTTCTCCTTCGCTGCGTCGTCGGCCCTCGCCCGCCAGATCGAGGCCGGCGCCCCCGCGGATATCTACGCCTCGGCGAACGAGGAGTGGATGGATTACCTCGCTGGCAAGAACGCGATCGAGGCATCGAGCAGGGTGAGCCCCCTCGGCAATTCGCTGGTGATGATCGCGCCCGCGGACAGCACGCTCGATCATGTGACCATCGCGCCCGATTTCGATATCACCGGCCTGATCGGCAAGGACAACAAGCTGGTGACGGGCGATCCCGACAGCGTGCCCGTCGGCATCTATGCCAAGAAGGCGCTCGAGCATCTGGGTGTCTGGGACAAGGCCGAGCCGATGGTGGCGCGCGCCGAGAGCGTTCGCGCCGCCCTTGCGCTTGTCGAGCGCGGCGAGGCCCCGCTCGGCATCGTCTACGGCACCGACGCGATGGCGAGTGACAAGGTCAAGGTGGTCGGCACCTTCCCGCCGGACAGTTACCCGGCGATCAGCTATCCGTTCGCCATCGTCGCCGGCAAGGACACGCCCGAGGTCCGCAAGCTGTTCGATTACCTGACCGGCGGTGCCGCCGCCAGCGTCTATCAGCGTGACGGCTTCACCTGGCGGGGCCCCACGGGCTAGGCGGCGGGGCGGACTCGCGCGGGCCGCGCGGCAAGGGGCGAGCCGATGCTGTCGGCGGACGAGACCGAAGCCCTGTTGCTGACCTTGCGCATCTCCGCGGTCGCCGTGACCTGCGCCTTTCCGCTGGCGTTGGCATCGGCGCTGTTGCTGGCCCGCGCCCGGTTTCCAGGCAAGGTGGTGATCGATGGGCTGGTGCATCTGCCGCTGGTCCTGCCGCCAGTGGTCATGGGTTACCTGCTGCTGATCACCTTCGGCACCCGCGCGCCGGTCGGCGGCTGGCTGTTCGAGACGCTGGGTATCCGCCTGGTGTTCCACTGGACCGGCGCGGCGCTCGCCGCCGGCGTCGTCACCTTTCCCTTCCAGGTTCGGGCCATGCGTTTGGCACTGGAGGCGGTCGATCCCAAGCTGGAAGCCGCGGCGCGCTCGCTGGGCGCCAGCCGTCTCGACGTATTCGGCTCGGTCACGCTGCCGCTGATGCTGCCGGGTATCGTCGCCGGCGCGATAACCGCGTTTGCCGCCAGCCTCGGCGAGTTCGGCGCGATCATCACCTTCGTGTCCAACGTTCCGGGCGAGACCCGGACGTTGCCGCTCGCCATCTATACCGCGATCCAATCGCCCGGCAACGAAGCCGCCGCCGCGCGTCTCGCCGGTCTGTCGATCGCGCTGGCCTGCGGCGGGCTGTTGCTCGCCGAAGTCGCCGGCCGCAAGGCCCAGCGGATGATCGGGCGCTGATGCTCGATGTCCGGATTCGTCGCGCGCTGGGCGACTTTACCCTCGACGTCGCCTTCACTGGGCCGTCGTCCGGCATCACCGCGCTCTTCGGGCCGTCCGGTTCAGGGAAATCCACGGTCATCAACGCCATCGCCGGCCTCCTGCGCCCCGACATCGGTCACGTCCGGCTTGGCGAGGCGACCTTTGTCGATACCGAGGCCGGCATCGACGTTCCGCTCCGTCGCCGCCGAGTCGGTTATGTCTTTCAGGAGGCGCGGCTTTTCCCGCACATGCGGGTGCGCGACAACCTCCTCTACGGGCTGCGGCGAGCTCCGAAACCCGATCCCCGATCCGGTCGCTCGATCACGTTCGCGCACATCGTCGATCTGCTCGGGGTGGGAGGACTGCTCGATCGTCGGCCGCGGGCGCTTTCCGGCGGCGAGAAGCAGCGGGTCGCGCTCGGCCGGGCGCTGCTGGCGCAGCCCCGCCTGCTGCTGATGGACGAGCCACTTGCGGCGCTCGACGCCGGCCGCAAAGCCGAAATCCTGCCTTATATCGAGCGACTGCGCGACGATCTGGGTATTCCCATCGTCTACGTCAGCCATGCCGTCGAAGAGGTAGCCCGACTCGCCGATGCGGTCGTCGTGCTCGCAGGCGGACGCGTTGTCGCGTCCGGCGATGTTGCCGCGGTGATGTCGCGGCTTGATGTGTTTCCGTCGGCAAGCCCGTTCGAGGCCGGTGCGGTCGTGCCAGTGCGAATCGCCGGTCATGACGACGCCTACGCCCTGACCACGCTTGCCTTCGACGGCGGAAGCTTGCGCGTGCCGCGCATCGAGCGTCCGGTCGGTGATCGCTTGCGCATCCGCGTGCGCGCTCGCGACGTGATGCTCGCCCTCAATCGTCCCGACGGCTTGAGCGCGCTCAATATTCTGCCGGCGATCATCGATGACGTTCTGGTCGAGGAGGGCTGCTACGCCTCGGCGCGGATCGCCGTTGGCAGCGCCCGCCTGGTCGCCCGACTCACCCGCCTGTCCGCCGAGCGCCTTGCCCTAAGGCCGGGCCAGACGGTCTATGCCGTGGTCAAGTCCGTCGCCATCGATGGCCGCGGACTTGGAACTGTCCAACACGACGCCTGACGATCCGGGCAACGGGCGGATGTTTGACCGGCCGGAGCGTGTCCTTCGGTTCGCGGCTATTTGACAATAATCATATAATAGAATATATTCCTATTGCCGCGGATATTCCCGGATTGCGGGCCTGTTGGGGTGAACAGTGGTCCGCGACACGAACGCCCGCAAGGCGAGCGCGGTGGGGGAGGCGTCGCTTTGCTGCACGGTCGAGCAGAGGATGCGTACGATGAGCATGGATCAAGCGCCTTATGTCGACATTCGCAAGATGCTGGCGACCGGCGATCTGTCCGGCGCCCGTGCCGCGCGCATCGGCTCGCTGTTTAATGGCTCGGCACTGATGAACGCCGCTGACGCGGCCGTGGCGCAGGTAAGGGACAGCGTGGTGAACTGGCCGGGGCCGGTTTCCTACTATGCCGACCCGCTGCACCTCTATCTTTGCGTCACCAACATGCGTGGGGTGCCGTATGTCGTGCGCATGGTGGCGGACGAGACGATGCGCGGGCATCGTGTGGTCAATCATGGCGATTATGCTCACTTTATCGTCCACGGCGCCGGTCCGGCGAATGTGACGGCGCCGTTTCCGGGCGCCTTCGATATCAACCGGTCCGATCTGGCCAGCGATGGCTGGGACGTTCTGCGCGACGCTGCGCTGGCGACGTCAGCTTTTCCCGGCGGCTTTCCGGCACGACCGTTTCGCAACACGGTCGATATGTACCGGCAGCGGACGTGGACCGGGCGCGCGCGCAATCGCGCGTCCTGTCCGTCCTCGGTGCTCCTCGATTTGCCCGATGACGTGAGCGACCGCTACGATTTCTGGTGCGTCGATGGTGGTCTGATCTACAACGAGCCGATCGAATATGCCCGGACCGCGCTCCTTGGCTGCGCCGACCAGAGCAGCAACCGGGACGGGCACTCCGCCAATCGCACGGTGCTGCTCATTGACCCCTTTCCGGACGACCTGGAATGGCGTGGCAAGCCGGCTGCCAAGGCCGACGGCCCGGATGTTCTTGATGCGTTGCTTTCCTTGATTCCGATGTTACGGGCTCAATCGGCATTCCGTCCCGAGGATCTGACGCTGGCCCTCTCCGAGGACGTGCACACGCGCTATCTGATCGCGCCAATTCGATCGTCGAAGCTGGCGGGCGAGAGCGACCTCGCGTCCTCCGGCCTCGCCGGTTTCGCCGGTTTCGTTCACGAGCAGCTTCGCATGCATGACTTCCAGCTCGGCCGGCGCAATTGCCAGAAGTTTCTCAAGGACCGCTTCTTCCTACATGCCGACAACCCGGTGTTCGCCGGCTGGCGAAACCGGCTCAAGGCGCATCCGGAGTGGTTCGAGGCGTATCGTCCGGCGTCAGGTTGCACCAGCGGCGCGTCGCGCGGCGGCCAGGATCTCTTCCAGGTCATCCCGCTGGTCCCTGCGGTCAGCGCGCCGATCCGTCCCCGCCCGTGGCCGAAGCTGCGCCGGCAGGAGGATCTCGAGCCGATCGCGCGCCTCGCGCGTGATCGCACCGAACTCGTCGTCCCCCAACTGATCCGCACGCTGCTCCAACGCGCCGGGATCGAGGAGCGGCGCATGCTCTCGCGCATGATGCGCAAGATCGCCTGCGACGTCATCACCCGCAAGGCCGCATCTTCGGCCATCACCGCGGTCGAAAGCGACCTCAGGGCACGCCATCTGATTGCATAGGCCGTCTGCCGGCCAGAGATCGCCGCCAGCGCGTCAATCTTGCGAACAGGTTCCGCAAGGGGTGCGACCTCGGCTAGGATGCGCGGCGACGGGATGATCGGAGCAGGGGACGACCATGACACCGACAATTGCGCAAGGATGGGGACGGACGGCGTGCCGGGCGATGTTCGCGCTGATCTGCACCGCGGTTCTCGCGGGCTGCGGGATCAACGAGATCCCGACCCGCCAGGAACAGGCGAAAGCGGCGTGGGCGCAGGTGCAAAACCAGTATCAGCGCCGGGCCGACCTGATCCCTAATCTCGTCGAGACGGTCAAGGGCGCGGCAGCGTTCGAGCGCGAGACACTGCAGGCGGTCATTGAGGCGCGCAGTCGCGTCGCCCAGACGACGGTCCCGCCCGACGTGACGACCAATCCGGACGCGTTCAAGACCTATGAGCAGAACCAGGCGGCGTTGGGCTCGGCCCTGTCCCGGTTGCTGGTCGTCGTCGAGCGCTATCCCGATCTCAAGGCGAACCAGAACTTCGTTGTCCTGCAATCGCAGATCGAGGGCACCGAAAACCGTATCGCCGTCGCCCGGCGCGACTACATCGAGGCCGTACGGGTGTTCAACACCGAAATCACCACATTCCCGGGGCGGATCTGGGCGATGATTCTCTATTCGGATGCGCAGCCGATGCAGACCTTTACCGCCGCGGAGGACGCTGCCAAGGCGCCGCAGGTCAAGTTCTGAGCCCGGCGATGCGGCGCCAGCTGCCCGTCCCGCCTCCCGGAATGCCGCCTGGGATGCCTTTCATCGCACCTCCGCGCCGGCTGCCGACGCTCGTGTGCGCGGTCCTGCTGATCGTGGCCACGGTTGGCGCGGCGATCGCCGCCGGCCTCGCGTTTCCCGCGCTTTCCGGTCGCGTCGTCGACGAGGCCGGCCTGTTGACGCCGGCGGAACGGCAGAGCCTGAGCGAAGCGCTCAAGGCGCACGAGGATGCGACGGGCAATCAGGTCGTCGTGGTGACGCTGCGCTCGCTTCAGGGCACGAGCATCGAGGACTACGGCAATCAGCTCGCCCGTCAGTGGGGCATCGGGCGGCACGGCAAGGACGATGGCGCGCTGCTGATCGTCGCGCCCACCGAACGCAAGGTTCGCATCGAGGTAGGCTACGGCCTTGAAGGCGTTCTCACCGATGCCGCCTCGCGGCTGATCATCGAGCGGATCATCCTGCCGTCCTTCCGCTCCGGCCAGTTTGGTCCCGGCATTGTCGCCGGCACCCAGGCGATCTTGAAGCTACTCTCGGGCGACGAGGCGACGGCGCCCGACCGGGCGGCAGCCGCACCGGCGGCGAAGGCGACGCGGATCGCACCGCCGATCCTGATGATCCTGGCGTTTCTCGCCTTCGCCTGGATGACCTCCCGACGGCGGGGCACGCGTGCCGCCCGCGGCTTTGGGCGGCACGGCCCGTGGATTGGTGGAGGGATCGGCGGGCTCGGTGGTGGCGGGTTCGGCGGCGGCTCGGGCAGCGGCGGCGGCTTCGGTGGCGGCGGCGGCGGCTTTGGCGGCGGGGGCGCATCGGGCGGATGGTAAGGCGGGGCGACGAACGATGACGTTCCTCACGGCTTCGGATCGCGAGCGGATTGAGGCCGCGGTGGCGGCGGCGGAAGCGCGGACCGCCGCCGAGTTCGTTACCGTCGTCACGCCGGCGAGCGGTCGCTACTTGTACTTACCCACGCTTGCCGCCGCGGCGGCGACGCTGGCGCTATCCGGAGTGGCGCTGCTGATTCCCTGGTCGGAGCCACCGACGCTCGAGGCGTTCTTTCTGGCGCAGGTTGGAGGATTTTCCGCGCTGTTCGCGCTGTTCGCCTGGCGGGTGGTCCGCCATCGCCTGGTGCCGCGCGCGGAGCAGGCCGCCTGTGCCAAGGCGCGCGCCCATCAGCTCTTCCTTGACCTCGGTCTGGCGGCGACGCGGGATCGGACCGGCGTTCTGTTCTTTGTCTCCGTCGGCGAGCACTACGTCGAGATCGTCACCGATGTCGGCATCAAGGCGTTGATCGACGATGCGACGTGGGTGCGGACGGTTGAGCGGTTCACCCAAGCGGTCGGCCACGGGCGCATCGCCGACGGCTTCATCGAGGCGATCGAGGCGTGCGGGCGCGTCCTTGCCGAGCGCCTGCCCGTACGGCCGGACGACCGCAACGAGCTGCCCGATTGCCCGGTCGAGGTGTGATCTTCGCTCACAGGAACCGCCACAGGACGTACACGCAGGCGATCAGCACCTGCCCCAGCATCAGCGGAAACGCCAGCTTGAGAAAACTTACGAAGTGAAACGGAACGCCGCTGCGCTCGGCGATCCCGGCGACGGTGAGGTTGGCCGAGGCGCCGATCAGCGTGCCGTTGCCGCCGAGGCAGGCGCCGAGGGAGAGCGCCCACCACAGCGGCGCAAGGCCCTCCGGTCCGCCGAAGCTGGGCGCCATCGATTTGATCAGCGGGATCATCGTCGCCACGAAGGGAATGTTGTCGACGATCGCCGAGAGAACCGCTGACGCCCAGAGCACGCCCATCGTTGTCACTGACAGGTCTCCGCCGGTCAGCGCGACGAGTTCGTCGGCGAGCAGCAGCAGCAGCCCGGAATGCTCAACCCCGGCGATGACGACGAACAGTCCGACGAAGAAGAAGATCGTGATCCATTCGACCTCGTGAAATACATGGGTCACGTTCTCCGACTGGGTCTCGGCCGCCTTGCCGATGTTGTCGAGTGCCAGCAGGACCGCGGCACCGGTCAGGGCGATGACGCCGGGCTCGATGCCGAGCGAGCGCGATAATGCGAAGCAGACGATGACGACGAAAATCACCGCCAGCGATTGCTTAAGAAGGCGTGGATTGCTGATCGAGCGGCGCGGATCGAAGGCCATCACCAGGGCGCGGGCCCGTTCCGAGGCGTGCAGGCGCCGACCCCAGATCAGGTGCATCGCGGCGACGTGCACGGCGAGTATGATCAGGACCACCGGCGCGAGGTTGGCGACGAACTGATTGAAGGTCAGGCCGACTTGGGTTCCGATCAGGATGTTGGGCGGATCGCCGATCAGGGTCGCGGTTCCGCCGATGTTCGAGGCGAGAATCTGCGAGAAGAGGTACGGATAGGCGTCGATCTTGAGTTCTTCGGTGACGACAAGGGTCACCGGGACGACAAGCAGGACCGTGGTGACGTTATCGAGAAGGGCGGAGAGGATCGCGGTGACGATCGCCAGCATGGCAAGGATGCCGGCCGGGCTGGCCTTGACCTGTTTCGCCGACCAGATGGCGAGATATTCGAAGATGCCGCACTTTCTCGTCACCGAGACGATGATCATCATCCCGATCAGCAGGCCGATGGTGTTGAAGTCGATACTCGCGATCGCCTGTTCCTGGCTCAGGATGCCGAACCAGACCATCAGCATCGCGCCCACCAGGGCGATGATCGCCCGGTTCAGCCGCTCGCTGATGATCACCGCGTAGGTGAATACCAGTACGGCGGTCGACAGCCACAGGGCGTCGAAGCCGAACAGGACATGCTGAGCCACGCTCGCGCCGTGCTCGTGCATTGCTGTCTCCTTTCTTGTCTCTCGTTACGACGGCGCCGCATCGCCGGCGGCCACTTGCGCGCGCGAGGACGCAAAGGCCGGACGGCGCCACCCCTCCCATCGGGGCAAGGGCGGCGCCGTCCGGTCTGGGATCAGCGATCAGAGAAATCGCCAGAGAAGGTAGGCGTTACAGATGGCGACGTGGATGATCATCAGCGGAAAGGCGATCTTGGTAAAGGTTACGAAGCGGAACGGAATACCGTTGCGCTCGGCGATGCCGGCGACGGTGAGGTTGGCCGAGGCGCCGATCAGCGTGCCGTTGCCGCCGAGGCAGGCACCGAGGGAGAGTGCCCACCACAGCGGCACCAGGCCGTCCGGACCGCCGAAGGTGGGAGCCATCGCCTTGATCAGCGGGATCATCGTCGCCACGAAGGGGATGTTGTCGACGATCGCCGAGAGAACCGCCGAGGCCCACATCACCCCGAGGCCGGTGACCTCGAGATCGCCGCCGGTCACCTCGATGAGCTTATGGGCAAGCAGTTCGAGAGCGCCGGTATGCTCGACGCCGGCGATGACCATGAACAGGCCGAGGAAGAAAAAGATGGTGATCCATTCGACTTCGCCGAACACCTTGGTGACATTTTCCGTCTGATGCTCGGACGACTTGCCGAGGTTGTCGAGCAGCATGAGGATCGCCGCGCCGGCCATGCCGATGGCGCCGGCTTCAAGGCCGATGAAGCGCGAGGTGACGAAGGCGGCGATGACCAGCGCGAGCACGCCAAGCGACTGCTTGAGCAACTGGTGGTCGGTAATCGCCTTCTTCTCGTCGAACGCCATGACCCGGGCGCGGGCTTCCGCTGTCGCCTGCATCGAGCGGCCCCAGATCAGGTGCATCGAAATCACGTGCACGGCGAGGATGAGCAGAATGACCGGCGCGAGGTTGACGACGAACTGGTTGAACGTAAGGCCAACCTGCGTGCCGATGAGGATGTTGGGCGGATCGCCGATCAAGGTCGCGGTTCCGCCGATGTTCGAGGCGAGGATCTGCGAGAACAAGAACGGATAGGGTTTGACCTTGAGCTGTTCGGTGATCACCAGGGTCACCGGCACGACGAGCAGGACGGTCGTGACGTTGTCGAGCAAGGCGGAGACGACGGCGGTGACGATCGCCAGCATGGCGAGGATGCCGGCGGGGCTGGCATTAACCAGTTTTGCCGTCCAGATCGCCATGTATTCGAACACGCCGGATTTGCGCGTGATCGAGACGATGATCATCATCCCGACGAGCAGGCCGATGGTGTTGAAATCGATCCCCTTGATCGCTTCCTCCTGGGAGAGGATGCCGAGGATGATCATCAGTAGCGCGCCCAGAAGGGCGACGATCGAGCGGTTGATTTTTTCGCTCATGACGCCAGCGTAGGTGGCGACGAGCACCCCTACGGCGATCAGCATCGAGTTCATGACGGCGTGGTCCTTGGCTCCGGTAAAATCATTGGTCCCGAATGGCTCGCTTGAGCCGGTACGAACGCACCGATTACCGGGCGGGGGGGCGGGCGATTCGTTGCAGAATGTCCCAGGTGGAAACGACCCCCAAAAGCCGGCCGGAGGCTTTCTCGACGACGGGCAGGTAGGTCCGGGTCCGATAGAGGAAGAGCACGGCGTTCATCACCGGCGTTTCGGGATGAAGGACCTGGCCCTCCGTTTCCAGGTATTCGCTGACCGGCTCGCCGGCGACGGCGCGAAATCGCTCGTTGGCGTCGTCGAGCGTATCGGACATGAAGCCGACTTCGACAAGGCGGGCAATTTCGGGGATCTGGCCCTCGAGCGCGACGATCTTCGGCAGCAGCAGGGCGACGAGCCGGCTGCGCAGGAACATGCCGAGATACCGCTCCGCCTCGTCGACCACCGGCAGCGCCAGCAGTTTGTCCTCAAGTAGCCGATGCAGCGCGGTCTCGATGGTGTCCCCGCTCTTGAGAACCGCGGGGGTGGTGGTCATGATGGAACGACAGGTCTGCGACGCGGGTACAGTCACCGCGATCTCCCTTGTCAGAGTGATGGATGGGGCGTCGGCACATCCGTGATCGCGCGCCGTTCGCAAAGAGACGATCGACCGACGTGCGCCGGTCGAGCACCGCCATCGGCGCGATGATCAGGAAGATCGGCGAATCGAAGTCCTACCGCACACACCATCGCCTAGCCCTCCCTGACGCGGCCGCGTCGAGGGTACTTGCGGCGAGACGACAAGCACGGCATGGACGAGTGCCGCGTCGCTCGATGCACGTTTCGGGAAAAGCGCCGTTTGGCGGTCCCTGCCCCTGTCGGCCGTTTGTTTTCGCGTCGGACATTCGTGCCCGATCCGCGCCGACGCTAGCGTCCGCGCGGTGCAATGGCAAGGGCGACAAATGGCGGGTGCAAACGCGCAGCGGACGTGCTCGAAATCAAAGGATGGTCGTCGCCGCGAACCAGGCGACGATCGCAAGGCGTGCCGCCAGTCGCACGCCGGGCGTTACTTCGGGATGTCCCGAGCTGCGCCAGATGCCGACGGTCACGAGGACGCTGTAGGGCAGAGGCAGGACATGGAGCAGAGAGGCCAGCCAAGCGAGCTTGCCGGCTCCGTCATCCCCGGCGGTGACCAGCAGCGCCAGTGCGCCGATGGTGGCGGCGAGGTTGATCAGGACCCCCCAGAAGATCGCATAGTTCCAGAACGCCTCGGCGAGCGGCAGGCGGCCGAACCACAGATCCGAAAGTCGTGACGTCACCGGCCGGTGGGCTCCGTCTTTGGCGGTTGCGCGGTGATCGCCGCGCGGCGCCGAGTGCATCAATACGCATATTGTGTCAGCCTGGGCGCACTTTGCCCGCCAGCGGGGGAACGTGGCGCGGTCTGCTCAGTTTTCCTGATTGGTCGCGGCGCGTATCGAGCAGGCGAATCGCCTACAGCCCGTGTCGACCGTGCGCCACCGATACCGATATGTCAATTTCCCACGCACGGGTGCCTTCGATGTCTCTGTTGCGATCCTTCATGACCGTCACCGTGCTCGGCCTATCCTCGATGCTTGGCGGGTGCGCCGGCCTCGCCGAACTCGCCCCCGAGGCGGCCGGCCTTGGCGCCGGCGCCGGCGCCGGGGTATTGACCGCAAATCCGCTGATCGGCGTCGCCGTCGGCATCGGCGCACGGCTGGCCGCCGCCGAAGCTCTGGATTATGCGAAGGACGAACGCAAACGTCGCATCTATGGGGCAATCGCCCGTGCGGCGGGGCAGTCCGAGACTTCGGCAGCGGTGCCGTGGGCAAGCCGCCCGGATACTCTGTTCGATACCGTGTTCGGCCAGGCGAGCGGCTACGTACAGGTGGTGCGCGCGTTCGGCGGTCGAATTCCCTGCAAGGAAATCATCTATACGCTCGAAGAAGGCACCGACGTCGCCGAGGGCGAGGCATCGTCGCCAAACTCCGGCGACGCCGGCGATGCGCGGGCCGTGCCGCGTGAAGGATCTGAGGATTCCGCGCTGACCGCAGCGCCTGCACCCTCGCCGGCCTCTTCGCCGGCCACCCCGCCGGCGAATGACGGCGACGACGACGGCTGGCCGGAGGCGATCATCGCTCCGATTGCCACCGCCGTTGTCTGCGAGGGTCCCCTCGGCTGGCAATGGGCGGCGGGGCCCGCAGCGCCATCGCGCTGACAAAGGTCCGGCGCGCGGATCATCCAGTCCGGCGAGTTGACGATTGTCGCCCCTGCGACAGTGGGTAATATCGCAGCAAGCAAAAACAAAAAGAACACGCATGGACAAGGAGAGGGACCATGACCAAGGTAACGGTGACGACAAAGCTGACGGCTCCCGCCGAGGAAGTCTGGCGTCTGGTCGGCGCATGGAACGCGCTTCCCGAATGGCATCCGGCAATACAGACCAGCGAGCTGGAGGAGGGGGGGGCGCCGGCGGCGGCTGAGGCTCGTTGATGGTGGCGAAATCACCGAGGAGCTGGAGACGTTCGACGGCCAACGGCGCATGTACTCTTATTCCATCGTCGCCGGTTCGCTGCCGGTCTCGGACTATCGTTCGACTGTCAGCGTCAACCGCGCGGGGGAAGAGTCGACGATCGAATGGACGACGACCTTCAAGCCGCTCGGAGTCGCCGAATCCGAGATTAGTCAATCGCTGGAGGACTTTTACCAGGCGGGGTTCGATAATCTGCGCAAGCTCCTGGGAATCCCGCGATGACTCTCAGGCCCGCCATGCCGGGCATTCACAAAAGGGACGATATTGGCAAGGGGCCACCGGCCTTTCTCGGCTATGGCTTCCGCCCGTTTTTTTTCCTCGCGGGCTTTGCCGGAATCTTCGGCGTCGTGCTCTGGCTGGCGAGCATAAGCGGGGCCATCACCCTGCCGAGCGCGTTCGCGCCGTCACTCTGGCACGCGCACGAGATGCTGTTCGGGTTTGTGACCGCGGCGATTGCGGGTTTCCTGCTCACCGCGATTCCCAGTTGGACCGGTCGGCCCCCGGTGCGCGGCGCGATGCTGGGCGGCCTTGTCCTCTTGTGGATCGCAGGCCGGCTGGCGGTTGCCACCTCCGCGATCATCGGGACGGGGACGGCCGCGGTCATCGACCTTGCCTTCCTCGCGGCCTTGCTGCTTGTCGTTGTGCGTGAACTTGTCGCGGCGAAGAACCGGCGAAACCTGCCCATGGCGGCCGCGCTATTTGTGCTGCTCATCGCCAACGGGCTGATGCACGCCGACGTCCTCTCGCTGGATGTCGTTACCGGCAGCGGCTGGCGGCTCGGTTTTATCGTCGCGACCCTGTTGGTCGTTTTGATCGGCGGGCGGATCATTCCGAATTTCACCGCCAATTGGCTGACGAGGCAAGGTGGCTCCGGCTCCGCGCCCGCACCGTTCGGCTGGATCGATAAGGCGACGCTCGTCGCCACCGCTCTTGCCCTCACCGCTTGGATCACCATTCCCGGGACGATCGCCGCCGTCCTGCTCGGCGCAATTGCCGCCTTTGCCAACGCTATTCGCCTCACCCGCTGGTGCGGCTGGCGGACGCGACGCGATCCGTTGCTGTTCGTCCTCCACGTGGGCTATGCCTGGGTGCCCGTCGCTCTGGTGCTTCTGGCGCTGTCGCAGGCGAACGACCTAGTGCCGGAGAGTGCCGCGGTCCACGCCCTGGGCGCTGGCGTGTTTGGTACGATGATCGCGGCGGTGATGACACGCGCGACACTGGGTCATACCGGCCGGCCGCTGCGGGCGGGAAGCAGCACGGTCGCCCTCTACGTTTTAATCACCATCGCCGCCGTGGCGCGGGTGGGCGCAACGCTGTGGCTCAACGCCGCCGATGGTCTGCTGGACGTGTCCGGGGCGGCTTGGACCGGCGCGTTCGTGCTCTTTATCGGCGTTTATGGCTCCGCCTTGCTCCGTCCACGATCCGACGGCAAGCCCGGCTGACCACAGGTCCTTAGATCCTTCTCCCCCCGCGGGCTGGGTCGCGGGGGGAGAAGGTGCTGTCAAGCCTCCCTGTGGACTTACGGACAGCCTTCTTGTCCTGCCGCGTCCGCCTCTATTGTGACGGATGGGAACGCGCAGGAACCGGTACGGCAAAGCGCGCTGCCGCCCGGATTCGTTATACCGTGCCGCGAACCAGCTTTAGCTGGCTCTTGTGGGTGAACTGGCGGAGCGTCTCCCGTTGCCGATCCCGTGCGTCGGCGCTGGCGCTTCGCCCGAATGAACGCGCCGCCTGTGCTAGGGCGTGCGGATCGGCGGGCACGTAATCGGCAATGCCCGGATGTGTCGCGCCCAGGCTATTGATCCGGCGCAATTCCTTCAGCACCGGGCTGCGCTCCAGCTTGTCACGGTAGAGCGAAAGATGCCGCGCGTTCATCGGCCGGTGATGTCGGGTGAGTTCGGCTATCGTCTCGCCCGCCAGCCGTCCGGAGGTCAGCGCCAGGCTCGAGCCATGCCGGTAGGACGCGTCGCTCAACTGGGTCGCATCGCCGCAGGTCAGCCAGCCATCGCCGTAGAGCCGCGGTCGCACGCGATAGCCGCCTTCGGGCATCAATTGAGCCGCGAACTCGACGACCTCGCTTCCCTGCAACAGGCTGCGGATCGACGGATGCTGTTTGAACGCGGCAAGCAGTTCGGACGGCGTGATATCGCTTTCGACGATTTCACCAACGAGACAGCTGACACCGACCGACAGGGAGTCCCGGTTGGTGTAGATGAACCCGCTGCCGGAAATCGTCGCCGAAAACCATCCCGCAGCCTCGACGACGACGCCCTCGTTCCTGCCGATACCGAATCGCTCGTCGAGCATCTCGGCCGGCATCGAGCGCTTTTCCTTGACGGTCAGCGCCACGTCGCTCGGCTCAAGCGATTCGCGCAGGCCGGATCGGCGGGCGATCATCGCCTCGATGCCGTCGCCGAGGACGACGACGTCGGCGAAGAACTCATCGCCGGCTTCGGTCCGCACGCCGACCGCGCGCCCGTCCGTCTCGCGGACGAGGTCGGCGACGGACGTCCCGTAGAGGACGCGAACGCCGGCCTCCTTGATGACGCCGGCGAACCACGCATCGAACGTCGAGCGCAGAACCGTGTAACGGTCGGCATCGATTCGCCCGGCGGCCCCGGCGGCCCCGGCGGCATAGTCGTCCCCAACCCTGCGGGCCAGGGCGGCGCTGTGGCCGTCCTTATCGAGTGTCCAGATGCGATGTTCGACGATGTGACGTTCAAGGGGGGCTTTGCTGCGGAAATCAGCGACCAGTTCTTCCATCGCCGGCGCGAAGAGGATCGCGCCGTGAGGGTTTTTCGCGCCAGGATATTCGGCGCGTTCGAGCTGCAGGACGCATCGCCCCGCCTGGGCAAGCGTCAACGCCGCCGCGTTGCCCGCAGGGCCAGCGCCGACGACGATCGCCTCGTAATGATCTGACACGGGCAGAACTCCTATTGTCTGTCCTACCTCGGCGGATCTGGGGTCGCATTGGGGAATTGCTCATGACCGTTTTGTGCAACGCACAATCGTCTGTGCAAAACCTAAAGCAATCCGGCCTTGCCCGCCTGCCAACGGTCGTATTCAGTCGTCAGCAGAGCCACGTGTTCGCGCTCCTCTGCCGCCAGTTCGTAATAAAGTTGTCGCTCGACCGATCCGGCCGGAGCTTTCTCGCCTTGTGTCGTGAAGTAGTCCACCGCCCGTTGCTCGAACGAAATCGCGATGCGAATGAGGTTGCCCGGGTCCTCCGGGCGGTTTTCGAGGCCGGCATAGATCGCTGCCCGGTCGAGGCGGAAGTCGTCCGACGGCATCGCCACGTCGGCATGGTAGCGGCGCGACAGCGTTTCGATATGCTCGCCCTCCATTTCGGCGAACCGCTCGAATAGATCACGCAGCGCCGGTTCCTTTGCTTGCAGCGCGGCCCGGCTGTAGAACGCCTGACCGCCGAGTTCGATTTCGAAGGCCGTGCGGATGGCGTCGAGCGCGGCGGCACCTTCGATATCGCGATCGCCGAGCATCTCCAGCTTGCCCGAGCACAGTGGGCACATGCCGTAAGGAAAGGCAAATCCTTCGCTGACCTTGCCGCAGTCGGTGCACCGCCATTGCAACTTCGCGCCGGCGCAGCAGATGTACTGCTCGTCACCCTCGATTGGCTGATGGCACTTCGGACAAACCAGCCCCGCGTCCATATTGACGTTCATCGCCTACCCCTCTTCATTCCGCCGCGGAGGCGGTTACGGACTCGCTCAGCGGCTTCGGTGGTACGAACGCCGCGACATCTTCGGGCGTGATCGGCCACGCCTTGCTCTGCAGGTAGGCACCGATCGCCTTCGCCGCCCGACGGCCCGCGCCCATCGCCAGGATCACCGTCGCGCCACCGGTCACGATATCGCCACCGGCGAACACGCCCGGAAGATTGGTCGCCTGCGTGGCGTCGTCGGCGACGATGTAGCCCCACTTGTTCAAGCCGAGGCCGGTGGTGGACTGACCGACGATCGGATTGGCATTGGTGCCCAGCGCGTAGATCACCGTATCGCAATCGAGTTCGACGAATTCATCGAGCGCGATGGGCTTGCGGCGGCCTTTCTCGTCGGGCTCGCCAAGCATCATCTTCTGCACCTTCATGCCGCTGACGTCACCCTCGGCATTGGTATGGATCTCGACCGGCGTGTGCAGGAAGAAAAATTCGATGCCCTCTTCCTTGGCGTGGCGAAGCTCCTCAATGCGGGCGGGCGCCTCCGCTTCGGAGCGGCGGTAGACGCAGCGGACGGTCGGCGCGCCAAGTCGCTTGGCGACGCGCAGGCAGTCCATCGCGGTGTTGCCGGCACCGATGACGACGACGCTCTTGCCGAGGCTGATCGGCGTATCGAGATAGGGGAACTTATCGCCACCCATCAGGTTGACGCGGGTGAGGAACTCGTTGGCCGAGTAGACCTGACCTGCGAACTCGCCGGGGATGCCGAGGAACGAGGGCGCGCCGGCACCGGCGCCGACGAACACGGCATCGAAGCCCATATCGGTCTTCAACTGTTCGATGGTGAACGTCTTGCCGACAACCTTGTTGGTCTCGAAGCGCACGCCCATGTCTTTCAACCGCTGTACCTCGCGGTCGATGATATCGCGCGGCAGGCGGAAGGAGGGGATGCCGTAGCGCAGCACACCGCCGACCACGTGCAGTGCCTCGTAGACGGTCACCTCGGCGCCGAAGCGCAGCAGGTCGGCGGCGGCGGCGAGGCCAGCCGGCCCTGAGCCGACGACGGCGACCCGGCCCAAGGGGGCCTCGAAACGCAGCGGCACCGCCTTCGGCGACTTCGCGTGATCACCGACGAAGCGTTCCAGGCGACCGATCGCCACCGATTCCATCTTCCGGTTGATCACGCACTGGCTTTCGCACTGCGCTTCCTGCGGACACACCCGCCCGCAAACCGATGGAAAGAGATTGCTCTCGTTGATCACGGAGAGCGCGCCGTCCAGATCGCGAACAAGCAGATGGCGGATGAAGCGCGGGATATCGATCGAGACCGGACAGCCGGACATGCACGTCGGCTTCTTGCACTGGATACAGCGCTCGGCTTCGGCGAAGGCCTCGTGCATCGAATAGCCGAGATTGACTTCCTTGAAATTGCGCGCCCGCTCGCTGGCGTCGCGCTCCGGCATCTTCACCTGGTGCGGAGCAAGTTCGACGAGCTTCTTGTAGCCGCGCTTGCCATCTTCGAAGAGCTGCTTCTCGACGTTACAGACGTGTCCGTAGCTATCGCTGGCGACCGTTTCCTGACCCTTGAAGCGGCGCTGGCGGGTCATCAGTTCGCGGAAATCGACCTTGTGGCCATCGAAGTCCGGCCCGTCGACGCAGGCGAACTTGACCACGTTGTCCACCGTCACCCGGCACGAGCCGCACATGCCGGTGCCGTCGACCATGATGGCGTTGAGCGAGACCATCGTCTTCACGCCGAACGGCCGCGTCGTCTCGACGCAGGCGTTCATCATCGGCAGCGGGCCGATGGCGACGACGAGGTCGGGCGGATCGGTCTCGAGCAGCCGCTGCAGGGCCGCGGTGACGAAACCGGGCGTCCCATAGCTGCCGTCGTCGGTGCAGACGATCAGATCGTCGCAGTAGGCCCGGAACTTGTCTTCCCAGAAGACGAGATCCTTGTTGCGAAAGCCGATGATGCCGGTGGTGCGGTTGCCCGCCTCTTTAAAAGCGCGCAGCTGCGGATAGACCGGCGCCACGCCCAGGCCGCCGCCGACGAGCACCACATGTCCGAACGCGCCGATGTGCTGTGGCAGCCCGAGGGGGCCGACGAAATCCTCGAACTCCGCGCCTTCGGCGTAGCGGTCGCGCATTTCCACCGTCGTCTTGCCCAGCGACTGGATGACCATGGTGATGGTCCCGCGGTCGCGATCGAAGTCGGCGACGGTCAGTGGAATACGCTCGCCGCCATCGTGCAGGCGAAGCATGACAAAATGGCCGGGCTGTGCCGACCGGGCGACGTCGGGCGCCAGCACCTCCCAGAGAAATGTCGTATCGGAGAATGCCTCGCGGCGGATGATTTTATACATTGCCCGTATGGTCCTCGTGGCTTCGTTCAGGTCGGCGTTCTTTGTCCTGGACGGGCGCGGGTTATGCCGCTGCCTTAGGTTTTTGCGCGTACGGGGGTGATCACCTCATCAAGCGGCACGAAGGCGCGGCCGGGAACCGGCTCGGGCCGCTCGGGCGCGTCCTTCAACACCTTGAACACCCGCTCCGTCAGCGGATCGGACCGGACGAAATCACCGTAGGCGCGCTCGAGAAGACCGGCAAGCACCGGCTTGAGCGCGGCTTCATCGCCGGCAAAGTCCTCCGTTTCGAGATACTCGTGAAATCTTTGGAGGATATGCAAACGCGAGACATGCATGACTTTCGGATCGAATGTGACGCCGAAGTAATCAAAATATTCCTCGGCGTCGGTCAGGTCCTTCAGGTCCTTTGGTAGGGTAATCGACATTTAGGCAGCCTCTTCGCGAAGGTGACGGGTACGTTCGTAGAAATGGCGCAGGACATCCGCCGACGGTGCCGCCTTGCGGCGCTCCGCCCAATGACGAATCAGCGCCAGCACCGCGTCCGCTTGCAGCGGCGGCAGTGCAAGGCCCATCTCGCCATACACGTGATGCACGGCGGCGAGGCCCGAATGCTTGCCGAGAACGACGCGGTGTTCACGCCCGACGTCGATGGGATCGAGCGCCTGATAGGTCTCCTGGTCCCGCAGCAGTCCGTGGACGTGCAGGCCCGCCTCGTGGGTGAAGGCGCAGGCACCGACAATGCTCTTGCCCGGCGGAATGGGCCGGCCCGAGGCGCCGGCGACGAGTGCCGAGATGCGCGGCAGATGCTTGGAATTGATGCCGGTCGGCCGGCGGTAAAGCTGCTGCAGGGCGACGACGATTTCCTCCAGCGGCGCATTTCCGGCGCGCTCGCCGAGACCGTTGACGGTCGTGCTCACATGTGTCGCGCCGCCACGCACGGCGGCGAGGGAGGTCGCCGTTGCAAGGCCGAGATCGTCGTGGGCGTGGATTTCCAACTCGATACGGCAGCGGCGACGCAGGTCGCGGAACGCATCGAGCGCGGCGAAGGGATCGAGCACGCCCAGCGTGTCGGCATAGCGAAACCGCACGGCGCCTGACCGTTCCGCGGCCTCGAGCACACGCCACAGGAAATCCGTATCGGCACGCGACGAGTCCTCGCCGCCGATATGCACCCGCAATCCCCTGTAGCGCGCGTATTCGGTGATTTCAATCACCTGACCCAGTAACCAGGCCCGGTCGCGACCAAGTTTGCCGGCGATCTGGCGGTCCGAAACCGGCACGGACACATTCACGGTCTCAAGCCCACAGGCGACGGCCGCATCAACGTCACTGCGCCTGGCGCGGCACCAGCCGATTGCCCGCGCGGAAAGCCCGAGATCGAGAATGGCGCGGATGGCGTCACGCTCTTCCTCGCCCATCGCCGGCATGCCGACTTCCAGCTCGGGTACGCCGGCAGCATCGAGCGCGGCGGCGATAGCGATTTTCTCGCCGAGATTGAAGGCGACACCAGCGGTCTGCTCACCGTCGCGCAAGGTGGTGTCGTTGATGAAGATGGGAGCGTGTCTGGACGCCGCGAGCCGGTCGTTCATGGGAGTGTCAGACCTCGACCGAAAACCGTCAGGAAAACGACTTACCGCAACTGCAGGTGTTGCCGGCGTTCGGATTGTCGAAAACGAAGCCGGAGGTCTCGAGCGAGTCGACGAAATCGATGTTCATGCCCTCGATGATCGGCAGGCTCAACGGATCGACGAACAGCTTCACGCCGTCGAACTCGTAGACCTCGTCGTCGGCGTTGGCGGAGGTATCAAGACCAAGTTTGTACTGCATGCCGGCGCAGCCGCCCTGCTCGACCATGATGCGCAGGCCCGTCGCACCGTCCTTGCTCTGATCGATAAGCCGGCGGATGACGGACTTGGCGCTTTCGCTGATCGCTACCATGGTATCCTCCACGACAAACGGTTGGTTATCGCTATGGGGCAAAGCAATTCGCATGCCAGCAACGAATGCCCTGTTCTAGATGAAATCTACCGCGACGGCCGGTCAAGCGCGCACGACACCACCGTCGGTTTTGTTGGAAAATCGACGCGGCGACAGGCGCTCCTGGCTGCTGGACAGGAGAGCGGACGCTAGGAGCTAGGTGCGCATGTCGGGAAACTGCAGCCGCGCCAGAGGCTCGCCCTGCTCGTCGCCGAAGCAATGGGCGTAATCAGAGCAAACATCACAGACCGGCGACTTGCAGATGAGCACACCCTCGCGCAGGCACAGCTCGCGATAGAAGAACTTCTTCCACTTCATGTCCCCCTGATTGCGGCAGGCAAGGGCTTCGAAGTGGCGATGGAGCAGGCGACTGAGATCCGAGCGGTTAAACAGGCCGAGGTCCTGCCAGAGATGGTTGGGGCGCAGCGAGCGTCGGGCGATGATCGCGGCGAGCCACTGTTCCTCGATCGTGCCCCGGCGGCAGTGCTCAAGCAGCAGGCGGCGCAGATCCGGCTCTTCGATCGAGTCTTCGCCCGGCCCGGCGCTCGGTGGGAGCGGCGGGATGAGACTGGCGCCATCGGGGAAGTAGGCGTTGAACAGACGGGTGAGGTTCGAGGGGGTGAGCCCCAGTGCTTCGGTCAGAGGACGTTCCTGCTCGGCCGCTCCCACCGAGACGGCGCAGGCGAAGACGTGCCGGTCGAACGCATCGCCCTTGCCGTGGGCGACGAGTTCGACATAAAGAGTCCGACCGCCGGATGGGCTGCCGAGCAGGGTCATCACAGTGCAGAGGCTGGGATGTGGTTGATCGCCTTCGATCCGCAGACCATCGAACAGGCGTTGCATCCGATGCACTTGCCCTTCTGGACGACGATGGTTACGATCCGCTCCATCTCCTCGTCACCGACCGGGCAGGTCTCGCCCTCCTCGGTGAGGCCCTGCATGTCAAGCACGCCGTGGGCGCAGACCTTTTGGCAGCGGCCGCAGCCGATGCATTTTTCCTCGTCGACGGATTCGATGTAGAGCGGAACCCACGGTGTTCCGTCTCGGGTCAGTGGTTGTGCTTCCATTAATTCCTCTCCCTTACGCTGGAGTGGTGGCCCGTCAGGCCTGGGCCACTTCCGGATAGGCTTCGATGTTCTTCGCCGCGTCGGCCACGAGTTTCTCGCCCTCGGCGGCGAGCACGGCGAGCGATTCGAAACCGAAACGATTGACGTCGCGCAGCACGCGGCTGGTGACGACGAGTTTGCCGACGATCAGCACCACCCGCCCGAATCCCTCGTGAGTGAGCTTGATGATCGGCGTTGCGATCATGCCGACCCGCTGTTCAAGCGCGAGGCCGACGGCGGCGTAATATTGGTCGATGCGCCACAGCAGCTTGGCGTCCGGATCGCCGATGATCGGCATGGTCCGGCGTTGGGCGCGGGTGACGATGTAGCCGGCGAGGAGTTCGCTGTCCGACTTTCGCTCCCAGAAGCCGGTGGTATCGTGCGCACGCATCTGACGAACGAGCGCGCGAATGAACGGCGTGGCGAGCGCGGCGGCCTCGGAGTCGTCTTCGCTCGAGAGCGGTGCGTCGGGAGTCATTCCTCGTCCTCGTCGATAAAGTCGTGATTGGCCGTAACGCCCCCCTTGAGAGCCTTGCGCAACCACGGCGGCGGGGTGCCATTCAGCATCGTGCGCAGGCGCTCGAGAATGTCGCCAATCGGCTCCGGCTTCGGCAGTTTGACCGGATGGATCTGATGGCTGACGACCTTCGCCGCCGCCGGTCCGCCGATCGCCAGCACGAACAGCAGCGAGCAGCCGTCGATGGCTTCCAGGCGCGATGCCAGTCGGTCGTCGCCGGTCCCGTGCTGGCCGTCCTCGTTGCTTGCCTGATCGAACCGCACCGCCTCGACGAACTTGTACCCCTCTTGCGAAAGGTCGTAGATCGCGAGGTTGCGGGCGCCGCCAAAGTGGGCGTCCATCGTGTGCAGGTCCTGTGTCGCGAACGCGACCTTCATGTGTCCTCCTTGTCCCTCAGCGGTTGGCCGGCTCATCGGCTCCGCGTTTGTGTCAACCAGCTTGAGCCTGAGCATGGTGTTCTTCCTCGAGAAGTTCGTGCGCGTTCCCGCCCACCGCCGCGTGAGCGCCGGCTGCGTGATCGAGCAAGAGATTGGCGAGATCAAAGATCAGGCAGCGCGTCCCGCGATAGCCGACGGAAACGCGCTGCGGGCCGCCCAGTCGGTCGAACACCGGAAAACCAAGGCGAAACAGCGGAAGGCCAAGACGCTCGGCCAGCTCACGCGCGTGGCTGTTGGCGATGACGAGATCGCAGCCGTGCGCCGCCTTCTCCAGGTCGCCCAGGTCGCCGACGAGGACCCGCGCCGCCGGCACGCGTGCCGCCGCCGGTGATGGGCAGGGAATGACAGCCGCGCCGACGTGCGCGCCCATTGCGGCGAGCAAGGCGGCGACGGCGAGCAGCAGGTCGCTCTCCGCGGCGATGGCGATGTGTTTGCCTTCGAAGAAAAAGTGGCCATCGAGCATGGCGTCGATCAGCCGGGAGCGCTCGCGTTTGACCCGTTCCGGCGCCGGCGTTCCGCTCACCTCCATCAGCGCGGCGATGAAGGCATCGCTGGCGGCAAGACCGGTGACGTGATCGAACAGGCGAAAGGGAACCCCCGTCCGGCGGGTCAGGGCTTCGGCCGCCGGGCGCATGTGCTCGCCCATGGCGAAGGTCACGGCTGACCGGCCGAGTTCGCGGATCGCCGCCGGCGGCGTGCCGCCGAGCGACGTCGGGATGTGATGGTCGGGAACGTGTCCATCGAGCGAGCCGGCGAGGTCGGGCAGGATCAGCGGCGATAATCCGAAACTCTCGATGATCTCGCGGATCTCCTCGGCGTCCGCGGGGGTTAGGTGGCTGCCGGCGAGCACGTTGACCTGGCGCAGGGTCCGCGGTCCGCGCTCTTCGGGCACGAGCGTCTCGATCATCGCCTTAACCGACGCGCCCCAGCCCTCCTCGAGGCTGCCGCCATAATCCGGGGTCGAGGCGTAAACGAGGTCGAGATCGTGCCATTCGGGGTGACGCTCGCGCATCGCCTTGAGTTCGGCGCCAATGTCCTCGCCGCGGGTCTCGGTCAGGGCGGTCGATAAGATGCCGATCAGCTTCGGCTGGTTGCGCTCGCGGATGTTGCCGATCGCCGCCTCGACGTTGTCGGCGCCGCCGAGGATCGTCGTCAGCTCGCTCATCGCCGTCGTCTGCAGCGGGATCGCCTCGTGGAAATGGCGGACCATCAGCACCAGGGCGAACGCCGTGCAGCCCTGGCTGCCGTGGAACAGCGGCAGCGATCCGTCGACGCCGAGGAAGGCCATCGCCCCGCCGAGGGCCGGACTCACCTTCAGCGGGTTGACGGCACAAGCCTTCGTGGAGGGAACGACCTCGGTCATGCATGCATCTCCGCCGCAACCGGCTCGGCTTCGCCAGCCGACCCGAAGGCGGCATCCCAGGGCGCCGGTCGGCGGATTTCCGGCCAGACTGGATTGTTCAGCTCGCCGTCGATGCGCCGGACCAGCTCGATCATGCCGTCGTAGCCGGCGTAGGCGTGATGGCGCTCCTGGTTGATGTCGAGCCACGGGGTCTTGGTCTTCAGCGCCACGAACTGCGTGCGGCCGCCCGACATCAGGATGTCGGCCTCACCGTCGGAGAGCATCTTGTACATCTGCTTGGCGGGGATCTGGTCGACCATCGGCGCGTCTTCGCCCATCAGTTCCCTGATCCGCTCCTTGTCCTCGTCGGTCGACTTGCGCACCGAGGTTCCGACGATGACCATGCCGATCTCGTGCAGCGCCGAGACCACCGACCACGACTTGACGCCGCCGGTGTAGAGCAGCACGCGCTTGCCGGCGAGGCGTTCGCGGTAGGGGGCGAGCGCGGCGAAGGCGCGGGCCTCTTCTTCGGCGATCAGCGCTTCGGTGCGCTCGAGCAGGTCCGCCGGCGCGCCGCGGGAAATGAGAAGGCGGGCCAGCGTGCGCAGGCTCATCGATGTATCGGCGATGCCGTAGAACGAGCCCTCGAAATAGGGGATCTCCCAACGCTCCTGCATCTGCCGGGCGAGGGAGACGAGTGCCTGCGAGCAGACCACCATGTTGACGCGGGCGCGATGCGCCGCCGCAACCTGGTGATAGCGGGCGTCGCCGGTAATCGGCGCCAGGATGCGAATGCCGAGGCGGGCGAACAGCGGCTGCACCTGCCAGAGCTCGCCGGCGACATTGTACTCGCCGAGAACGTTGATATCGAACGGAGTGGTCGTCTCCGGCTCGAGCGTGCCGATCACATGATCAAGCAAGGCCTCGCCAGCGAGCTTGTTGCCGAGATTCTTCGAGCCGGCAAAGCCGGGTGCGTTGACCGGGATCACCGGTGTGCCGAGCCGCTCGCTCGCCGCCCGGCAGACCGCCTCGACGTCGTCACCGATGAGCGCGGTCACGCAGGTGACATAGACGAAGACGGCGGGAGGATGACGCTCGTGCACGATCTCCTTGATCGCGCGGTAAAGCTTTTTCTCGCCGCCGTGAATGATGTCGAGCTCGCCAAGGTCGGTGGTGAAGCCGGTGCGGTAGAGGGTGGGGCCGCTGGATGCCGAATTGCGGCTGTCCCAGCTATTGCCCTCGCAGGCGATCGGTCCGTGCACTAGGTGCGCCGCGTCGGTGATCGGCTGCAACGCAATCTTGGCGCCGTCGAAGGCGCAGCCGCCGGCGGCGGCGCCCGGGGTCAACGACTTGGCTGAACATCCGCGCTTGCGTTCCTTCTCCGATTTCTCCTGATTGTGGGAACAGCCGGGCTCGTTGAAGACCTTGGCGAGCTTGTCCTTCAGCATGTGGGCTCTCCCCGGGAAAGCGTCGGTCGTACTGCGGGTCATCTTCCCCCCGCCGCGAGCCTCCCCCGTATACGGGAGAGGGCGGGCGAGGCGGTGGGTTGACGTGGCGATATCAGCGGGTCAGATCGAAGCTGACATCGGTCTTGCCGGCGATGTTGGTCTCGCTGTCCATCACGTCGAACACCTTGTCGAGGATTTGAACGAGAACGCGGATCGCACCTTCGTAGCCGAATTGCGGGAAGCGGTGGTGGTGGTGACGGTCGAAGATCGGGAAGTTGAGCCGGATCAGCGGGATACCGCAATCGCGTTCAAGATACTTGCCGTAGCTGTTGCCGATCAGGAACTCGCTGGGCTCGGTGTGGAGCAGCGAGCGCATCGCCCACAGATCCTTGCCGGGCCAGATTTGGGCGCGCTTGCCGTACGGCGAGGCATCGACGATCGCCTTCATCTTCTTCGCCCAGGGCTTGGTGCCGTTGCTGCAAACGATGTGCATCGGCTCGGCGCCCATCTCGAGAAGGAACCGGGTCATGCCCATGCAGAAGTCGGGATCACCGAACAGGCTGAACGTCTTGCCGTGAACGTAGGCCATCGAGTCGGTCAGCGCGTCGATCAGGCGTCCGCGTTCCAGCTCGAGCTGCTTGGGGATCGGCTTGCCGGTGAGCTCCGAGATCTTCATCAGGAATTCGTCGGTGCCGGCGATGCCGAGCGGGTAGTGGAAGTTGACGACTTCTTGCTCGTTGGCCTTGCACAGCGCCAGGGACTTTTTCGAACAGTACTCCTGCAGGCTCACCGTCGCCTTGGCGTTGATCGCGTCCTTGCACTCGGCGATGGTGGTGCCGCCGGCGTACATGGTGAATTCGCCATTGACCGGCATGTCGTAGACGTCCGACGGATCGCAAAGGATCGTCGCCTCGACACCCATCAGCGCGAGGATGCGCTTGAGTTCGCGGATGTTGCCGACGCAATAGCCGTCGAAGCCGGGGATGATGTTGATCTTCTCAGTCGGCGTCGTGCGCGACTTGCCTTCCCAGAAGTTCTTCAGGATGCCTTCGAGCATGTTGTCGTAGCCGTCGACGTGGCTGCCGACGAACGACGGGGTGTGTGCGTAGGCGACGTCGAAGTCCTCGGGCACAGAGCCTTGCTGCTTGGCCTTGGCGACGAAGGCCTGCAGGTCGTCGCCGATGACCTCGGCGATGCAGGTCGTCGAAACGGCGATGATCTCCGGCTTGTATAGGGTGTACGAGTTCTTCAGCCCTTCGACCATGTTGTTGAGGCCACCGAACACCGCGGCATCCTCGGTCATGTTCGACGATACCGCCGACGACGGCTCCTTGAAGTGGCGTGACAGGTGCGAGCGGAAGTAGGCAGCGCAACCCTGCGAGCCGTGCACGAACGACAGCGACTTCTCGAAGCCGGCGGCACAGAAGACGGCGCCCAGCGGCTGGCAGGCGCGCGCCGGATTGACGGTCAGGGATTCGCGAGCGAGGTTCTTCTCACGATACTCCCAGCCCTTCATCCATTCGGCGACTTCTTGCACCTTCTCTTCGGACGGGCGGCATTCGAATTCCTCACGCTTGCGCGCGAACATCTCCTGATATTCAGGCTCCTTGAATAGAGCGACGTGATCTTTGATCTGTTCTGCATTCTGCGGCATTTAATCTTCTCCTAGCGGCTGTGCTTGCCCGACCTTCCCTCCCGCATCGCGGTAGGGAAGGCGGCCGGTGTGGCCTCAAGGCGGGCAAGACAGTCGAGACGGCGTCTCTCCGGGGGGTTATTCCGCTGCGGCTGCGGGCACCGTCCACGGGGCGTTCATCATCGACCAGGACGGGTTGTTCACGGCCATGTCCATGTCGCGGGCGAAGATGGCGAAGCCGTCGTAGCCGTGGTAGGGGCCGGAATAGTCCCAAGAGTGAAGCTGGCGGAAGGGAATGCCCATCTTTTGCGTCGCGTACTTCTCCTTGATGCCGGAGCCGACGAGGTCGGGACGGATGCGCTTGACGAAGTTCTCGAGCTCGTAGGCGGTGACGTCGTCGTAGATCAGCGTGCCTTCCTTGACGTAGTCCATCGTCCGCTGATAGTCGTCCTTGTGGGCGAACTCGTAGCCCGCGCCGACGATGTGCATGCCGAGGTCCTCGTAGGCGTTGACCATGTGCCGGGGGCGCAGGCCGCCGACGTAGAGCATCACCTTCTTGCCTTCGAGGCGGGGCTTGAAGCGCTCGATCACCGCGTCGGCCATCGGCCGGTACTTGGCGATGACCTTCTCGGCGCCTTCCTTGATCTTGTCGTCGAAGTGCTCGGCGACGGCACGCAGCGACATCTCGATCCGTGACGGCCCGAACAGGTTGAACTCGAACCACGGCGTGCCGTAGGTCTCTTCCATGTGCCGGGAAATGTAGTTCATCGACCGGTAGCAGTGGATGAGGTTGAGCTTGGCCTTGGGCGCCCGCTCCAGCTCGGCGAGGGTGGAATCACCGGTCCACTGGGCGATGACCCTGAGGCCCATCTCTTCGAGCAGGCGGCGCGACGACCAGGCGTCACCACCGATGTTGTAGTCGCCGATCAGAACGACGTCATACGGCGTCGACTCGAAGGTCTCCTCGTGCTTGCTCTTCTCGAAAATCCAGTCGCGCACCGCATCGTTGGCGATGTGGTGGCCGAGCGACTGGGAGACGCCGCGGAAACCCTCGCAGCGCACCGGCACCACCGGCTTTTCGATTTCCTTGTTCTTCTCCTTGGCGACCGACTCGATGTCGTCGCCGATGAGGCCGACCGGGCACTCGGACATGACCGAGATGCCCTTGTTCAGCGGAAACAACTCCTCGATCTCGTTGATCACCGCCTTCAGCTTCTTGTCGCCGCCGAAGACAATGTCCTTTTCCTTGAAGTCCGAGGTGAACTGCATCGTACCGAAGCTGTCGACGCCGGTCGTGCCGACGTAATAGTTACGCCGCTGCGACCAGGAATAATGCCCGCAGCCGACCGGGCCGTGGGAAATGTGAACCATGTCCTTCACCGGTCCCCACACCACGCCCTTGGCGCCGGCATAGGCACAACCGCGGATGGACATGACGCCGGGGATCGACTTGATGTTCGACTTCACGCCGCAATCCGAAGCGCCATCTTGCGCGACGGACAGGTGCTTGGCACGGCGAACCCTGGTCTTCTCCGGATATTCCGCGAGGACTTCTTCAATCAGTTTCTCGTGGAATTCCTTATCGTTCTTGTAATCAATGGTTTTGATGGCGGTCATCCGTCAATCCTCCTGCCTCGGTCGGTGAATCAGACGTTATTCCGCTGCGACGCGCTTGGCGGCGGCGGCGCCGTCGGTTGCCACCCGCTTGGCGATCGCTTCCTTGGCCTCGAGTTCGGCGATCATCTGCTCGTCCGACTTGATGATGCCGAAGTCCATCAGCATCTCTTCGAGTTCGTCCATGCCAACCGGGGTCGGGATGACGCCCTTGCCGGCGTTGGCGTGGATCTTCTTCGCCAGGGTCCGGTATTCCTCGGCCTGCGGATGATCCGGCTGATACTGCAGGACGGTCTGACGGCGCAGCTCGGCGTGCTGAACGACGTTGTCGCGCGGCACGAAGTGGATGAGCGTCGTGCCCAGCCGTTTCGCCATCGCTTCCGAGAGGTCGACCTCGCGGTCGGTCATGCGCGAGTTGCAGATCAGGCCGCCGAGGCGGACGGAGCCGGTCGTCGCATACTTGAGAATACCGCGGGAGATGTTGTTGCAGGCGTACAGCGCCATCATCTCGCCGGACATGACGATATAGATCTCTTGCGCCTTGTTCTCGCGGATCGGCATGGCGAAACCGCCGCACACCACGTCGCCGAGCACGTCGTACGAGATGTAGTCCATGTCGTCGTAGGCGCCGTTCTCCTCAAGGAAGTTGATGGCGGTGATAACGCCGCGACCGGCGCAGCCAACGCCCGGCTCCGGGCCGCCCGACTCGACGCAGCGGATGCCCTTAAATCCGACGCGAATAACCTCTTCCGGCTCCAAGTCTTCGACCGAGCCCTTGTCGGCGGCCATTTGCAGAACGGAAAGCTGAGCCTTTGAATTCAAGATCAGGCGGGTCGAGTCCGCTTTCGGATCGCATCCGACGATGAGGATCTTCTGGCCCATTTCGGCGAGGGCCGCGAGCGCATTCTGGGATGTGGTCGATTTACCGATACCACCTTTCCCATAAAACGCAATCTGACGAAGTCCGGCCATGTAACGCTCCTTTTCGTGCGTGCAATTTCCTGGGCTCGATGCCCTCGACAGGCTACGTACGCAAGTGCTGTGCCAAGCGCCGGCATGCATCGAGCCGATAAATGAAAATATAATGATTTCAGCAAGTTATCGCGGAGCGACACGAATGGCGCGGGGATAGGCAGCCGCTGTAACGAATCCGACAATCCTCGACACGTTGTCGAGTCCGACACAGCGGCGACGGCTTCGGCCGCTATCTTCTGGCATTCCGGCACGTGATTTGCTTCGATGCGCGGAAGATCCGGATCAGGGGCGTGGTGCGTGGCGGACTCGGTGGACGGTTTCTGGCGCCGAGGCGACGGCACCAACCTCGTCGGTGTTCCTTCGGGATTCGTCGGCAGCGCCGACTTCAACGCCCTCGATCGACCGCTGCACATTGCCGGTGTGCACGAGATGAACAGCGGCCTGTTCCGCTTGCTCGAGGCTTCGAGCAGTGCGGCGGAAGCCGAGGGCATTTTCGCCGTCTACATGGCGGCGATGTTCGGCCTCGCACCGCGCGGGGCGAACGAGGAGGAGAAGGGAGCGCGCCGTTCCTATCGGTCCAGCTATCTGCGCCTTCTGCGCGGCTGGGCCTACGACAGCAACTCGCCGGAAGGCGCCGTATTGAAGGGGTGGGTGGAGAGCCGCTTCGGGCTCTATCCGACCTTTCACAAGGCCCCGCTAAAGCGGGTCAGTTCGGAGGCATGGTCGCGCTACATCGAAGAAAAGATGGGGAGTCGCTTCCATAACAATGCGATCTACAGCCAGATCGATCTTCTCTATGAATTCGCGCAATGGTCGTTACGAAGACTGTATCCGGACGCGAAGCCTTTGCGTGTCTATCGCGGAGTTTATGATTTCGACGAGCACCAAATGATCGAACGGATCGATAAACGTCGCGTTATTCTCCGGCTTAACAATCTTGTGTCATTCACGACGGATCGCCACGTTGCAGAATGTTTTGGAGATAGAATACTGCAGACGGATGTCCCTCTGTCAAAAGTAGTATTTTTCCAGAATCTTATTCCGAAACATGCTTTGAAGGGAGAAGATGAGGTTCTTGTGATCGGTGGAGACTATCTCGTTTCGGCATCGTATTACTAACTATAATAGTTATATTTTCTATAACCATTTATTACCGGAGGGCCCGTGCCTGCAGAGCGTATCGATAACCAGGTTTTTGATCGTGCCCTGGGCGCTTTTTTGGGGTTTGCGATTGGCGATGCCTTGGGAGCGACCGTCGAGTTCATGACACCGCGCGAAATCGCCGCCGAATATGGCGTGCACTCGCGGATGATCGGCGGCGGCTGGCTCAAGCTGAAGCCGGGTCAGGTGACCGACGATACCGAGATGGCCTTGTGTGTCGGTCGCGCCATGGTCGCCGCCGGCGGCTGGGACCTCAAGGGCGTGTGCGATGAATTCGCCGCCTGGCTGAAGCGGATACCGGCGGATGTCGGCAATACGACGCGGCGGGGGATTCGCCGCTACATTGTCGAAGGCAATATGGAGTCACCGCCGCATGAAGGCGATGGCGGCAATGGCGCGTGCGTGCGCAATCTGCCGGTGGGATTGGCGAGTCTGCACGACGATCGCGCATTCGAGACATGGACGATCGAACAGTGTCACATCACCCACAACCATCTCCTGTCGGATCATGCGGCGCTGGCGACCGGGCGGATGCTGCGCCGGCTGGTGCTGGGCGGCGGTATCGCCGAGGCGCGAAAGGAGGCGCGCTGGCTGGTCGATACCCATCCGCAATTCCGCTTCGATAACTTCCGCGGGCCGTGCACCGGCTATATCGTCGATACCGTGTGTACGGTGCTGAAGATCTATTTCCTTAGCGACTCGATCCGCTCGTGCATTACCCAGACGGTGAACATGGGCGGCGATGCGGATTCCGCCGGGGCGCTGGCGGGCATGCTGGCCGGGGCCACGTACGGGGCGGAGACGATTCCTCAGGCGTGGCTGAAGCGCCTCGATCCCGCCGTCACCGACGAAATCCGCCAGCAGACGCGGGCCCTGCTCGAGATCAGCGCGGCTGCGGCACGAGACGACTGACCGCGGTCGATAAACCCGCCGTTAAGCACCCTGGCATTACCTTGACCGGCAGGACGAGGGGGCGGAGGCCGAGGACGCGCGAGCCAGGCCGGGCGGATCGATGATCGCCGCGGCAGGTGCGCACGGCTGACGCGCTCGCACGTCGCAGTCTTCCGCAAAGGGATGCTCGAGATGAACGACGATATGACCAGATCGCCCCGGCCCACCGCAGCGCCGGGGCGGCCCGACGCGACCGCCGATAGGGTCAGATGCGCGGCGACGCAGATGTTTTTTGCGGTCCCGGCCCCGGTTGCCGAGGTCCTGCTCGATCAGGCGCCGCTGGCGACGATCCATGCGGCGCAGCCGGTGGGCAGCGGGCCTGTCCTTGAGGATGTTGTCCGTGTTTTCGAAGAGGACGCGGCCAAGCGGATCGACGAGCTGGGCCACGCGATCGCGGCGGACGATGCGATCCGCGTATTTCGCGCCGCGCGCGCCCTGCGCGCAAGCAGCGTCGATCTCGGCGCGCTCCGCCTCGCGGCGGTCTCCCGTCAACTCGAAAACGCCGGCCGTCTCGGCACGACGACCAGCGCTGCATCGCTCCTGCGGGAGATTCACGGCTGTTTCCCGGCGACCCGCCGCGCCTTGCGCAGCGCCTGCCGGACCTTCGCCGTCTGATACACCTTGTGCCGGCCGCGGCTGGCGGAGTCCTCGCCCGCCCGGTCGGCCAGTTGGGCCGCTCGCCCGGGGTCAGCCCCGGGCGAGCTGACTGGTGCGTCGGTTCAGGTCTCGATGCGGAAGCCGACCTTGACCACCACCTGGTATTCGCTGACCTTGCCGTTCTCGACATGGCCGCGGGTCTCGACGACCTCGAACCAGGTCACATGCTGCAGGGACTTGCCCGCGGCGGCGATGGCATTGTCGATCGCTTCCGATATGCCCACCGGCGACGTTCCGACAAGTTCCACCTTCTTGTAAACGTTGTTCGCCATAAGCCTCTCCGGGGACTGATTATGCGTCTCGCTCGCCGGAAGATGGCGCACTTCGCCGATGGGATCAACCATCGCTTCGGTGACTTTGGTGTTGGCGGCCGCTGGAGCGAAGGCGGGGTTTCGGGAGGCGGGGACGTGACCGCGTCGGCGATGGAGCTGGTTGTTGATCGGATCGTGTGTTGCCAGGAATCGCTGGTCCGCCTTGCGGACCTGAACGCTCCATCTGTCGTTCTCGCCGTCTAGTCGGCTTGTGCGAGCTTTCTGCCCGGTCGTGCAGCCCCTTGCGCCGACGGCGCTCGACCGCTGACGGGAGACCCGATAGCCGACGAGCTTGTCGGTAATCATCCCCCGGCGCTTGCTCACGTCGCTTCAGGAGCCTGCAAAACAGCCACTTGGTGGCTTTCGCATCACGCCGGCGTGAACCAGGACGTCGAGGGCGAGGCCATGCTGGTCGACGGTGCGCCATAGCCAGTGCGTCGTCCCGGCGCTCGCCAAATTGACGGTGCCGGCCACTTGCCCATAGCAGCCGCACCATCCCGAGGGACATGACGCCGTTCATCATTGAATTGCGCTTTGAGGCCGTTTCCCACGTAACCGGTGACGCCCGGTGAGCTGTGACAAATAATGGACAATTGATACCAGCCGTAACGAAGCAATGACATGAATGCGCTATGCATTTTGTCCATAAGCTATAGCATAAACCGCCTATTAGCGTTGACAATGCCGGAAAAATGGAAAAGGTATGGAATCATGTTGAGAAAAAAAGTATCCCTCGCCGTTCTCGCGATCGGAGCTGTATTTTCAGGCTCCATCGGTACTGCTAGTGCTCACGGGCCCTGTGCGCCATTGGTGGGGACTTGGCTTTTGGACACGCACAGAAGTGAGAACCCCCGCGACCCCGCCGCCGTTCTCTTGCGCCCTGCGACTTTCACCGTCCACTAAGGGGGGACGGTGTCGGTCGCAAGCGCTCGGGGCGATGCTGCGCTAGGCTTTACCGCGACAAGTGGTCACCTAGGGGAATGTTCCCGTATCGGCCCCCATCTCTACCGTTTCATGCTCGAAGAGCTGCTGTATAAAAATGGATTTTTCGCGGGCAGGCTCCTGTTGGATCTGACGATCAAGCATGACCGCAATACGGACACGATCGAAGGTGTTTCAGGACAATCCCGGATGAAGTTTACGGTGTTCAGAACGACGCCTCCTCCTCCTCCTCCTCCTGCTCCCTGCATAAACAGCACAGCCGAGTTGCCGGCGGGAGATATGGTTCGTGAAGACGAGAATGAGCATGTCTGCAGAAGTGCGGATGACATCGAGCTGACAGGGAGGCGAATTGATACGGATAGTTTCTTCACACCATGATCGTTGTTAAGGTGTGGGGGGCGCCTTTTCTGCATAGATCCTGATCGCAAAACCGCTCCGTTGCAAAAAAACCTGGATGATGGGGATGCTTGGTTTCCGGTCGCAGATGCAGGGGGGGCTGAACGGCGGACGACGCGTTCAAGCGGCGACACTTTGTCGGCGAGGGGATCCCCTTGTGGGTACGCTGGTACTACCATTGCGGCATAAGGTACCGGTACTTCGCGGAGATGGTGAGCGAACGCGGCGTCACCGTTGACCACAAAGCCCACGCACGCGGCGATGGGCTCGCAACGGCGGGGGATGACGGGCAGGGGGAAGCGGGGCGAGTGGGCGGGCGATCATCGAGCGCCCGCGCATCACGCGGGTAGGTGCTACTCGGCGATCGCGAGCTTTGTTGCCTCGATGGTGATCGGCAGGCGGGTATCCGCCGCCTTTTCCGGCAGCGCGAGGCGCCAGCCATTGGCGAGATCGATCCAGCCGCCCCACAGTTCGGGCCGCTCCGAGGCGGTCACCGGAACCTCCAGGTCCTTCTTGGCGACGTAAATCGAATAGATATCGCCGCGCTTCGCCAGCGTTACTTTCATTCTGTCCTCGACGCTCTCGATTTCGTGCTCTCGCATCCCGACAATACGAGCCTTGGCGTAAAAATCTATCCCATAGATGTAATAGCTCTGCAGGAACAGGCCTATGGAGGCGACGTAGCCGACCTCGTCCTTGGGAATGAGGTAATCGCCGACGGCGCTGCCGGGGAAGCTGCCGTCGTTGCGCACGGCGACCCGCGCCCGCACCTTGTCGCCGACGTCAAAGAGCGGCGGACGATCGGTTTCTACGGCGCGCGGTTCGGCCATGGCGGCGACGCCCTCTTAGGTCAGGCGTGAATGATCGCGTCGGCCGGGCAGGCGGCGACACACTGCGGGAAGGCGAACTTGCCCTTGCACTCGGTGCACTTGTCCGGGTTGATCTCGAAGATGTCGCCCTTCGCCTTGATCGCCTTGTTCGGGCACTCCATCTCGCACGAGCCGCAGCCGGTGCAGCTCGACGGTACAATCTTGTAGGCCATGCGGTTTACTCCTTTCCTGGAGCCGGAGGCGCTCCGTGCGCCCCGGCGAGACTGGCCGGCGTTCTCGCGCCGGGGGTGGCTTTAGGCGCTGCAGACGACGTTGTCTTCCGCCGCCCGGTCGGCGAGATAGCGGGCAATCGCCGTCTCAATATACTCCAGACCATAATCGTCGGTCACCTCGATCCCCGCCTTATCCAGGCGCTGGCGCGGGCAGCGGCCGATCTTCGCCGTCAGCACCACGGAGACCCCTTCCAGCGCGGCGATCGTTGCCTCCAGAACGTCATCCTCGCCGTCGCCGCCGCCGCAGTAGCGCTCGACCCGGCGGTGGCCGACGAAGCGCGAGCCCGACTGCGAGACCTCGAAGATCTGGAACTCCTTGGCGTGACCGAAGTGCTGGTTGACCCGTCCGCCGCCCTTCGACGAGACGGCGACGAGCATCGCCTCCTCCGGCGCGAAGCGGCGCAGGGTCGCCCGGGCCTCGGCGGCGATCCGCCGGCGATCCTCGCGCTCCTTCTCGACGATCGCCCGATAAGCCTCGCGCTTCTCGGGATCGATCTGCGGGTCTTCCGGCAGCGAATCCATGCCGAAATCCTGCCCCTTGTCTTCGCCGAGCAGGCCGACGGCATCGGCGCGGCACTGGCGGCAGTGCTTCATCAGCCGCGCGCCATCGCCCAGCTGGTCCTGCAGTTCCTTGAGCTCGACCGGCGTCGGGCCGCGCTGTCCGGTCAGGCCGAAGTGGGTGCCGTGAGCCGGATCGGAAATCAGCGGCATGATGTTGTGCAGGAAGGCGCCGCGCTTTTTCATCTCGGCGTTGACCGTCTCGAGATGATGGTCGTTGATGCCGGGGATCAGCACCGAATTGATCTTCACCAGGATGCCCGCCTTGGTCAGCATCTCGATGCCTTCGAGCTGGCGGGCGATGATGATCCGCGCCGCGTCGACGCCGGTGAGCCGCTGGTGGTCGTAGAAGATCCAGGCATAAATCTTCGCGGCGATCTCGGGATCGATCGCGCTGACGGTAACGGTCACGTGGTTGATGCCGAGCTCGCGGATGGTCTCGACGTGATCGGGCAGGGCGAGACCGTTGGTCGACAGGCACAAGGTCAGGTCGGGCATGGTCTCGCGCAGCATGCGGAACGTCGCGAAGGTGCGCTCATGATCGGCGAGCGCGTCGCCGGGACCGGCGATGCCGACAACCGACAGGTGGGGCATCTCCGCCGCCACTGCCTGAACCTTATGCACCGCCTGCTCCGGGGTCAGCCGCTCGCTGACCACACCCGGGCGGCTTTCGTTGCTGCAATCGTACTTACGGTTGCAATAATTGCACTGAATGTTGCAGGCGGGCGCGACGGCGAGGTGGATGCGCGCGAAATAATGGTGTGCTTCCTCGCTGTAGCACGGGTGCTCCTTGATCTTCTCGCGCACGTGCTCCGGCAGGGCAGCGACATTGGACGGCGGCGAACAACCGTCGGACGAACAGCCTCCCGTTGGCGAACGCCCGGCCATTGCGTGTCCGACGGTCTCGAGCGAGACGACATTATCCGTCATGCGTTTCTCCTTCGCGGCAGCGCGTCGTCGCGCGTCAAATTTCGTTCAAGTAATGCAATTCGCGTGCCATAAGCGCAACATGTTGAAATTAAAAGAGTTTACGTAATCACGGGGCGCCGTCGCCTGTCGCTGAGTCGACAAGTGTCCGACAAGCGACAGGGAAGCCGGCTCGCCACCCGACGCTGGCATCCGTGTTGCCGCCTGCACGAGGCCAGCTATGCGAACGGAGCCGGGCGAAACCGGCACGCGCACACGCGCGCCGCCGGGCGGTCGCGGCGCGGGTGCGGAACGGCCTGTCCGGATCAGAGGCGTTTGATCTCAATGTTGTATTTGCGCAGCGCGTAGCCGATCTGGCGGGGGGTGAGGCCAAGCATGCGGGCCGCTTTCGCCTGAACCCAGCCGGATTTTTCCATGACGCGAATAAGACGCTCACGCTGCGGCAATGCTTCGAGATCGCCGAGATCATCAAGGCTGTGCCAGTCGGCGAGACCCGAAGCGTCGGCATCGCTCGGCGCGGGAAAACCGATCGTGGGCGGAGGCGCGCCGGCTCCAGGCATGCCGACGCCGGGCATACCGCTGCCGGCCGGACATCGGCCCGAAGTGCCGGTCGCGGGTCCACTGGCTGCGGCAGGCCCGCTAGAACCCGGTCCACCAGCAGCCTGTCCACCCGCTCCAGGTCCGCCCGTCGCCGGTCCGGTGGCCCCAGATCCGCCACCCGCCATTGGCACGGGGGATAACGCCGTCTGGGACATCAAGGACATGCACTGGCAGCGGTTCGTCTGACAGGGAACGTCGATTTCGTCGATGACATCGCCCTTGGTCATCGTCGCCACCCGGTTCACGCAGTTCTCCAACTCGCGCACGTTGCCGGGATAGTTGCAGCCGGCCAGGACGTTGAGCGCCCGTTCGGTAAAGCGGAGCGTGCGGGCATTGTCATCGTTGAAGGCGTTGAGGAAGTGCAGGGCGAGCAGCGGAATGTCGTCCGGCCGTTCGCGCAGGGCCGGAATGAACACCGGCACGACGTTGATGCGATAGTAGAGGTCGGCGCGGAAGTCGCCCTTCGCGACCATTTCTTCCAGGTTCCGGTTGGTCGCGCAGACGAGGCGGACGTCGACCTTGATCGTCTTGGTTCCGCCGACGCGCTCGAACTCGCGTTCCTGCAGCACCCGCAGCAGCTTCGCCTGGAACGAAGGAGAGACGTCACCGATCTCGTCGAGGAACAGCGTGCCGCCATCGGCCAGTTCGAAGCGGCCCTTGCGATCGTGCGTCGCGCCGGTAAACGCGCCTTTTTCGTGGCCGAACAGTTCCGATTCCAGCAGCGAGTCGGGCAACGCCGCGCAGTTGACCTTGATGAACGGCGCATCCTTGCGAGGGCTCAGAAGGTGTACGGCGCGGGCGATCCGCTCCTTGCCCGTGCCGCTCTCGCCGCGAAGAACGACGGTCGAGCGGGTCGGGGCGACAAGGTGGATCTGGGCAAAGACCTCCTGCATCGCCTTGGAGTGGCCGATGATGTTATCGATGGTGGTCGCGGCGCGCGGGGCGAACGACTTGGGACGTGGCGGCGTAGCCAGGCGCGGGGCGGCGACATCGCGGCCCGATTCGGCGCGCTGGTGCAGGACGACCGTCTGGGCGATCAGATTGGCGACCATGGTCAGGAAGCGGACATCGTTGCCGAAGCTGACCTCGTTGCCGTCCGTCCACATGCGGGCGATGGCGAGCACGCCGAACGGCCGGCCGACGGTCTTGATCGGCACGCCGATGAACGAGACACGCTCGTCGTCCAGCGCCCCTGAGGGTCCGATGTAATCGACGAGCAGCGGATGATCGGCGACGTTCTCGGTCACGAACGGCATCTGTCCGGAGAGGATGCGTGCCGCCACCGCCTCGGGCAGGTCAGCCACGCCGCTCTCGATTGCCGATGGCGCGAGGCACGCGGCGGCGACGACGTCGAGGGAGCCGTCCTCGGCGAGGATGGCGACGACGCCGCGGCGCATTTCCATGTACGACGACATCAGATTGAGAACGGCGCGCAGCGACGCCTCGAGGCTGGCCGACGCGGTCAGAATCTTGCTGATCTCATACATGCTGAGAAGAGACAGCGAGGCGGAATTGGCGCGTTCTACGAGCATCCTGCTCATCCCTGTGGCGCGCTTGGCCTCGAGCCCGGCGCCGTGAACCTGCGGTCCCTTCCTGCTGAAAGGCCGACGCGTGGGAGTAGGGCGATCCGTAATGTGGTTATTGAGCATAACGCATCGCTGACATCATTGTTCGATGAAATTTGCACCATTGCCGCGTCGCGCGACTGGCTCCTGACAGCGGGAATGAGCGGCAATCGTTCAAAAACAAACCTCCCCTAACTCGGCGAGCGAGTGGACCTTTGTTTCAGGAGCATGCAAGTCTCGGACCAAGACCAGAGAATGGAATTGCAGTTAAAATTCAGTCATGTACGCGACGAGCCAATGTGGCTGGGGCGCTACGGCTGGTGATTTCGCGGGCACATCACGGGAGTATGCCCACATCTGGGGCAATTTCGACCGGGTGGTCCGCGCCGCGTCATCGGTTAATGCCAATTCCCACACCCATGCCCACGCCGACACTCGTGCCGCCGCCGAGCTGAAGCCCGAAACCCGGCCGAAGCCCTGGCGGTTCAGCGAAGAGATCCTGCGTCGCCTGTTGCATCAGCGCTGCGAAGCGCGGATCGTCGACGCCGGTGGAGGTCTCGATTGAACCACGGGTGTTGGCCAGCAGATCGCCGCTGCCACAAAAGCTCGCGGTGAGCTGAACCGCGCCCTGCGGCTGCGCGCCGCCACCGGTGCTCTTGCCGCTGCACTGCGCGCTGGCCGAGACCGTCGCCGCTCTCGCAGCTCCATTGCCGGCAGCACCATTGCCGACGGGGCCATTGCCGGCGGGGCCATTGAACGTCAGCACCACGACGAGCGAAGGCACGCGCGCGGCGGTGGGATCGGTGGTCAGTCGCGGCGTCGCTGTCCATGACATCGCCTGGCTCATCGCCGCAAGCGTGACCCGCGCGATCTTGTCCGCAGAGGCCGGATAGGGAGCGCCTTCGATCCGCACCAGCATTGGCCCGTCGGCCATTGCGCTCTGCGCGAAGCTGCGTGAATCGGGGTTCTGGTACGACGGGCTGGTCACGGGGCCATCGGCGCAAGCCGACAGTGCCACGACAGCGAGCGCCGCTGCCACCCGCACCCGTCGCCCGTCCCGTGCGAAGCCGTCCCGCATCACCTGTTCCTCGCGCAACGCCGTGCGGTCAGCGCCGCAGTGGACCTGCTCGATCCGCATGCGCTTGAGATGGGGCGTTTGCCAGCCAATGCCACCGGCGGCGGTCTGGGTCACGTGTTGGCGGCGTTTACGATTTCTTTGCTGTTTTTGGCGGTTAATGGCCGGAGATCGCGCTATGCGAGCATATAGCCCGGAGTGATCTTCCGTGAGGTGCATTGCGGCAGCATCGGCCAAAAAACCACGACGGTGGAGGCGATCGCGGCTCCTTGTGCGCGGCGCCACGCTCATCCGCCCGATGCTCGCATTGTTTGCCCTTACCGTCATCCTCACCGCGGTCTCCTCGCCGGCGCTGGCCGGCGGCCAGCTTCAGCAGGCATCGGTTCCCGGTGTTTTTGATACGCTCGAAGTCCGCGCTGATGACCTCTCGCCGTTCTACAAGTGGCAGTCGATGCTCGCCCGCTACGCGGCGGAGAGCAAGGGAGCGGCAGACGCCGACTGTTCGCCGGGATCGACGGCGCCCTGCGGTTATCGCGAATGGGGTGCGTTTCTCGATGGCATCCGCCACGCCAGCCGGTGGCGGCAACTCCTCGCCGTCAATCAGGAGATGAACAGGCATCGCTACATTTCAGATGAACTGAATTGGGGCGTTGAAGACTTCTGGGCTACGCCAGGAGAGTTCTTCGCCCGCTCTGGGGACTGCGAAGACTTTGCCATCGTCAAATATTTTTCGCTGAAGCGCCTGGGATGGAGCGACGATGAATTGCGGATCGTTGCTGTCCGCGATCTCAAGTTGCGGATTGGCCATGCCGTTCTCGTCGCCTTCCTCGACGGAAAGGTATGGCTGCTGGATAATCAGGTTCGTCAGGTCACCGATACCGCCACGATCAGCTACTATCAGCCAGTTTATTCAATCAATGAGCATTTTTGGTGGCGGCACCACGCCCGATCATAACCCGATCATAGATTGTTGTCGCCTGGGTTGCTTTTCGCCATAATTCAGGATGAGGGCGCGCTGCGGCCTATCGATGCCGTGGGCGCCAGTGACGACGCAAGTCTATCTGTTCCGCGCCAAAGCCTACGAGCGCAATATCGCCAAGTCGTCGATGACAAAGCGATGGTCAATCGGCGATTTCGCTCGTCTCCGCAATGCGCAATCCATAATGCGATATTTTCTCCCAATCCGCCCCAGACGGAACTTGACGGCACAACTGTAAATATTCTTTAAATGATACCGCGGAGGAGTCGCGGCATCGACCACCGCAGATAAAAAATCGAAACCGAAATGAACCTTGGGAGGAAAAAATGCTTTTTTTACGCGCCGCCGTCGCGGCGGTTCTGGCGTGCGTCATCGCCAATGGTGCCTCGGCCGCCGATCCGATCGTCATCAAGTTCAGCCACGTCGTTGCCATTGACACCCCGAAGGGGCGCGCGGCCGAAAAATTCAAGGAACTTGCTGAGAAGTACACGAACGGGCAAGTAAAAATCGAAATATACCCCAATAGCCAGCTCTATAAAGACAAAGAGGAACTCGAAGCGCTGCAATTGGGTTCCGTACAGATGCTGGCGCCGTCTCTCGCCAAGTTCGGCCCGCTCGGGGCCAAGGAATTCGAGGCGTTCGACCTGCCATGCCTGTTTCCCGACCGCGCCGGCCTGCATCGGATAACCGATGGCAAGATCGGCAAGGACCTGCTTGAGGGTCTCGAAGGCAAGGGCATTATCGGCCTCGCGTACTGGGATAATGGCTTTAAGATTTTTAGCGCCAACTCGCCAATCAAGACGGTCGAGGACTTCAAGGGCCTGAAGATGCGGGTGCAGTCCTCGAAGGTGCTTGAGGCCCAAATGCGCGCGCTTGGTGCCATTCCGCAGTCGATGCCGTTCTCGGAGGTCTATCAAGGATTGCAGACGGGCGTCGTCGACGGCACAGAAAACCCGCCGTCGAACATGTACACGCAGAAAATGTTTGAAGTACAAAAGTATGGAAACATTTCTCACCACGGGTATCTGGGCTACGCGGTGATCGTCAACAAGTCATTCTGGAATAAGCTGTCGCCGGATATTCGCGCATCGTTGGAAAAAGCGATGACCGAGGCGACAGAATACAACAACGAGATCGCCAAGAAGGACAATGACGATGCCCTCGAGGCGATGAAAGCCAGTGGTAAGACCGATTTCTTCCAGCCGACTGCGGCTGAGCGCGCCAAGCTCTGCAAGGCCATGGAGCCGGTCTACGAGGAGATGCAGAGCCGCATCGGCAAGGATCTGATCGCATCGATCCGCAAGGAGGCCGGCAGCATCGAGAGCCAGTAGGCGAAAAGCGATACTCAAGGCGCCCGCTTCGGCGGGCGCTTTTTGCTTTTTTCCGACGATTAGGCGGGATGCGAACAAATGCTAAGAATACTCGATCGCCTCGAGGAATGGCTCATCGCCACCCTCATGGCGGCCGCGACACTGGTCATCTTCGCGGCCGTTCTTCACCGCTACGGCTCGGGCGTGCCGATCCTGCAGGACTACCTGTTGAAGATCAACATGTCCTGGGCGCAGGAACTATGCATCTTCATGTTCATTTGGATGGCCAAGTTCGGCGCCGCCTACGGCGTGCGCACTGGCATCCATGTCGGCGTCGATGTGCTGGTCAATGCCGTCAACCCCCGATGGCGGTCCAGACTGATTGTCTTTTCCCTTCTGGCGGGCGCGTTGTTCACCGCCCTCGTCGGAACCTATGGCGTGATCTTCGTGCATCGGCTGATGCCGACCGAGCAGGTCTCCGCCGACCTCGAATGGCCGATGTGGATTGTCTATCTGTGCATTCCGATTGGCTCCTACCTGATGTGCTTCCGTTTTCTGCAGTCGGTCTATCTCTTCCTTAAGACCGGACACGTCGCGCGCGTCGATCACGCCCACGTCGAGGGGATCGACATGGATACCGATCCCGAGATCGCCGCGATCGATGCCGATAAGAACATCCGGATGGGAGGGAAGGAATGACCGCCGCGTTTCTCTTCATCATGCTCATCGCCCTGATGCTGACCGGCATGCCGGTCGCGATTTCGCTCGGCCTCACGGTGCTTGGCTTTCTTTATCTGTTTACCGACGTGCCGGCGGTGATCGTCGCTCAGAAGCTGTTCACCGGTATCGAGAAGTTCGAGATCATGGCCATCCCGTTCTTCATTCTCGCCGGTAATTTCCTGACCCATGGCGGCGTCGCGCGGCGGATGATCAACTTCGCCACCGCCTGCGTCGGCCATGTGCACGGCGGCCTCGGCGTCGCCGGCGTGCTGGCCTGCGCCCTGTTTGCCGCCGTGTCCGGATCGAGCCCGGCGACCGTCGTCGCCATCGGCGCGATCCTTTTGCCGGCAATGGTCAAGCTCGGCTATCCGAAGCGCTTCGGCGCCGGCGTGATCACCACCTCGGGAGCGCTCGGCATCCTCATTCCGCCGTCGATCGTCATGGTCATGTACGCGGTGGCGACCAATACCTCGATCGGCACACTGTTCATCGCCGGCATCATCCCCGGTGCCGTCCTCGCCACGATGCTGGCGGGAATGACCTGGTACCGGGCGTGGCGCGGCAACTTCCCGCGTCTGCCGCGGGCGGACTTCAGGACCGTCATCAAGGCGTTCAACGAGAGCGTCTGGGGGCTGCTGCTCATCGTCATCGTCATTGGCGGCATCTATGCCGGCTTGTTCACGCCGACCGAAGCCGCGGCGGTGAGCGCCGTCTACGCTTTCGTCGTCGCCGTCTTCATCTACAAGGACATGACGCTGCGTCAGGTGCCGAAGGTCCTGCTCGATTCGGCGAACATGAGCGCGATGCTGCTGTTCATCATCGCCAACGCCATTCTCTTCTCGTTCCTGATGACCAACGAGAATATCCCCCAGGCGATGGCGCAGTGGATGATTGATCAGAACCTCAGCGTCATCTTGTTCCTGCTCGGCGTGAATATCCTTTTGCTGCTCGCCGGCAACGTCATGGAGCCGTCGTCGATCACTTTGATCATGGCGCCGCTGCTGTTTCCGATCGCGGTCGGGCTTGGTATCGACCCGATCCACTTCGGCATTCTGATCACCGTCAACATGGAGGTCGGCATGTGCCATCCTCCCGTCGGCCTCAACTTGTTCGTCGCCAGTGGTATCACCAAGATGGGCATCACCGAGTTGACGGTCGCGGTCTGGCCGTGGCTGGGAACGATGTTGGCGTTTCTTATCCTGGTCACCTACTGGCCGGGCCTCACGCTGGGCCTTCCGAGGCTGCTCGGGCTGATAAACTGAGCCGTCGAAACGGCGCGCCAAGCGAACGGCCGCCCCGATGGGCGGCCGTTTTGTTTGATCGCGGGAGACAAAGATGTCGCAGGACTGGTGGCGTGGCGCGGTGATCTATCAGATCTATCCGTGGAGCTTTGCCGATGCCAACGGCGACGGCATCGGCGATCTTGCCGGCATCACCCGCAGGCTCGACTACGTCGCCGGCCTCGGTGTCGACGGTATCTGGCTGTCGCCATTCTTTGTCTCGCCGATGAAGGACTTCGGCTATGACGTCGCCGATTACTGCGACGTCGATCCGCTGTTCGGAACACTCGCCGACTTCGACGCCCTGCTCGCCGCAGCCCATCGGCTGGGCCTGAAGGTGATTATCGATCAGGTCTACTCGCACTCTTCCGATGCTCACCCGTGGTTCGCCGAGAGCCGGCAGAGCCGCGACAATCCCAAGGCAGACTGGTACGTCTGGGCCGATCCCAAGCCGGACGGCACGCCGCCCAACAACTGGCTCGCCGTATTCGGTGGCGCGGCGTGGACGTGGGATACCCGCCGCCGCCAGTACTACCTGCACAACTTCCTGCCGGAGCAGCCGGACCTCAATTTCCACAATAAGGACGTGCAGGACGCGGTGCTGGGCATCGCCGCGTTCTGGCTCGACCGTGGCGTCGATGGTTTTCGCATCGACGTCGCCAACCTCTTCTGCCACGACCGCCGCCTGACCGACAATCCGCCGAATCCGCAGCCGATCGGTGATCAGCCCTACCGGATGCAGCGCCCGCTCTACAATCGCGACCAGCCGGAGACGCTCGCCTTCGTCTCCCGCTTTCGCGCCCTGCTCGACAGGTATTCCGGACGGATGGCGGTGGCCGAACTCGCCTCGACCGACGATCAGATCGCAACGATGATCGCCTACATCGACGGCCCCGATCGCTACCATACCGCCTACAGCTTTCTTTTGATGCGCGAAGACGTATCCGTCGCACTGATCCGCGGTGCGCTCGAGGCGATGGCGCGGGGTTCGAAGGCGGCGTGGCCGGCGTGGGCGTTCTCCAATCACGATGTCGTTCGCGTCGCCAGCCGCTGGGCGGTGGCCACCGGCGCCACCGACGGCGATCCGCGCCTCGCCCGGCTGCTCATCGCCGTGCTCACCGCGCTGCGCGGTACGGTCTTTGTCTACCAGGGCGAGGAACTGGGCCTGCCACAGGCCGATGTTCCGTTCGCGCGCATCCGCGATCCGGAAGGACGCGCGTTCTGGCCGCGCAACCGCGGCCGCGATGGCGCGCGCACACCGATGCCGTGGCGGGCGAACGCGGAGAACGCCGGTTTCTGCCCTGCCGGCATCGAGCCGTGGCTGCCGGTCGATCCCCGTCATGCCATCCTCGCCGCCGACCGCCAGGACGCCGACAGCGCCTCGGTGCTCGCCTTCACCCGCCGCTTTCTTGCCTGGCGCAAGCGCCATCCCGCGCTGGTCCGCGGCGATATCCGCTTCCTCGATGCGCCCGAGCCCGTCCTCGCCTTCGAGCGCACGGCGGGCACGGACCGGGTGCTCTGCGCCTTCAACCTCGGCGCCGAGCCGCGATCCGTCGCGCTCGATCACACCGGAGCACAACCCCTCGACGCACCGGCGCTCGGCACACCCCCCGCCACCGTCGACGGCGGCCGCGCCCTTCTGCCGCCCTGGGGCGCCCTCATCTTAGAGTAAAGACAGCTCTGCCCGCCCACCGCGCGGTCTTTTTTGCCTGGCAAGCCGGGTTGGGGCCGAGGGGAAACGCATGCGACGAGTCAACGCGTTGCTTTAGACCCGTCCTACCCCAAAGGACCCGGACTACTGCACTTAATCCGGGCGACGCGCGCTGCGCATGGATGACAAACCGGGCGGCGGCGTTACAATCGCAAGACGCTGCGGACGCGCCGGGGGTTAAGCAATATGCCGCAAGGCACGAACCTCGTCGGCTTTCTCAGTTATGCGCGAGAAGACGACGACGACCAGCAGATTTCGCGATTGCGCGACGCGCTCGAGCGCGAGATCCGCAAGCTCGTCGGGCGGCGGATTCCGATTTTTCAGGACGTCAAGGATCTCGGCTGGGGGCGCGAATGGAGCCCGGGCATTAACGAAGCGCTCGATGCCAGCGTCTTCCTTTTTGTCGTTGCCACGCCGACCTATTTCGATCGCAGCGAATGCCGCCGCGAGCTGGAGCGCTTTCTCGCCCAGGCCAGCGTCGGCAAGGCGCGGCTGATCCTGCCGCTGCGTTACATCGCTCATCCGGCATTCACCCTGCCGCGCGAGAAGGTGAGCGATTCTCTTGTGCTGGCGATCTGGGAACGCACCTGGATCGACTGGCAGCCGCTACGGTTGAAGTCGCTGCGTTCGGTCGTGGTCAGGAAGAAGATCGCCGAAGCGGCGGAGCACGTCAGAAAGCTCGTCGAGGTCATCGACGGCGACGCGCCCGCCGATACCGGCGGCTTTGCGCCGTTGCCAAGAGGGAACGGCGAGCGGGAGGGCGAGCGGCGCGGGGGACGATCGGCGCAGGCCATCGATGCGATATCGCGCGAGCTGTCGTGCGATAGCCGCCGGGCGGTCGACTGGCTCGGAAACCTTCAGGAGGACAAGGGCGACGCCGTGGGCGGCTGGGGCCAGTTCGGAAACGACGATGCCAACAGCCTGAACACGGCGGAGGTGGTTCTCGCCCTGGTCGAATGCGGCGGCGACGCGCTGGTGATCGAAAGCGGCCTCGCGTTTCTCGTCCGTCAGCAGATGTCCGACGACGACGGCGATTTTCCCGGCCACGGCGGCGCCTGGGGCAGGCGCCCGAAGCGCCGCCCACACCAGGACTTCCGCGTGCCGGACACCGTCCGCACCTGCCATGCGCTGATGGCGCTGATCGCCGGCGGACGGGGATCGGATGCGCCCGCGGCCCGCACCGCCGTCAACCGGCTGCTGAAGTGCCAGACCGGCGGTCGTTGCGGCGGATGGGCGTTTCGCCCCTCGGCCGATTTTCCGCCCAAGGTCTTTCCTACGTCGCTGGCCCTGTGCGCGCTGCTGACCGCGCGCGATACGGACGGCGATGTTCGCTCCGAGCGCGGGATCCGGGCGATCAAGTGCGGCGTGCGCTATCTGCAGGGCGAGGCCAAGGGCGGGCATTTCGGCAACGACGAGGCCTGCAAGGTCGCCCATACCATCCACGCCTTGCGGGCACTGGGGCTTGCCCGCAAAACGGGATTCGCCGATCTCATCGATGACGATCAGGTCAGCCGATCGGAGGCCTGGTTGGCCGATCAGGGCGATGATCTCGCCCGGTTTAGCCACGAATGGATCGATCTCGCCGGTGAGAGCGGCGATAAAGCATTCAATTACCAGTATACGCATTACACTCCGGCGCTGTTCATCTCGGCGTTCGCAGCGGAGCTGGCTCCCGACGATCCGGCCGTTCGCATCTGCGCGGAAGCGATTTTGCGCAACCGCGATCCGCTCGATCATGGCTTTTCGGCGATGCGTTCGCTATCCTGGGCCACGGCGAAGTGCGTGGTCGCCGCCAAGACGCTGAATGATCGCCTTTCGCAGCCATAAGACGGTGTGATCGCGCCAGGCCGTCGGCGCGGGGCCGGGACCCGGCGAGGCCGGTGATGCGTTGTCCCGAGAGCGCGGCGTGTCCGCGCCGATGTTGCGCGGTAAGGGTCAGGTCCTTGGTAACGCAAAGGAGCCATCGATGTGGCGGGTGAAGATTTGCGGCAGCCGTCGCGCGGGTGATATCGACATCGCCCTCGACGCCGGTGCCGATGCCGTCGGCCTGATCGTCGGCGTCCGTCACTTGAGCGAGGATGCGCTGGCGCCCGATCGGGCACGGGCGCTGCTCGAGCGCATTCCACGCGGGGTGATGAGCGTGCTGGTCACCCACCTCGTCCGCGCCCAGCAGGTGCTCGCCTTGCACGAACAGGTGCCGACGGCGATGATCCAGTTGCATGACGAGATCGCCCCGGCGGACATCCGCCGCATTCGCCGGGCGCTGCCCCGGGTGGCGCTGATCAAGGCGGTTCACGTCACCGGCCCGCAGGCGATCGCGGAGGCGGAGGCGGTCGCGCGCGAAGTCGACGCCCTGCTGCTCGACAGCCGGACCGCCGAGCGGATCGGCGGCACCGGCGCGGTCCATGACTGGTCGATCAGCGCCGACGTGGTGCGCGCCATCGATCGGCCAGTGATCCTCGCCGGCGGCCTGACGCCGGAGAACGTCGCCGAGGCGATCGCCGCGGTTCAACCGTTCGGTGTCGACGTCAACAGCGGCGTCGATGGGACCAACGGCGATAAGGACCGGGACAAGGCCATCGCCTTCGTTCAGCGCGCGCGCGCGGCACTGCCGGCGCTGCCACCCGCCGAGACGAAGGCCGCGGCCGCCTCCGCCATCGCCGTCTGAGACGGTACTCAGTTCGTCGGCCGCTCGCCCCCGGGATTAACGCCACCGCCGGCACCGGCAGAATTAGCGCCATCACCGGCGCCGGGCTGGTCCGTGGACGGCGGCTCAGCGGCGAGCAGCGCCGCCAGCCGCCGCAGGTCGGCGGGCGCGGCGTCGGAGACGGCGATGAAGCGCAAACCGCGGGCGCGCCAGGACTCGATGGCGAATCCCTGATCGCTGCGCGGAACCGGCGGTCCGTCGCCGGTATCGGTCATGACGAAGACGTTGATGACGTGTCGGCGGTGCTGGTAGACGAGCGCCGCGACCGGCCGGCCGTCGAGGTAATCGAGGCGGCCGCCGATCAGGGCGAAACCGGACGTCGCCAGGTCCGTCGCCGGTGGAGCGACATCGACCTTGCCGGTGAACCACGGCTTGACCGTGTGCTGATCCGACGAGGCGACGTCCGTCAGATGCGCGGCGAGCAGCGAGCGGACGTGGGCGGAGACGACCTCGTCCGCCAGCCGCTGCCGGTCCGGCGGCACGGCGATCCACAAGGTCAGGGCGCTCGCCAGCACCGCGCCGGACAGCGCACTCGCCATCGGCCGTGCCCACCGTTCCTTCAGATGGCGCAGCCATGGCCGGCTCGCGCCCGATCCCGGGGTTGCTCCCGGAACTGTTTCCGGGGCCGCCGTCAGGGCGGCGTCGATGCGCGCATGAAGCGTCCGGGGGGCGGGATAGGCGCGGGCGAAGCGCCGCACGGCGTCGCCCATCCGCCGATCGGCGGCGACCGCGGCCCGGCATGCGGGGCAGGTTGCCAGATGCTGTTCGATGGCGTCCTGCTCGTCTGCCTTAAGGGCGCCGTCGAGCGCGGCATCGGCCTGCCGCCGGGCGTCGTCACAGCGCATTCGCGCCCGCTCCCTGCTGATGCCGCCGCCGCCACGCCTGGCGCAGCAGGCCGCGCGCCCGTGCCAGCCGCGACATCACCGTGCCGATCGGAACGGCGGCGACCTCGGCGATCTCGCGGTAGGACAGGTCCTCGATCTCACGCAGCACCAGCACCTCGCGATACTCGACCGGAAGCTCGGCGATGAGGGCGTTCAATAACTCCGTATCCCGCCGGCGCAAAAGCAGGGTCTCGGGATCGTCGGAGCCCTGATCGATCGAGCGGCTGGCAAGCGCGTCCATCGCATCGCTTTCATCGTCTGCGTCATCCCCGGCCTGGGTTTCCCGCCGCACCGATACCGTCTCCAGCCAGTCATAGCTGGCGCGGCGGACGATCTTCAGCAGCCACGCACGCGGATCGCCGCCGCGAAAGCCGTCGAAGTAGCGAAACGCCCGCAGATAGGCTTCCTGAACCACGTCTTGCGCCTGATCATCGTTGCGCGTCAGCCAGCGCGCGAGGTTATAGGCGGCGTCGAGGTGCGGCATCGCCAGGTCGCGGAACCGCCGCGCCTTGTCGTTGTCGCTCAAGACTTCACCTCTGGCCATCGCGGCCCTGACCACTGTGCTTCTGGCCAATCTGCCCCTTGCGAATGGGCCCCAGGCAACAGCGCGTCTCCACCAATCGCGCACCCGCACCAGACGGCGGAAGCGCGGTGATTATTCCCGTTACCGGCAAAAATATTCTTGGAAGAAAAATCACCGGGTCGTGGTCTGAGCGGTGGGTTCGAACAACGTGCTCGCAAGGAGACGGTGATGACGCAGGCAAGAGATCGACGCAAATTCCTGAAATGCATGGCGTGGGCCGGCACCGGGGTGGTGTGGACGATGGCAGGCGGCGTGCCGAAGGCGCTGGCGCTTGACGACGCCGCGTCGGTCACATCCGCCGCCGGCGGCAAGGACACGGCGGCGGCTCGTGCCTTTTCGTTCGTGCAGATCAGCGACAGCCACATCGGGTTCAACAAGGAAGCAAATCCGGACGTCGAGGCTACCCTGCGTCAGGCGATCACCAAGATCAATGGCATGACTCAACCGCCGACGTTCGTCGTCCATACCGGCGATGTCACCCATCTCTCCAAGCCGGGCGAGTTTGACGTCGCCGGCGAGGCCTTGCGCACGATCCACGTGGGTGACCTGCACGTTCTGCCGGGCGAGCACGACGTGATCGGCGATGACGGTGCGGCGTTTTTCGCCCGCTTTCCGCACGGCCGCGAGCGGGCGCCCTGGTACAGCTTCGATCAGGCCGGGGTTCATTTCATCGCGCTGGTTAACGTCATCGGCCTTGGCGCCGGCGGCCTCGGCCAGCTCGGCGGCCCGCAGCTCGAATGGCTGGAGGACGATCTGCGCGGGCGCACGGCAAGCACGCCGATCGTCGTCTTCGCCCACATGCCATTGTGGTCGATCTATCCACAGTGGGGGTGGGGCACGCAGGACAGCGATGCCGCGCTCGCCTACCTCAAGCGCTTTGGCTCGGTGACCGTTCTCAACGGCCACATCCACCAGATCGTGCAGAAGGTCGAAGGCAACATCGCCTTCTATACGGCCCGCGCCACCGCGTTTCCCCAGCCGGTGGCCGGCACCGCGCCGGCGCCGGGGCCGCTCAAGGTTCCGGCGGATCAGCTGGCGGCGAGCCTCGGCATCCGCTCCATCTCGGTTGCGCGCGCGCCAGGACCGCTGGCGGTGACCGATGCGAGCTTGGCAGACGACGCCTGAGCGGAGGGCAAAGATGACCATGCCTTCCGGTCCGCGCCGGCGTCGCGCCTGCCCGCTCGGGCGCCTGGCCGGCTACCTTGCCACCGGGATCAGCGCCGGGCTCTACGCCCTCGTCGTCCTCGGCGCGCTGGTGTGCGGGGCGAACCTGCTCGTCCACCGCAGCCACGCCGCCGCGCCCGAAGATGCGCTCATCGTTATCCGTAACTTCACCTTCGATCCGCCGACGCTGACCGTCGCGCCAGGCACGACAGTCACCTGGGTGAACGAGGACGATACGCCGCATACTGTGACCACGGCGAACCGTTCGATCAATTCTCCCGGGCTCGATGCGCAGGAGCGCTTTTCCATGACCTTTTCGTCGCCGGGGACGATCGAATACTTCTGCTCGCTTCATCCCCATATGCGCGGGGAGGTTGTCGTGCGCTGATCGTTCGGACGATCATGCGCCTCGCCGCCGCAACCCGGCGACGGCGAGGTCCACCTGGAAACCGCAGGCGCAAACCGCCACATCGCCATGCAACGTTGCAACAGGAGGAAACGCGGATGGCCGACCAGGACGATCTGATTCTCTATCATATCTCGCCTTCACGCTCGTCCATCGTGCTGTGGATGCTGGAGGAGATCGGGCAACCCTACGCGCTGCGCGTGCTGAACATGTCCAGGGGCGAAAATCGCGAGCCCGCGTATCTGTCGGTCAATCCGATGGGCAAGGTTCCGGCGCTGGTCCACCACGGCGCGGTGATCACCGAGACGGCGGCAATCTGCTGCTATCTCGCCGAGACCTTCAGCGCTGCGGGACTGGAGGTCCCGGCCGGCGATCCCCGGCGCGGCGCCTATCTGAAGTGGATGTTCTTCATGAACAGCTGCCTCGAGCCGGCCCTGCTCGACCGCATGCTGAAGCGGACCGATACGCCGCGGCAGGCGAGCGGCTACGGCGATTTCGAAACCTTGCTCTCGGTGCTGACCGGCGCGATCGAGCCCGGCCCCTTCCTGCTCGGCGAGGCATTTTCCGCCCCGGACGTGCTCATCGGATCGAGCCTGCGCTGGGGGCGGATGATCGATGCGATTCCGGACCGCCCCGAGATCGCCGCTTATATCGCGCGGCTGGAGGCACGCCCGGCTTGCCGGCGGGCGATGGAGCGGGATCGAGCGCTGGCGACGCCGGCCGAACCCGTGGCGTGACCGCTCTGCCTTCCGCGCGGCTCGCAGCCGTGCGGCGCCGGTGGCGATATCCGCTATCCGAACAGCGGTACCGCTGGTATCCGATCAGCGCCGCCCGTGGTTTTCATCGCGCCGTCGTCGCCGGTCCCGAGCGGGGTTCGGGGGGCCGGAGGCGACGGCGCCATGACGCTATCGCGCCACCTGTTCGATTGTCTGCAGCATCTCGTTGGCGGTGGAGATGACGCGGGCGTTGGCCGCGTAGGCCGATTGCGCCTGGATCATTTTGACCAGTTCGGACGAAACATCGACATTCGAGCCTTCAACGCTCGACGACTGGATGTTGCCGGTACCGTTGGCGCCGGCCGACAGCAGCGCTGGCGTACCGCTCTCCGACGAAGCGCTGAACGCGTTCCCGGGCTCCGACTGCAGGCCCTCGTAGTTCTGGAACTGCGCGATCGGCACCTGATAAACGGTCTTCTGATTGCCGTTGTCGTAGTTCAGCGTCACCATGCCGTCGTCGCTGATCGAAAGATTGCGGAACGATCCCGGCGGCAGGCCATCCTGTGTCGCGGAATTGAAGTCGATGTCGGTGCCGGTGAAGTTGGTGAGTTGCTGAGCGACCCCGTACGCGCCAAAATCGAGCGTGATCGACTGGGTATCGCCGTTGGCATAGGTGATCAGGAAGGAGATGTTGGCATCGGAGCCGACGGTTCCGGTTGCCGCGCCGTCGATGTTATCGATGCTGCCCGCCTGCGCGCCGGTGCCGGCATTGTTCGACGTGTAGAACTGGAGCGGAACCGGATCGTTGGTCGTCGTCGGCGCCACGGTGGTAATCGCCGCATCGGACGAGGCGAGGGCGAGCGACCAGGTGTCCGGCGTCGCCGAGTCCCACGACCACCCGAGTTCGATCACGTGCCCCGTGCCCTGGGGATCGTAGACGGTGACCGCTTGCGGCGGCATGTCGATGACGGCGTTCGCGCTATTGACGTCGAGGTTTGAATCGGGCTGGGTCGGCAGGTTCGCCGACAGGCTGATCGATGTCGTCTGCTGGGGATTGTCCTTGAGCTGCGTGACCTGGATCGGCAGGGTCGCGTTCTTGGAGACGATGCCGGTGGTGGTATCGACCGTCCAGCCGTTCAGGTAGTAGCCCGAACCGTTGACGAGGTAGCCCTGATCGTCGAGGCTGAAATCGCCCGCACGGGTGTAGAGCGGATCGGTGGCGAACGTCGGTGTGCCGCCCGACGTCGAGACGCCGGTCTTCTGACTGACGGCGAACATGCCTTCGCCGGCGATGGCAAGATTGGTGATCGTGCCGGTCGACTGGATCGTTCCCTGCACATTGTTCATGTATAGCGGCCGGCTGAGCACGCCTCCCGGTTCGTGATCGCGCGGCGTCGCCTGGGTAAGAAGGCTGGCGAACGAGGTTTCGACTCGCTTGTAGCCGGTCGTCTGCACATTGGCGACGTTGTCCGAAATGTTGCCAAGCGCCTTCGACTGGGCATTGATGCCGGTTACCGCCGTATTCATGGCGCCGGAAAGGCTCATCGTCTACTCTCCATGTACAAGGTTTCGCCCGCGTGCCGAAGACCGCAACCGCCGGCTCGTTAACCCGATCGCAATCGGCGTGCCTGAGCGCAAGTAACTGAATTCACGTAATTTCTGTGCTTGCCGCGCGAGGAGAAGGCGGGGATGCCGGTAAAAACGTCCCGCGCCGGGGGCAAAATCTGCCGGGTTGGCGGCGGCGGGGCGGGGGAGGGCCGGTTGGGGAGCGACGCCGTGCCGCGCGCTCACGGCGCCGGTATTTGCGTTTCGCAAGGTGCCGGCACTCACGTCACGCACCGTGCCGATATTTGCGCTTGGCGAACGGGATGTCACTGCGGTGCTCGCCGGCAAACATCGGTTGCGGCGAGTGCGCGGGCGCGAACGAGATAAGCAAGGGATCGCCCGCCGGAGTGCCGGTGAGGTGGGCGGGGGGCGGAGGGTTTGAGCCTTCGCCGTTGCGGCGGCGACCCTGTGTCGTCGCGACGTGCGGGCCGGCTCAGATCCGCATGCTGAAGGCATTGCGCAGGTCGGCCGATGACGTGGCCATCGCCAGATAGTGGGAGACAAATCCCTTCTGGCTTGCGACGGTCACACCGGTCTCGGGCGGGTGGCGCTCGATGACGAAAGCCCATTCTCCGGTGGCGGCGTCGAACGACGTGCTGGCGGAGTAAATCTCGGGCGTGTCCTGACGCTCGTCGTCCGTCCGTGCGCCGGCAGTGACCGCCGGAACCGCGGTCGTGACGCTTGCTTCCGTTGAAGCGGCGGACACGGCGTCCAGCGATGCCGCTGTCGAGCTGTTCGTCGTATCTCTCGAAAGCTCGGACACCGGGGACGCAACCGATCGTAAGGCGGCTACCGGTGACATTGACGTTACTCCTGATGCTCCTATGCCTACAACGTACGCAGGATAACAACAACTGATACGAGATTAGAATACATTAGCACTCTCGTCAAGTGTTTATAAACATGCATATGCAATTAATGGTACTCCATGCGCAGGCCAGATTGCCGTCGCCGGACTCACGGCTCGTCGCGCGCATGGTGAATGGCTGAAGGAGGATATCGTGAGCGAGCTGTCGTCAGACGGCGATCGCCGGGCGCTCGAGGTGGCCGTCGGCGAAACCGTGCGGAACGGCGGGGCTCTGAGCGCCCTGTTGCGCCGTGAAATTGCTCTGCTCAAGGCGGGTCGCTATCACGAGATTGGCGCGTTGAACGGTGAAAAGGAGTCTCTGCTTCGCAGCCTCGCGCACCATGCTCCAGCGCTTCGTGACGCCGGGCGCGATGGTATTTTGTCCCTCGCCGACGGCCCGACGCTGATCACCTGCCTGAAGGAGCTGGATGAAGCGACGGGTGCGGAACTCAAGGCACTGCGCGGCGCCATTCAGGCCTCTGACCGGATCGCGCAGATCATCGGCGGCGCGGTGGCGCGCGCACGACCGCTTGGCTATGGGCGAGACGGATCGCGTGGAACCGGCCCGAGCGGTGCGCTGACGATCAACGACGACATTTGATCACCGCTTTTTTGCGCGGCGCGCTCATCGCGGCGATCGTCCAGGCGCCCGGACAAGCCCGATATCGTTCCAGGTTCGACATTGCCCCGGGCCCGAGATTGCTCCGGGCCCGACATTGCTCTGGGCGCGGACAGACTCTACATCTCTCCCACCAAGACGAGCTGGATCGGAGAGGATTGGATGATCGGCGGGCTGATTTCGTTTCTCATCATCGGACTTCTGGCCGGATGGATCGCCGGACAGATCACCAAGGGCAGTGGCTTCGGGCTGCTGGGCAACCTCGTGGTCGGCGTGATCGGCGCGCTTTTGGGCGGGCTGGTATTCACCCTTCTCGGGTTGACGGCGCACAACCTTGTCGGCCAGATCGTCACCGCCGTGGTCGGTGCCGTCATTGCCTTGTTTATCGCCGCCAAGCTGAAGTCCCGCTGAACCCAAGGGTAGCAGCGGTTCGGCGCAGTTCTGCGGGGCTGCGCGGGCGCCGCGCCCGTGGCGATGCGATGCGTTGGGGCCGTTCGATGCATCTTTTGCGCGGAGTGCTCGTCGTTCTTATCGTTGTGGCAGGGTGTACACCGCTGCGCTGGGAGCGGGACGACACCGATGCACCGACAGCCGAGGCCGATCGCAAGGACTGCCGTGCGGCGGCGCGTAGCCGGGCGCAGGCACTGAACGAACAGCCGTTCCTCGTGCCCTATTTCGTCGGCGTGCAAAGCCCGAATGGGCGGAGCCATGCCATTCCGGTGGTTCCCTGGCAGCAGTTCGGACCGCCGGTATGGATGCCCTACGCTCCCAGCCTCGCCTTCGATCAGGTCACGCTCAAGTACGATCTCTTCGATCGCTGTATGCGGGCAAAGGGTTACCGGCGGGTACCGGACGACACGGAAGACGCGCCGCCGGCATAAGTCGGCTCACCTTATCGGCCCAGCGTTCTCGACCTTGGATTGGGCCGTTTCGCGGCGCTTATTCGCCATCTCCAGCCGCTTCGGCGCGGTATCGCTGCCAACCGGCGGCGCGGAGCCGGCAGGCGGGGCATTCCCCGCACCCGCGGCCCCAGTCGTGGCGCTGCGTCCGCTCGCCGAGGTAACAGGTGTGCGTCTCCTCGCGAACGAGGTCGATCAGCGCCGTGCCGCCGAGATCGTGCGCCAGCCGCCAGGTCGCCGCCTTGTCGAGCCACATCAACGGCGTGTGCACGACGAAGCGGCTTTCCATGCCGAGGTTGAGGGCGAGTTGCACCGCTTTGATCGTGTCATCCCGGCAGTCCGGGTAGCCGGAATAATCGGTCTCGCACATCCCGGCGACGATGTGTCGTACGCCGCAGCGGTAGGCGATGGCACCGGCGATGCTGAGGAACACGAGGTTGCGTCCGGGCACGAAGGTGTTCGGCAGGCCCTTTTCGGTCATGCGGATCGCCCGCTCGCGCGTCAGCGCGCTGTCGCCGATGTCGGCGAGCACGCCGAGATCAACGAGATGATCGGCGCCGAGCCGGCTTCTCCAGCCAGCGTCGAGCGCGCATAGGCCGGCGAGCACGGCGGCGCGACAGGACAGCTCCACGGCGTGGCGCTGCCGGTAATCAAAGCCGATGGTCTCGACGGTCTCGAAGCGATCGAGCGCCCAGGCAAGGCAGGTCGTCGAATCCTGTCCGCCTGAAAACAACACGAGCGCGCGAGCATCGCCCGCGTCCGTCTTCGCCACACCGCCCGGCTCATCCCTTCGCCCACGGTCTTGCGGCTCGCTCATTCATGCCTCCTTGGGCTTGTGGGGGGTACGCGGGGGGCGTGGGTGCATTAACCGGGGAATGCCGCCTGGCGGTCAAGACGTGATCCGGACCGGATTGCGATCCTCTTCCGTGCCATAGCCGCTACCGCGGAGACTCGTGCTCCGCTCCACGTGCCAGAGGTTACCGCCGCAGACAAGAATTCATCTGTATCGAAGCCGTCCCGTAGACTAAGTCGCGTCAGCCCGCGCGCAATATTTTACAAAACGTAAATAATTATAATATAATTAAATATATACCGAGTATATCCGAGATATAAATTTTCGTCATCTAAGTCTCATAAATCGGTCATGATAATTACACGTGATATGATCAGCTCTTATCCCTTTACATTCCGGCTGCATGTTGTGCGCACACCGCCGATTTTCTTAGCAAACCCCGGTCGGTCTGAAGGAAGGGAGCACCCGATGATCAAACGGACAAACTGCGCCGATCAGAGTGGCTGTTCGGTCGCTGGCGAAGAACGGCGCGATGCCGAAGCCGGAGTCAGCCGCCGCCGTGTGGTGCAGGGGGCGGGTGCCCTCGCCGGTATTCTTGCCGCGCCCGCCGTCCTTCGTGGCGGGCGCGCGCAGGCGAAAGAGCCCTCCGGTCTGTTCTCTCTCGGCGTCGCCTCGGGCGATCCGAGCGGCACCTCGGCGGTGCTGTGGACGCGCCTCGCCCCCGACCCGCTCAACGGCGGCGGCATGCCGCCGGCACCGGTGCCGGTGACCTGGACGGTTGCGAGCGATCCGGACATGGCCAACGTTATCGCCGGCGGCGTCGTCACCGCGCTCGCCCGCAACGGCCATGCCGTGCATGCGCCGGCCACCGGCCTGCCATCGAACGCGTGGCTCTACTACCGCTTTGAAGCACTTGGCGCACGCAGCCGCATCGGGCGGACGCGCACGTTCCCCCGGCCGGGACAAGTCAGCGAGCGGATGCGTTTCGCTCTCGTCTCCTGCCAGAACTACGAGCAAGGCTACTATCCCGCGTGGCGTGACATCGCTCACCGGCGCTATCACGAGGACAGCGCCATCGACTTCGTCGTGCACGTCGGCGATTACATCTACGAAGGTGGCCCGTCGCGCACGCCGGACCTGCCGGGCCGGGTCCATTCCGGCACGTCGGAGTGTTTTACCATCGCCGACTACCGGAACCGCTACGCGCAGTACCGGATCGATCACAACCTGCAGGATGCGCACGCCAATTTTCCCTTCATCGTTACGCCCGATGATCACGAGGTAGAAAACAATTACGCCGGCCTCTCGACCGAGGAGAGCGGCGATCTTCAGGGCGCGGATTTCCGCGCGCGCCGCGCCGGGGCGTACAAGGTCTATGCCGAGCAGATGCCGCTGCGACTGGAAAACCGCGTCGTCTCGGCCTCGGGCAATCTTGCGCTCCACCGCCGGCTGCAGTTCGGTGACCTCGCCGACATCCACGTGCTCGACACCCGGCAGTTCCGTTCCGATCAGCCGGCCGGCGACGGTTTCGGCTCGACCGATCCGCACAGCGCGGCGCTCGAAGCGGTGTTCGGCGAAGAGATCTACGATACCGACGGCATCAACGATCCCAACGCGACGATGATGGGCCAGGCGCAGGAATTATGGCTGGCTGACGGGCTGCGCCAGTCGACGTCGCGCTGGAACATCATCGCCCAGCAGGTGATGATGACCCGCTGGAACCTGATCGAGGCCGGACGGCTCGCCATCGCCAACAACGCCAGTATCCCCGCGTCGCTGAAGGGCCAGCTTCTGGCGGTCGCCGCGCAGGTGAGCAACCTTTACAACGTCGATGCCTGGGACGGCTATCCGGCGGCGCGTCAGCGGCTGTTCGATACGCTCGAAATCCTGCGGCCGAACAACCCCATCTTTGTGAGCGGCGATATCCACTCCGCCTGGGCCGCCAATCTCCTGCGCGACTTCGATGATCAGGGCTCGGACGCGCTGGCGGCGGAATTCGTCTGTACGTCCATCTCCTCGACGTTTCTCGATATCGACCCGCGAGCGAGCCATGTCGCGGTCAAGGCGAGCGTCGATGCGGACAATCCGCACATTCCCTACTTCAACGGCTTGTTCCGGGGCTACTGCTTCTGTGACGTCGACCACGACCGCTTCCGGACGGTTTATCGCGGCGTCGGAGATCCCTCCGCCCTCGCCAGTCCCGACCGGCTCGCCTTCGCGCCCCAGGAAACGACGCCGCTCTCAACCGACGCGGTCATCAGCATCGACGCCGGCTTCAATCTGCCCGGCAGCGGCAAGCGCCTGGTGACGCGCTACCGCCGCAGCCTTCCCGCGCCGTTCTGAGCCCAGGCGCCTTGCGGCGCGTCAGCGCCGGCCGGCCGCGGATTGCTCTTGCGCCGCCGCTGACACACCACTGCTGATACGCACTGGGCCGCGCGCGCAAATCTTGATCAAGGTCAACCCTGATCAGGACGGTTCAGGCGCTTCCGCTTGGCTCGCCAGCAGCGCGTCGTCGATTTCCCGCGCGCGGATCGCCGCCGGGCGGGCGCTGTGCCGCTCGCAATAGCGCTCGAATCTGGGGCGCCGTTCCACGGTACCGAACTGCATGCCCCAGCCGAGATGCGCGCTGGCATAGACGTCCGCGGCGGAAAAGCGGTCGCCGACAAGAAAATCGCGACCGGAAAGGGCGGCGTCGATCACCGCCAGTACCTCGTCAAGGCTGCCATAGCCGACAAACCCTCGCTTGTCCTCGGGTACCGTGACCCCCAGCATCTTGTTCGTGCTCGCAGCTTCAAGCGGACCCGCGAAGAAGAACAGCCAGCGGTAGTACGGCCCGCGCAGGCGATCGCCGGAGGCCGGCGCGAGCGCGGCGGCGGGGAACGCGTCGGCGAGATAAGCGCAGATCGCGGCGCACTCGGTGATCACGACGTTGCCGTGTTTCAGCGCGGGGACTTTACCCATTGGATTGATCGCGCGGTATTCGGGCGCCTTCATCGTCGCCCCGTATGGGACCAGCTCGGTTTGATAGGGGTGGCCGATCTCCTCGAGGATCCAACGCACGATGCGACCGCGTGACATCGGATTGGTGTAGAGGACAAGCTCGCTGGACATGGCGGGACACCTGGTCTGTCGGGTTTGTGCCGAAACGCCGTCTCGTGCGCTTCGGCTTGCGCCCGCAGGGTAGCGCGCGTCGCCGCGCCGGTCGTTCGATTCCTGCACCGGCGCCCGCCGTGGGGTGTCTTGCCGTATCACCGGCGCGGGCCGCGAGCGCCACCGCCGGTGAAGGCTGCGGCTCAGTGGTGGCGGAGCGCCTCGATCAACTCGGCCTTGGCCATGCGCGTGATCCCGTCAATGCCGATCTCCCGTGCTCGGGCGAGGAGGTCGCGCTTGCTCCAATCCTCATACGCCGGCGCCCGGCCGCCTTTTTTCGACGGGTCCTCACGATGAGGATCGGCCTTGGCGTTGGCGATGCGCGCCGCCTTTTCCTTACTCGCGCCCGACCGTCGCAAGGTTTCGTAGGTTTTGTCATCCTTAATGCTGGATCCGTGCCGCTCGCCCATCGCTCGTCTCCGAAAACTGGCATGCGATCGGATCAACGGCAGGCGGCGAGTGCTGGTTCCATCGCGCGGCTACGCGTGTCCTGGTTTTTTTATCGCGCGGCTACGCGCGTCCCGGTTTCGCCTGCGGCTACGCGCGTCCCGGTTTCGCTTGCGGCTACGCGCGTCCCGGTTTCGCCTGCGGCTACGCGCGCGCCTGACTGGGAGAGAACAGCGATGAATCGAAGCTGTTTTGCGAGATCGCCGGCATGTCTTCATCGCTGAGGTGCAGCCGCTTGAGCACGGCGTAGAATTCCATCAGCCGAAAGTGCGGCAGCGGCATATTGAAGTAATTACGGGTGAACAGTTTCCAGGTCAGCAGCGTCTGCTCGAGCTTTCCTAGAATCTCCGCCAGGCGCCAATAGTGCGAGTTACAACCGCGTAGAAAAGCACTGAACGTTTCGACATCGTCGTGATGAACATAGGCTTGGTAGGATTCGATATATCGCTTCCATATGTCCACCATCTCGGCCCAGTCTCCGCGCATTTTCATGCGCAGCTCACTCACGAAGGACGAGATACGCTCGCGTTCGACGGGGCGAAGAGCCTCTCGCGGCATGCAGAACTCGATGAGCCAGGTCGCGAACCTCTTCATGTCCTTCTGCAGGATCGCGTACTCGTATTCAAAATAGGTGATACCGATCCACGCCGACATTAATCGAATGGATTCGTCCGGTGGAATGCGAAGAACATCGATCAGCGGCATGATCTCCTTCGTATTGCGCAAGCTGAATAGCTTGTCGGTCATGTCCTCGATCATGAATTCGGCGTCGCTGGTGCTGCGCCCGAATGCCGCGACCGTCAGCGGGCGGATGCGGGCTTTGATGTGCTCGCGCAGCTTGACCCGCAGGTCGGGCGGGATATCGAGATAGGACTTGCGGATTGGCGTGCCGGCGCGTTCGAACGCGAGTTCGAGGATGAATGGACTGAAAGTCGGCACCGAATCGAAGATTATCAGTCGGAGAAAGTCCTCGCGCAGCGTCGGCAGGTCAATGTTGTCGCGCCGCATTTTATCGTTGAAGTACTGCCAGTAATTATCTTCATTAAATAGAAATTATTCTCCACCGTCACCCGGTTTATTGTGATCGTACGGAAAATAAACCAGCATATCTATTGGCTTATCTTCGACGGTATCGTGCAAACCGTCAAAATTCATGCATTTGAACAGTATGCTGGTATTGCAATATGACGTTCGAAACAGAAGATCGATTCCGCCCGGTTGCGAGAGCATGATGCGTCGCGTCACCCCGTTCACATCGAACTTCCGTGCCGGACCGGAACGCAGAAAATGGTGGAGGAGCTCTCGTTCCATCGTCAGCTCAAGGTGCGGGGGGCGGGCTTGCCGCCTTGTTATGCCGCCGGAGTTCGTAAGAACTGGTTAACGGGCCGGCTCTCCGCGAGCGGCGGCCAGACCGTGCCGTGCACGGCTGTCGCGACGGGCCGGGAAGTCCGTTGACCCGACTTAAGGGCGGTCGCCGTGCCGGTCGCCGATGCGCGGCTCGGTACCGCCGAGAAGGCGGCGAATATTGGCGTGGTGACGGGCGAACCCCAGCACCGCCAGCAGCGCCGCCAGGACGACATGGGCCGGACCGGCGAGGGCGAGCATCAGCAGCGGCGCGGCGGCCAGCGCCGCCAGGGCCGCCAGCGAGGAAATGCGGGAGAGCCACGCGACAAGCAGCCAGACGAGACAAGCGCCGACGCCCGCGGGCCAGGAAACGGCGAGCAAGACACCCAGCGTCGTCGCCACTCCCTTGCCGCCGCGAAAACCGAGCCAGACGGGAAAGCTGTGGCCGAGCACCGCGGCGCCGGCGGCGACGAGCGCTGCCGGCTCGCCGGCGAGGGCGCCGGCCGCGAGCGCCGCCCCCGCCCCCTTGCCGCCATCGAGCAGCAGGGTCGCCAGTGCCAGCAGCTTGTTTCCGGTCCGCAGCACGTTGGTCGCGCCGATGTTGCCCGAGCCGATCGAGCGAATGTCGCCATAGCCGGCGAGCCGCGATAAGAGGAGCCCGAAGGGAACGGAGCCCAGCAGGTAACCGCCAAGCGCGGCGAGCCCGGTGGCGAGAGAAATCCAGGGATCGGCCTCAGGCATGACGGTCAGCCGTCGAGGGTGAAAACGCGCCGACCGTCGACCACGGTCATGACCACGCGGCCCTGCACCGGCCGGTAGTCGAAGGGCGTGTTCTTCGATTTGGAGTAGAGCTCGTGCTCGCGGATCTGCCATGGTCGTTCCGGATCGAACACCGTCAGGTCCGCGCGTCCTCCCTTGGTCAGACGCCCGGCGGGCAGACCCATCAGGCTGGCGGGCTTGCAGGTGATCAGGCGCAGCACATCGAGCATCGAGAGGTGGCCGTTGTGGTACAGTGACAGCGAGATTGCCAGCAGCGTCTCGAGCCCGATGCCGCCGAAGGCGGCCTGGGCAAACGGCAGGCGCTTGGCGTCCTCGTCTTCCGGCGCATGGTCGGAGGCGATGGCGTCGATCGTGCCATCGAGCAGGCCGAGGATCACCGCCATGCGGTCTTCTTCCGTGCGCAGCGGTGGCGACAGTTTGGCGAACGTGCGGTATTCGCCGACGGCGTGCTCGTTCAGCGCGAAGTAGGGCGGCGCCGTATCGCAGGTGATCGCGAGCCCGCTCGCCTTCGCCTGGCGCACCGCATCGATCGCCGCCGCGGTCGACAGGTGGGAGAAGTGCAGCCGCCCGCCGGTCATCCGCACCAGATGGATATCGCGCTCGACCATGATCACCTCGGCCTCGCGCGGGATGCCGACGAGGCCAAGCCGGGTTGCGACCTCGCCCGCGTTCATCGCGCCACCGGCGGCAAGCGTCGGCTCTTCGGGGTGTTCGACGATGAGCAGGTCGAAGGTGCGGGCATAGAGCAGCGCCTGGCGCATCAGCTTGGCATTGGCGACGGCCTTGACCCCGTCGGTGAAGGCGACGGCGCCAGCCTCGGCCAGCATGCCCATCTCGGCGAGATCGCTGCCGTCCAGCCCCTTGGTGACGGCGGCGTACGGATAGACCTTGGTCAGCCCGAGCAGCCGGGCGCGCCGCGCCACGAACTCGACGACAGAGACGTCGTCGATCACCGGACGGGTGTTGGGCAGGCAGACCATCGAGGTAATGCCGCCGGCGGTCGCGGCGCGGCCGCCCGAGGCGAGTGTGCCCTTATGCTCCTCGCCCGGCTCGCGGAGCTGCACGCGGATATCGACGAGACCCGGCGCAAGGCACAGACCGCGACAGTCGACGATCTCGATGTCGGAAGAGAGTCCGTCCGCGATAACGTGCGGGCCAAGATCGACGATGTGCTCGCCCTCGGTGATCAGGCCGCCGGCGTTATCGAGGTTCGACGCGGGATCGAGCAGGCGGGCACCGACGTAGGCCACCCGCATCGCTGCCTCGCTCTTCACCGTCATGCGTGTTCGGCTCCCTGTTCGTCCCACAGAATCCTTCGGCGGAGTCCCGCGATCGCCGTCTCAGACGTTGCGCGGATCGTGCTCGATATCGCTGCGGGCCAGCAGATCGAGGCAGGCCATGCGCACTGCCACGCCCATCTCCACCTGCTCGCGGATCGCCGAGCGGCCGATATCGTCGGCGACGACGGAATCGATCTCAACTCCGCGGTTCATCGGTCCCGGATGCATGATCAACGCATCGGCGCTGGCACGATTGAGCTTCTCGTAATCAAGGCCGAAAAAGTGGAAATACTCCCGGATCGACGGAAAGTAGGTTCCCTGCATGCGTTCCGTCTGCAGCCGCAGCATCATCACGATGTCGCATCCGTCGATCCCGTCTTCCATCCGATGGAAGACCTCGACGCCGAGTCGCTCGACCGCGCGGGGCAGCAGCGTGCGCGGCGCGACGACGCGCACCTGCGCGCCCATGATGTTCAACAGGTGGATGTTGGAGCGGGCGACCCGCGAATGCAGAATGTCGCCGCAGATGGCAACCTTGAGGCCGTGCAGCCGCCCTTTGCGCCGGCGGATGGTCAAGGCATCGAGCAGCGCCTGCGTCGGGTGTTCGTGGCTACCGTCCCCGGCATTGATCACCGCACAATTCACCTTCTCCGACAGCAGCTTCACCGCCCCGGATTCGGGGTGGCGCACGACCAGCACGTCCGGGTGCATGGCGTTCAGCGTCATTGCCGTGTCGATGACGGTCTCGCCCTTGCGGATCGACGACGACGAAACCGACATCTCGATAACATCGGCACCGAGCCGCTTGCCGGCGAGCACGAACGAGGTGCTGGTGCGGGTCGACGCCTCGAAGAACAGGTTGATGATCGTCCGCCCGCGCAGCAGCGCCTGCTTCTTGTCGGCACGACGGTTCTGTTCGACGTAGACCTCCGAGAGGTCGAGAATCAGGCTGATCTCCGGCGGCACCAAGCCTTCGATGCCGAGGAGGTGTCGATGTCGGAAAAAGGGCGGGGGATCGCCGCTGCTCATGGCGCCAGACTTTATGCCGAGGGCCGGGCAGGCGCAAGGCACGCGCCATATTAAACCCATGAAGGGTATTCAAAGTGGCGGCCGGCAGGCATCGATGGGATTCGCCGGGCTTCTCGCCCCGCGGCCTACAGCCGTTCGGTCTATTCGTCCGGCGTCGCCGCATCGCCGCGCGCCACCGCGAGGCGAATCGCGTCGAGCGCGCCCTGGAGGATCCATGCGGCGGCGGCCCGGTCGACCACCGCGGAGCGCCGCTTGCGGCTGAGATCGGCCTCGCCGATCAAGGTGCGTTCGACCGCTGTGGTCGACAGCCGCTCGTCCCAGAATGCCAGCGGCAAGGACACGGCCCGGCTCAGATCTCGGGCGAACTGGCGCACGGACTGGCAGCGCCGGCCTTCGTTGCCGTCCATCTCCACCGGCAGGCCGATGACGAAACCGCCGACTTCGCGCTCCGCCACAAGCTGGCACAGGCTGTCGAGATCGCGGGCGAGGCGCGTCCGCCGCAGGGTCGTGATCGGCGTCGCCACCGACCAGGTGGCATCGGAAACGGCGCAGCCGATCGTCTTGGCGCCGACGTCGAGGCCAAGCAGGCGGGAGGGGGGGGCGATTATCGCCGCTAGGCGACGGACATCCAGCGCGCTCATTCCGGCCTAAATCGGCGGTCGCAAGCCAATGCCACGAAAGTGTCCGGCTGGCCGCTCATTTCTTGGTCATCTGCCCGCGCTCTGGTCATGATCGCCTATCCCGTAACGGGGCAATGTTGCCGCACATGCACAGTGCAAAACCCCGGAAATCCCTGGCCAAATCAAAATATCAAATAGATACGCTTATATATCAATGAATTACGTGACGGCGGCGGCGTGATATTAAGGCAACATGCGTGGTCCGCATATTGCCACAGATGACCGTCGACGCGCCAGGAACGGGTTGTTCCGTCGTGGCGTCCACAGAGAGGGATAGGATATGATCAACACGAAACAAATGCTCCCGATCGCCGTGGCACTGCTGGCGGCCACTTCGCCCGCTCTTGCCGACGAAAGCGAGGACGATGTCATTCCCGGCACCATTGCCGGTTCGGTCGCGCTCACCTCTGATTACATGTTCCGTGGCATCTCGCAAACCGACAACAAGCCGGCGGTGCAGGGCAGCCTCGAATATTCCTATGACACCGGCTTCAACGGCATCACCCCCTATATCGGTTTCTGGGGATCGAACGTCGATTTCAACGACAACAACAAGGCGACCGTCGAAATCGATACGGCCTTCGGCGTCCGCGGCGATCTTCTCGATACGGGCGTGTCCTGGGATCTCGGTGGCCTTTATTATGCCTATCCTGGTGCCAGCAAAAGCGGCGGACAGGCTCTGAACTACGACTACTGGGAAATTCCGTTCAAGCTGTCGTATTCTCCGATCGATATCGTCACCCTCGGCGCGTCGTACTATTATTCCCCGGACTTCTTCGGCTCGACCGGCACCGCCAATTACATCAACGGTAATATTACCGTAACGCCGGAAGTTCCTTATGTCGATCTGGCGCTGTTTGCGGCCGTCGGCTACCAGAACATCGCCGATACCAAGGACTATGTCGACTGGACCCTCGGCGGCAAGGTCACCTTCAAGGGTGTCGACTTCACCATCGCCTATGTCGATACCAACCTGACCCAGGGCGACCTCGGCGGCAACAAGCTCTCCGACGCGCGCGTCGTCTTTACCGTTGGCGCCTCGTTCTAAGTTCGCCGACCGAATACCGGGGCGGTGCCCCCGCAAGGGGCGCCGCCCGCCTAGGCAGTTTTACCCCGACAGTTGGACCCCCGGAGCCAAGAGTTTTGGGCCGCTCGCGCGGTTACCGATCCCGGCAGCCAAACGCCGCGTCGGCGCAGGTGCGCAGCACGTTCGGCCGGTCAGCTTTGTCGCCGTCTCGCTCGCGGGCTTGATCTGCGCTACGCTGTCCTGTCACCACATGACTTTGCCATCGATGTCTCGTCAGTTCCCGTTCGTCGTCAAGTCGGCTCAATGGCGGGCGTCTGATCTGCTAGCCGGATTATCCGAAGACGAGTCACTCTGGACGCGCTTGGCCAACTCTCCGTTGAGCCCGACGATCTGGCACGACACACTCTCCGAATATGATGCTCATCAACTTTATGAGTACCTCAAGCGCCGGCACTTCGCGGCGAGCGCGGAATTCGCCACCTTTCTGGAAAGGTGGATCGGCGATGAACGAAACCACTATGCTGGCTTTCGTTTCTTGTCGTCGCATGCCTTTGGCTACTCGGAATCAGACATCGATGCTTCGGTAAGAGGACGCAGTCCTGACTTTTCCGGCATCGAGCCTTGGATATGCGATGAGTTTCGCCTCTGCGTGCTGCTCTGTTACGATGAATGCACGACCGCACGCGGCTATAAGCTCGACGTGCCAGCCTACGACACGCTGGACCGGCCGTCGCTTTCGAAGTGGGTCAGGGCGGTCATGAGGGATGAGGTCTACCATTTCGCGAACCTCGCCTCCCTCATTCGCTTGAAGTTCAGTCACCGCGTCGGCGAAATCGAAAGGCTGCTCATCGATATTGCGAATTACCAGCGATCTCGCCCGGAATACCGGGCGACCTTTGTTCTGGATCAGTGTTCATCGACCGCTTTGGAAGTGAGCCGCGAAGGCGCAGGGTACGCCCTGTTGCGCGCTGTTGGCGCTAAAGGTCGCGAACCAGGCGAAATCCATGGTGAACGTCGCGTGTAAAGCGATCTTGACCGCAGCGCACCGCCGAGCGCGCTTCCGCCACTGGGTAACTGTATGAACCTCCACGCACAACCCGCTTCGAGTCATCGCCGCCGATTGTCCAGGCGCTGCCGTCGCACGGAGCCCCGACATAGCTGTCGTGCCAGACGTCTTCTACCCACTCCCATAAGTTGCCATGCATGTCGTAGAGCCCCCAGCGGTTGGCGGGAAACCGACCACTATCGGTCGTTTTCTTAACGATCCCATCCACGTTGGCGAACTTGCCGGTGATCGCGTCCCCGAAGGCGTAGCGGGTTGTCGTTCCGGCCCGGCAGGCGTACTCCCACTCTGCCTCGGTGGGCAGCCGATATCGGTGGCCGGTGACCGCGCTCAGCCATGCGGCATAGTCGCAGGCGTCCTGCCAGCTGACATTGAACACTGGCCGGCGTGCGCGGCCCCAGCCTTCGTCGAGAGGCCTGGTCTTGCCAGCCAGCTCGCAAAAGTGATCGTACTGCTCGAAGGTGATCATATATCGGGACATGGCAATCGGGTGTCTGATGGCAACGGCATGAGCCGGCTTTTCATCGGCGTAGGCGTCGACATCGGCGTCGGACGATCCCATGACGAACTGCCCTTTCGGCAGGACGGTGACCTCCGGGCACGACGGTGTTTCGAAATCGCGAAAGACCGCAAGCTCCGGCATTGCCGGTCGGGCGGGGAGCCGCTTAGGCGGTGCCGCGTCGGTCTGCGGACGATGGTTCAAGGTGAGGGCGCTGGCGTGAGACGCGCTCGCGGTCGGCGGTGGGGGTAACCCCAGTGTACCAGCCGCCGCATTCGCGGGCGCTCGTCCTCGCTCCGCGGACTCCTTAAGGACGGTCTTGAGCGATCTGATCAACCGGTCGCAGTCCGCCTTGAAATGGTCATGACTGAGACGCGTGGCCTGCAAGCGCACCAGGGGCCTGATCTCCTCCGGTAAGTCGTCCGCTCGCGGCATCGTGACGTCATCGATGAGCACTGGAATCACCCGCTTGCTCTGGCTGAGCGCCGCCGCGATCTCGATGCGTACGAAATCGTTGGGATGGTCGAGGCGGCGCTGGCCACCGGCGTTGGTCGCGGCGAGCCAGCCGCGGCCGATCACGGCGAGCAGGACCGCACACTCGGCGACGCGCGCCGCGAGAATCGAGGCAAAATCCTGGCCGGGCGCGATGCTGTCGACGTCCATGAACAGGCCATGGTTGCGAAAGGGGCGCTGCAACCGGTCGAACAATCGACCAGCAAAGCCCGCGTCCACGCCCCGGCGGTAGCTGATAAAGATGCTCGCGCCCATCGCTCCTCCCAACAATGCGCTGGCTCAGCACGTACCGGGCAGACTGAAAGCCCACCTTCCGGCAAGTGTCGCAGAAATGTCTTGTTCGTGCGACGACGGTCGGAACCGGCCTGGGATTGCGCCGCCGGTTCTGCGCGGCTGCCTTGCGTGGCGAGGGCGCGGCTGCTAGGCTCCGCGTTCATCGTTCGGTCGCCCCGCTGTGACCGAGACGCCTTCATTCCCAGCCGCGCGACGAAAAGCCCGTGTCCCTCGACCGCACGACCGTCAAGACCATCGCCACCCTGGCCCGCCTGCGCGTGGCCGACGACCACCTCGATGCCCTGGCGCAGGAGCTTTCGACGATCCTTCACTGGGTCGAGCAACTGCGTGAGGTCGACACCGACGGGGTCGTGCCGATGACCAGCGTCGCGGCGATGACGCTGCGCCAGCGCGAGGATGTCGTCACCGACGGCGGCGATCGCGGCGCCGTGCTCGCTAACGCGCCATCGCCGATCGATGACTACTTCGCCGTGCCGAAAGTCGTCGAATGACCAATGCGTTAACCGGACTGACCCTCGCCGCCGCCGGTGATGGCCTCGCGCGCGGTGCGTTCTCGTCGGTCGAGCTGACCCGCGCGTACCTCGACGCGATGGCGGCGGCGCGCGCGCTCAACGCCTTCATCACCGAGACCCCAGAGATCGCCCTCGCCCGCGCCGAAGCCTCCGACGCGCGGCGCGCCGCCGGCCGGGCGCGCGGGCGCATGGACGGCATTCCCATCGCGATCAAGGACCTCTTCTGTACCGAGGGAGTGCTCACCACCGCGGGCTCGCACGTGCTGGACGGCTTCGTGCCGACCTACGAATCGACGGTAACGGCGAACCTGCGCGACGCCGGCGCGGTCATGCTCGGTAAGACCAACCTCGACGAGTTCGCCATGGGCTCGTCGAACATGACGAGCTACTACGGGCCGGTGAAGAGCCCGTGGGGGCCGAAGGACGGCAAGGATCTCGTGCCCGGGGGCTCGTCCGGCGGGTCAGCGGCGGCGGTCGCCGCCCGCCTGTGCCTTGGCGCCACCGGAACCGATACCGGCGGCTCGATCCGTCAGCCGGCCTCGTTCTGCGGCATCGTCGGCATCAAGCCGACCTACGGGCGCTGCTCGCGCTGGGGCATCGTCGCCTTCGCCTCCTCGCTCGACCAAGCCGGCGCGATGACGCGCACCGTCGAGGATGCGGCAATCATGCTCGGCGTCATGGCGGGGCATGATGCCAAGGATTCGACGTCGATGCCGCTGGCGGTGCCCGACTTCACCGCGGCGCTGGGCGCCGGCGTGCGCGGGCTGACGGTCGGCATTCCCCGGGAGTACCGCATCGACGGGATGTCGGGCGAGATCGACGCCATCTGGCGGCAGGGCGTCGCCTGGCTGGAGGCGGCCGGCGCGCGGACCGTTGAGGTCTCATTGCCGCACACCGCCTATGCCCTCGCCACCTACTACATCATCGCTCCGGCGGAGGCGTCGTCCAACCTCGCGCGCTACGACGGCGTGCGCTTCGGCCTGCGCGTGCCGGCGGCGAGCCTCGATGAGATGTACCAGAACACCCGCGGTGAGGGGTTCGGCGCCGAGGTGCGCCGCCGGGTGCTGATCGGCACCTATGTGCTCTCGGCCGGCTACTACGATGCCTATTACCTCAAGGCGCAGAAGGTGCGGGCGCTGATCGCCCGCGACTTCGCCCGGGCGTTCGAGTCCGTCGACGTGATCCTGACGCCGACGGCGCCATCCGATGCGTTCGCGATCGGCGAGAATACCGACGATCCGATCACCATGTACCTCAACGACGTCTTCACCGTGCCGACCAGCCTCGCCGGTCTGCCGGGGATTTCGGTTCCCGCCGGCCTCAGCGCCCGCGGTCTGCCGCTTGGCCTGCAGCTCGTCGGCCGTCCGTTCGACGAGGAGACGGTCCTGCGCGCCGCCGCCGCGCTGGAAAGCGCCGCCGGCTTTCCCACTACCCTCCCCACGTCCGCGTCCGACCGCTAAGGCCGCCGTTCACGCGCAGGCGCCGTACACTGCCGGCGCGGGTGATAAGCATCAACCTGAACGAAAGACCGTCTGCGCGGCACAGGCGCGCGCAAGGCGGACTGGCGGGCCGTTTGTAGGGAAGAAGAGGGGAGGGGGATTGCGGCGCACCGGAACAGCCGGCGCGCCGTGGGATGTGGACTCGAAAGCTGGGCAGCCGGGGGATCTCGCGCGGCTGCGAGTCCGGTCGCCGGCCGTTCAGATCGTCGCGGCGAAGGCGGTGATGTCCGCCGGCGTTCCGATCGACAGCCCGCTGACTTCCCGATCGATGCGCCGGGCGAGGCCGGAGAGCACCTTGCCGGCGCCGAATTCAATCAGCTCGCGGACGCCGATGCTCTTCATGAACAGCACGCTCTCGCGCCAGCGGACCATGCCGGTGATCTGACGGACGAGCAGGCTGCGGATTTCGGCGGGGTTGGTCACGGCGCTGGCGGTGACGTTAGAAATCAACGGCAGCGACGGTGGCTGGATATTCACGTCGGCCAGAGCCTTGGCCATGACATCGGCGACGGGCGCCATCAGCGGGCAATGAAAGGGGCCGCTGACCGGCAGCATGATGCTGCGCTTGGAGCCGCGCAGCGCGGCGATCTCGATGGCGCGGACGACCGCGGAGCGGCTACCGCTGATCACCACCTGCCCGGGCGCGTTGTCGTTGGCGGCGACGCATACCGCGCCGTCGTAGGAATCGCGCGTGGCCTCGGCGGCGATCTCGTGTGCGGTGTCGAGGTCGAGCCCCATCATCGCCGCCATCGCGCCTTCGCCGACGGGAACCGCCGTCTGCATGGCGAGGCCGCGGATGCGCAGCAGGCGCGCCGCCTCGCCGAGGCCGAAGCTGCCGACTGCGGTCAGGGCCGTATATTCGCCGAGCGAATGGCCGGCGACGCACTGTCCGAGATCGCTCGCCTCGATGCCATATTCGCTGCGCAAGACCGCGAGCGTCGCCATGCTCACCGCCATCAGGGCGGGCTGGGCGTTCTCGGTCAGGACCAGCTCGGCTTCCGGCCCTTCGATCATCAGCCTCGAGAGGTGTTGGCCGAGGGCGTCGTCGACTTCCTGGAACACGCGACGGGCGACGCTGAACTGCTCCGCCAATTCCCGGCCCATGCCAACGGATTGGGATCCCTGGCCGGGAAACACCAGCGCCCGGCGCTGAGTCGGCCTATCGGCGACGACGGCCGCGGTGTTAACGCCGTGAGGGCGGGCATAGGACAGAGCTTCGTTCTCGGACATTGCCATATTGTGATTGCTCCCGCAGAAATATCACGAACGCGCAGACCCGGTATCCGCAGCAGTTACCAGCAAGGGATCCGGTGAACGATCATATCGTTGCCGTTGTCGCGAAGGGACGACGATGATCACGGGCTTTGACATTGCGGCCCGTAGCCCGCGTCCATTTCGCAGGTGCGAACGACATAGCGGTCAAAAAATTCTGTTGCAACAGAAAAATCACAATTCCCGGAGACGGGTGTGGACCTGTGATCTTTCGATACCGTAGCTGAACCGCCGTTCCGTGCGATGATCGGGGCGTCGGATCGTCACGCCAATGGGTTGTGCCTGCGGCTTAATTCGTGATGCAGTGTGTCAAGGACCGGGCGGAATCCATGGCGCGGCAAGGCGCTCATCGGTCGATACGCCGGCGGATAGGGGCCTCGATGGTGGGAGCAAAGATGGCGATTCGCTGACGGTGACGCTAATCAAGCTGTAGAATAGCCCATTTGAGGTAGGATGTTTCCGGCAGATGGGTGTGCACCGGATGGTCCGGCGCGGCACGGCCCTCGTGGATGATGCGGCCGGACCGCGCAGCGGAGGAAATGCCGTGGACGATTTCGCTGAGCAGAGCATCCGGCTCGACGTTGTGCGAGCAGGAGGCAATGAACAGGAAGCCTTGCGGCGCGACAAGCGGAGCGGCGAGCCGCGCCAGTTTGCGGTAGCCGCGCAGGCCGCTGGCCAGATCCTTGCGTGATTTGACGAACGCCGGCGGATCGGCGACGACGATACGAAAGCGTTCCTTGGAGCGAGCGAGGCGTTCGAGCTCGGTAAATGCGTCGGCGCGGCGAAACGCGCAGAGGTGCTCGACGCCGTTCGCCGCGGCAGCCCGTCGGGCCAGGTGAAGCGCAGGCTCCGACGAATCGACACCGACGACACTATGCGCGCCTGCGGCGGCGGCGCGGACGGCGAAGCCGCCGGTATGGCAGAAGACGTCGAGCAGGCTGCCGCCGGCTGAAAGCGGTGCGATGATGTCGCGGGCGTCGCGCTGATCAAAGAACCAGCCGGTCTTCTGACCGGCGAGAACGTCGGCGAAAAAGCAACACCCGCCCTCACGCACCATTATTGCGTCGTCGATCTGCCCCTTGGCGATGGTAACGCTGCCCGACAGACCTTCGCTGGCCCGTGCCGGGGAGTCGTTGCGCAGCACCACCGTGTGGGGTGCGAGCGCGTCATCGAGCGCGGCGAGGAGATCGTCGGTGAGCGCCTGCATGCCGGCGGTATTGATCTGGGCGACGAGTACGCCGTCGAGGCGGTCACAGATCAGTCCCGGCAGCCCATCTCCCTCCGCGTGCACGACGCGATAGAAGGGCGCGTCGAACAGCGTCTGGCGCAGGTTCAGCGCGCGGGTGATGCGGTTTGCGAGGAAGGCGCGATCGATCGTCGCGCTGGCGTCGCGACTAAGCAGGCGAAAGGCGATCAGCGTATGCGGATTGAAAGTGCCGAGGCCAAGCGGCTTGCCGTCGACGCGGTGAAGCGTGGCGAGAGAGCCGGGCGGCAGCGCCTTGGCGTCGGCATCGATGGTGATCTCGTTCGAATAGGCCCAAGGATGTCCAAGGGCGACGCGCCGGTCGCGTCCCGCCTGGAGGAAGACGCGTGGGAGCGCCGCTTGCGAATTGTCCATGCGCGGCAGTCTCGCGGCTCGCGGTCGGTTCGGCAAGGGGCAGGTTCGTGCACGATCGGCTTTAAGCCTCGGCGCCCTTCGTCGATGCAACTGCAATGGCGCTGGACCAAGGCACGGCTCAAACGAAGATGGAAAACCTTGATGATGGCAGATTATCTGACTATAATCCTATTATAAATGGCTTGGGGTCCTATCGGATGCCTGTGGTCTGCGCGCCGGCACCGCGGCGTGAAGCTGCCGGCTTCGACGAAGATCCAGGGGGAAGCGATGGCGGATGTCTTCATCAGCTATGCACGGTCGGATTGCGCCAAGGCGGAACGTCTCGCTCGGCTACTAACCAAGCGTGGCTGGTCGGTGTGGTGGGACAGCAGCCTCAAAGCCGGCGAGATCTGGGACGAGGTCATCGAGCGGCAACTGAACACGGCGCGCTGTGTACTCGTTTTGTGGTCACGACAGTCGGTTGCCCGGCGATGGGTGCGCGCCGAGGCGAGCGAGGGGTTGAGCCGCGGCATTCTCGTCCCGGCGGTCCTGGAGCCGGGCCGGATACCGTTGCAGTTCCGCCAGGTGCAGGCCGAGGACCTCACGGGCTGGGACGGATCGCCGACGCATCCGGGATTGCAACGTTTGCTGCAGGTGATCGCCATGCGCATCGGCAGCGCGAATGTGCTCGAGGGCGGGAGAGCGGCGATCGATGATCCCAAGGCTGCGGCGACGATTGCGGGCACGGCTGCGGCGCGGCGGACACCGTGGCGCGCGGATGATCCGTCGCTGCCGTGGGCGTTCCGCGACGTTGATGTTGCCTGGTGCCCCGAGCTGGTCGGCCTGCCTGCCGGAGGCTTTCTGATGGGATCACCGCCAAACGACCCGTCGTGCGCCGCCGACGAACGCCCGCAGCATCGGGTCGAACTGTCGCATCGCTTCGCGATCGGACGCTTTGCCGTGACATTCCAGGAATACGATCATTTCTGCGAGGTGGCCGGGCGAGAAAAGCCGGGCGATTTCGGCTGGGGGCGCGGCCGGCGGCCGGTGATCAAGGTGAACTGGGCGGATGCTCAAGCCTATGCCGGCTGGCTCAGCGAGGTTACAGGCCAGACCTACCGGCTGCCGAGCGAGGCCGAGTGGGAATACGCGTGTCGGGCGGGGACAACCTCACGCTATGCGTGCGGTGACGAACTGCGGGACGACGATGCGAATGTTGCCGGACGGCTGAGGTGCACGGCCGAGGTCGGCTCGCTTGCCGCCAATCCCTGGGGGCTGTTCGACATGCACGGCAACGTTTGGGAGTGGGTGGAAGATCATTGGCACGGCGATTATGAGGGCGCGCCGACGGATGGTTCCGCCTGGATCGATCCGCCCAGCGTCGGCCCAGATGACAAGCGGGTGCTGCGCGGCGGATCATGGAACAACTTTCCCCGCCATTGCCGCTCGGCCAACCGCGTCGCCTATCGCGCAATCTTCCGCTACAACAGCTTCGGTTTTCGAATTGCCCGCACCCTCGACTGACGTCGACAGGCGCCGCCGTGTCTACGATCGTCCTGTTCCTGGCCTGGAGGCGAGGCGCGTGAACGGACGGGCTATTTCTCCCGCACGTCCAGGGGGACGCCAAACAGTTCAAGACGGTGACCGACCAGCCGGTAGCCATGGCGTTCGGCGATCTGCCGCTGCAGTACCTCGATCTCGGGACTGCGGAACTCGATGACCTTTCCGGACTGGATATCGATCAGGTGATCGTGGTGGTCCTCGCTCGCTTCCTCATAACGGGAGCGACCGTCGCCAAAGTCGTGACGCTCGAGGATGCTGGCCTCCTCGAACAGGCGGACGGTACGGTAGACGGTGGCGATGCTGATCCGCGGATCAATGCGCACCGCCCGGCGATAAACCTCCTCGACGTCTGGGTGGTCGGTGGCGTCGGAAAGGACGCGAGCGATGATCCGGCGCTGGCCAGTCATCTTCATGCCCTTTTCCAAACACAGATGCTCAATCCGCGACAGCTGCGACATCACCCCTCCCGGCCTTTACGGCGACATGACACTTTATATCAAACCTTATAGTGTCAATGCGTCGAAGTTGCACTTCTTAACCGCGACGGGCGCTACGAAGGGGCAGACTCACGCGCCTTTGCCGCCCTGGCTCCGCCGGGTCGTGCCCAGGCCGATTTCTTTCGCGAGGTTGCTTCGGTGCTTCGCGTAATTCGGGGCGACCATTGGATATTCGGGCGGCAGACTCCAGCGATCGCGATACTCTTCGGGGGTCATGTCATACGCCGTCTTCAGGTGGCGCTTGAGCATCTTCAGCTTTTTGCCGTCTTCGAGACAGACGATGTAGTCTGGAAACACTGACCGCTTGACCGGCACCGCAGGTTTCGGCCGTTCCATCGACACTGGCTCCGAGCCCACCGAGGTCAAGGTCTGGTAAACGCTTTGGATCAAGTTCGGCAACTCTGCTGCGGCAATCGGATTGTTTCCAACATGAGCGGCGACGATCTCCGTCGTCAGTTCGAGCATTTCAGTAAAACCTGGCTTTTCGCGCATCCTACTTTCTACCTTCGACTTACCGCAGATTTCGACATATATAGTAAATACTCTCTACGGAAGCAAGTCACATTGATGTCAAATAGAGACGAGAAAACGAGCGAAAATTGCGCAGATTATTTCCTCGATATCTCAAACGAGGTCTGCCCACTCACTTTTGTGCGAACAAAGCTTCTCCTTGAGCGGATGGCGCCCGGCGAGATGGCTGATGTGTTGTTGCGGGGAGCCGAACCGCTCGCCAACGTTCCCAATGCCGTTGCCAGCCAGGGACACACGATCGTCGAGTTGGTTCCGCTCGCGGCGGATCATGTCGACCCCGCCATTCCGGCCAGCGCCGGGGTCCACCGCCTGAGGGTCCGCAAGATGCTTCCGCCTCACCGCATCAGAGGTCGAGACTCATGACGATGGCGTCCGCCGCCCCGGTGATTCGGCGATAGTATCGCCGCCTTCGGCCGATATCACTCAGGCCGCAGGCGGTGTACAGCGCCCGGGCGGCGGCATTGTCTTCGGCGACTTCTAGAAAGGCACGGCGGACTCCCCGCTGGCGCGCTTCGTCGAGCGCCGCCGTCAAGACGCGCATGCCAACGCCCTGCCGGCGGAACAGGGGGGATGACGCGCAGGACAGGATCTCGCATTCGTCGCCGACCGCCCGGCAGAGAACGAAACCGGCGATGGTGTCTGCCGACCAGGCTATGATCCCGATCGCGTGCGGTGGCGTCAGCAAGGTGTAGATCGATCGTGCATCCCATGCCTCGGAGAAGCACGCGGCATGGATTGCGGCGAGGACATAGCAGTCGGTCGGCGCCGCTGGCGTAAGGCGCATCGGATGCAAGCTCATCGTGACAAATCGCCATCGGCCGGCGGCTCGGCGTTGGTGCCGCCCACAGCTCCGCCCTGGGTTCTGGTCGCAGGTCCCGTGGCGGGTGGCGCGAGATAGAGTGGTGCCGGCGGCAAGGTGGGGCGCTCGCCGGCGAGCCAGCGCCGCTCGGCGCAGGCCGCGACGCACGCGGCTCGCGGATAATCCGTGCCGGCGATGATGGCGCCCTCCGTACCCACGGCGCGAAGTGCCTCGGCGAGCGCCGCCGCGCCGTTGCCGGCAAGATGCAGCGATCCGTGCTCCGCGCGATTCGCCCAGATCTCCGCCGCCGCTAACGGGGAAAGGCATTGAGGCGCCGCCATCGGCGCGCCCTGCTCGAACGCTTGCCCGAACGCTTGCCCGAACGCTTGGACGTAGAGATCGCCGCGTTTGCTGTCGAGCGCGACGAGCAGCCGACCTTCAGTGATCGCCGCCGCATCGGCGATCGATTCCAGTGTTGTGACACCAAGGCAGGGGATGCCGGCGGCCAGCGCGATACCCCTGGCGGTGGCCAACCCGACGCGCAGGCCGGTGAACCCCCCTGGTCCAACCGTCACCGCGATGAGGTCAAGCGCCGAAAAATCGCAGTGCTCGGCGTCGAGGGCACCCAGCACCATGGGCATCAGCGCCTCCGCGTGGCCGCGGGGCATCACCGCGAAGCGCTCGTATCCCGGACGGCCGTCACGCCGCAGCGCGACGGAACACGCGCCCGTCGCGGTATCGATGGCGAGTATTCTCATCCGGGGTTATGGTTCCGCCGTCGCAAGGAGAAGGGCGTGGCGATTGCCGCTCTTGCCGGGCGAGCGCGGCGCGCCGGGTCCGATGAGGCGGCAGGTGCCGAGGTGCCGAGGTGCCGTGCGCCAAGGTTACGCGAAGAGAAAAGCCTGGGAGTAGACGAATGCTGGTCGAGATCACACCGGAGGCGTTCGGCATCGAGATCGACCTGATTTATGCCACGGCGCGAAATTTCACTGGCGCGCCGATTTACCGCCATCCCGCCTGCCTTTTGCATGCCGATACGGCGGATTTGCTGCGCCGGGCGGTCGAACGCGCCGCGCCGCTGGGACTGCGCCTCAAGGTTTTCGATGCTTTTCGACCGTCGGAAGCGCAGTGGATGCTGTGGCGTTATCTCCCCGACGCGAATTACATCGGTGATCCGCGGCGGGGGTCGCCGCACAGCATGGGGGCGGCGGTCGACCTGACGCTCATCGATGCTGCCAGCGGCGCCGAACTCGACATGGGAACCGGGTTCGACGACATGCGGCCTCACTCGTGGCACGGCGACGGGACGATATCGGCGACGGCGCAGCGGAACCGCATGCTGCTTCTCGGCATCATGTCCTGCGCCGGGTTCGATTTTTTTCGCAACGAATGGTGGCATTATCAGCTTTTCAAACCGCGCGGGCGTTATCCGGTCCTTTCGGACAGCGCATCGCCGATTCGCATAATGTAGCGCGCGCAGGTCCAGCTTAAACCACCTGGCAGGCTTCGTCGAACCCAAGGCGGATATTGCGCGGCTTGAGCTTCGCGGCGTCGCCAAAGCCGAGGTTGCACAGAAAGTTCGATCGCACCGTTGTTCCGGCGAAAAACGCCGCGTCGACAGCGGCGCCGTCGAAGCCGGACATCGGGCCGCAGTCGAGCCCGAGGGCCCGCGCCGCCAGCATGAAATACGCACTTTGCAGCGAGCCGTTGCGAAAAGCCGTGGATTCGATCAGCGCATCGTTGCCGACGAACCACGCGCGGGCATCCGTGTGAGGAAAGAGCTGCGGCAAACGCTCATAGAACGCGAGGTCATGGGCGAAGATCGCCGTCGCCGGCGCCAGCATCGTTTTCTCGACGTTGCCCGGCAGGAGCGCGGGCTTCAGCTTCGCCTTCGCCTCCGGCGAGACTACGAAGACGATGCGGAGCGGGCTGCAGTTGGCGCTTGTGGGTCCGAGCTTGGCGAGGTCCCAAACCGCCTGCAGCCGTTCGACGCTTACCGTCCCCTCGGACCACGCACTGTGCGTGCGGCCGTGGCGAAACAGCGTATCAAGGGCAACGTCGTCCACTGGTGTCGTCACGCTTGGTCTCCTTTAATCGGGTAAGTGGGCCGATCTCTCGGGTTGGGCCGAGGCGATCCCTCGGCGATGATTTGTGGGGGTGGCTCAGACCGAGGATTTGTGGGGTGCGAGACGCGCGCCGTCGAAACGCTCCAGATGCTGCGCCGCTATCGTCTGGCGAATGACGTCTTCGCCGAGGACAGCGTCCGCCCTGGACGTCGGCAGAGCGCCGGTCAGTTGGCGCGAGTCGAGTGGCGCGCCCGCCAGCCGCATGCGACGCCGTTCATAACGGAACCCGGCATAGGCGGGGCGGGTATTCAGCGCATGAATAATGGCGCGTATCGCCTCGAGAAGCCGTGCACCGTCCTCGGTCGGCAGGGGGGCAGAGGCGATGGGCGGGTGTGACCGCGCCGCAGGCGATCGCTGCGCGAACGGCGCCTCGCCGCCGAGACGCGGCAGGGCATCGGCGATCGCCGTTCCCCAGCTGCTCGCCGTTGCCAGCGCGGCGATGATGATCGCCGGCGGAACGGCGTCGATTCGCAGCTCCAGTTCTTCAAAATCACCGTCGTCGACGTTGAACCCCTCGGCGAGGATCCGTATCCACAAGCGCTCGACCGCCGGCAGCGTTTCGCCCAAGGCGGCGCGTTGACGCAAGGACCAAAGCCGGCTGCGGTCGGCGAGGATCTCCTCGTTGGCGAAGAGAGCAAGCGGCAGAACGGAGCGGATGAAAGCCTGCTCGTTTCCCGGCGAATGCCCGCTCGCGCCGCCGGGCTCGCCGGTATTCGGCAAGGAAAGGCCGATCGCACTGCGCGGAACCGGCGCGCCGGCGGCGACCGCGTCGAGATCGTACGCATCGGCGGTGCTGGTGGCCGCACCGCCGGCCGCTTGCCCGGCGCTTGGAGCAGCCCCGACAGAAGCGGAGGCCTCGTCCGTCGAGGCCCGCCGCGACGGAGCCGATTCGATGGCCTCGGAACTGGCGCGGCGCTCGCCGGTCGGCGACCAAAAGACACCGCCGCCGATCACCGCGACAACAATGGCGAAAAGAAAGAGCAGCAAGGCGCGATGAAAGGCGCTCATCGCTGGGGCTGGAGCTGGGGGCGGCGGCCTGGGCACGTCGGCGCGACCGGCAAAAGCTCCGCCATCATGGCGCTGACCGACGCTCCGACCTGCGAGGTCGTAATCGCTGAAGCGTATCCTTTAATCGGCCGGGCGAACTTCGACGACCTCGGGAACATAATAGCGCAGCATGTTTTCAATGCCGTTGCGTAAGGTCGCCGTCGAGCTCGGGCACCCGGAGCAGGCGCCCTGCATGTGCAGATAGACGATCCCGTCCTCGAAGCTGCGAAAGATGATGTCGCCACCATCCTGAGCGACCGCCGGACGCACGCGCGTTTCGAGCAGTTCCTTGATCTGAGAGACGATTTCGTCGTCATCGCTGCCGTCGTGGCCGCCGATCGTGGCTCCCTCGACGATGATCGCGTCGCCGGAGGTGAAGTGGTCCATGATCGCGGCGAGAATGATCGGCTTCATGACGTCCCATTCCGGGGCCGAATCCTTCGTAACCGAGACGAAGTCGCTGCCGAGAAAGACACCGCACACGCCGTCGACAGCGAACAGGCGCGATGCCAGCGGCGAGCTGATGGCTTGGTCCAGCGCGGTGAAGTTCGCCGTGCCCTCGGGCATCACAGTGCGACCCGGCAGAAACTTCAACGTCGAAGGGTTAGGGGTAAGTTCGGTCTGGATGAACATCGCCTTCTCGCTCCCAGAGACGCTCCGACCGGGCCGATCCCGGTGGCTATTTGCCATAATACCATCTGGTCAGAACAAGACCGCGGATCAAGTGCATTGCGACGCGCTAGGGTCGAGGAAACCGAGGGTATCATAAACCTCACGTAGAATTGGCGCGGCGATGGCGGCAGCCCTGGCCGCGCCGTCCGCCAAAATCGCATCAAGATGAGCCGGTTCGGCCTCCAGGCGCCGCATTTCGGCGGCGATCGGCGCAAGTCGGTCGACGGCGAGATCGGCGAGTTGCTGCTTGAACGCCGAGAACATCGCGCCGGCGAAGCGGGCGCAGGTTTGCTCGAGCGTCTCGCCGGCGAGCGCCGCGTAGATACCGAGAAGATTGGCCGCCTCCGGGCGCGCCGTAAGTCCGTCCGGGGTCTCGGGCAAAAGGTCGGGGTCCGACGTCGCCTTTTGGATCTTGCGGCGAATGATATCGGCGTCGTCGGTCATATTGATCCGCGAATTCTCCGACGGATCGGACTTGCTCATCTTCGCCTTGCCGTCGCGCAGCGACATCACCCGGGTCGCCGGCCCGAAAATCAGCGGCTCGGGTATCGGAAAGACGTCCTTGGCGAAATCGGTGTTGAACTTCTGGGCAATGTCGCGGGTCAATTCCAGGTGCTGCTTCTGGTCCTCGCCGACCGGCACGTGCGTCGCCTTGTAGGCGAGAATGTCCGCCGCCATCAGGTTGGGATAGGCGTAAAGTCCGACGGAGGCGTTTTCCCGGTGCTTGCCGGCCTTCTCCTTGAACTGGGTCATCCGGTTGAGCCAGCCGAGGCGGGCGACGCAGTTGAACACCCAGGCAAGCTGGGCGTGGGCGGCAACCTGGCTCTGGTTGAAGACGATATGCCGTCGCGCATCGATGCCCGATGCCAGCATTGCCGCGGCGATTCTGCGGGTGTTCGCTCGCAGCTCGGCCGGGTCCTGCCAAACGGTGATCGCGTGCAGGTCGACGACGCAGAAAATGCACTCGAACTCGTCCTGCAACCGCACCCAATTATGGATGGCGCCCAAGTAGTTTCCGAGATGCAGGTGGCCGGTCGGCTGGATGCCGGAAAAGATGCGTTTCATCATCAAGATTGCGAACAGAAGAGCGGGCGGGTTATCGCCCGCGGCGGCGGGCGGGTCAAGCGGCGCGCTGGCCGCGGCGGAATAATGCCAGGACTTCCTCCCGTCGCACCGCTCCCAGCATGTGGGCGAACAGCCCGAAACTGGCGATGCCGGCGGCGATGAGCGCCGCCAGCACCGCCGCGCGGGCAACGAATGCGCCGGCGAGCCAGGGCTCCGTCAGCCGCCCCAGGCCCCACAGTGCGCCGGTCATCGCGGCGGTGGCGAGGAGCGTGCGCGGCACGCGGGCGCGCAGGCGCGCGTCGGTGCGCAAGAAGCCCCGCCGGTAGAGCACGACGGCGAGAAGGACGGCGTTCAGCCAGTTCGCGATCGACGCGGCAAGCGCGATGCCGACATGCTTCATTGGTCCCATCAATGCCGCCGCGACGGCGACGTTGACCACCGCGCTGAGGGCGGCGATTTTGACCGGCGTCGAGGTGTCTTCCCGGGCATAAAATCCCGGGGTCAACGATTTGACCAGCATCAACGCCGGCAGGCCGACGGCGAACGCGGCGAGCGCTGCTGCGGTTTCGCTCACGTCGGCGGGACTGAACGCCCCGCGGCGAAAGAGAACATCGATGATCGGCGCCGCCAGCACGACCAGCGCCGCCGCCGCCGGCAGCATGAGGAAGATGGCGAATTCCAGCGCCCGGTTTTGGCTGTGCAACGCCCCCGCCGCGTCGCCGGTGCGAAGCTGACGGGACAGAAGCGGCAGCAGCGCGGTGCTGACGGCAACGCCGATGATGCCATAGGGAAGCTGGCTCAGCCGGTCGGCGTAGAACAGGTAGGAAACGGCGCCGGACGGCAGCAGCGAGGCGAGCACGGTCCCCGTCATGACGTTGACCTGGTAGACTCCGGCCCCGAACGCCACCGGCAGGGCGCGTCGGAGCAGGCGCCGGACGTCCGGGGTCAGTCGCGGCGCCGGCATGCGCAGCCATACCCCCTCGCGCCCGCAACTGCCCATCAGCCACAGGAACTGCACAATTCCGGCGATCACCAGACCCCAGGCGAGCGCATGTCCCGGGGTCGGCATCAACGGGCCGGTTCCGGTCAACGCGGCGATCAGCGATAAGTTGAGCAGGATCGGCGTCGCTGCCGGCGCGGCGAATCGGCCGAGCGCGTTCAGTACGCCGCCTTGAAGCGCCGTCAGCGAGATGAACAGCAAATAAGGAAAGGTGAGCCGGGAAAACGTGACGGCAAGATCGAACGTCTGGGTGCCGATGAAGCCGGGCGCAAGGGCCATCATCGCCAGCGGCATCAGAATTTCGACGGCGAGCACGAAGACCAGCAGGACCGTCGTCAGCACCGCCATTGCCCGCTCGGCGAAGGCTAGCGCCTGATCGCGGCCGTCGGTGGTCAGTGTGCCGACGAAGATCGGCACGAACGCCGCGGAAAAGGCGCCTTCGGCGAACAGCGAGCGGAAGAGGTTGGGAAACCGCAAGGCGACAAAGAATGCATCGGCGACGGGTCCCGCACCGAGGAACGCTGCGATCAGCGTATCGCGGATGAAACCGAAGACCCGGCTGATCGACGTCAGGCCGCCGATGGTGAGGATGGAGCGGAGAAGCGACATGCTGGCCGTTTGCTGCATTGGGGCGGCGATTGCCCGCGTTCACCGGCGTTGCCCGGCGCCCCCGATCGGCTGGCGTGCCCGGACATCTGGGCCGGCCGCGTGGCCGCGAGCGCGAGTACTAGCGAGTTGCCCCGGGGAGCGAAACGCAAAAAGCGCGGCCTCGCTATTCCGCAGCGACCGATTCGGTTTGCGCTTCCTCGGCCATGCCGTCGCGTTCTTCGGCGGGCACGATGGCCTCGAGCAGGCGATGCTCCAGCCGGCGCAGCTTCTGGCCGTGTTCGATCTTCAGCCCGAAGACGTCCTTGACGTAAAAGACGTCGACGACGCGCTCGCCGTAGGTCGAGATGTGCGCGCTGACGATCTGAAGCCCGAGCGCGGTCAGCGTCGAGGTGACGTCGTGGAGGAAGCCGGGCCGGTCGCGGCCGTTGACCTCGATCACCGTATGGGTGGCCGACGCCTTGTTGTCGAAGATGACCCGAGGCGCGACCTTGAATACTCCCGTTCGGCTGGGAAGGGCACGCTCACGCATATCGCGCAGCTCTTGTGCCGGCTGCATGTTGCCGACGACCGCAGCTTCGATGCGCATGCTGAGGCGCTGCAGGCGATCGTCGCTGTCGAACGGGCGCCCGGACAGGTCTTGGATCAGAAAGACGTCGAGCGCCATGCTGTTGGCGAGCGTGACCACCTTCGCCCCCACGATCGAGGCGCTGGACAGCGAAATCGCCCCGGCGATCTGGGCGAACAGGCCGGCGTGATCGGGGGCATAGATGGTGATCTCGGTGACGTCGCGCGACGGGTGCGGGCGCGCCTGGACGCACAGGGCCGTGCCGGCGCGGTCGGCCCTGCGCATCAGCTCGAAGTGGCGCGCGTGCTCGTCGACGCGGAATCCTAGCCAGTAGTCGGAATAGCCGCGACTGATGTAGGTCTCGCGGGTCTCGTCATCCCAGTCGACGAGGACGTCGCGAAGCCGTCCCTTGGCCCGCTCGACGCGCTGCGTCCGCCGCACCGCCGGTTGGCCCGCCGCCATCTCCAGTTCCTCGAGCGCCCGGTAGTAGAGTTCGTCGAGCAGGCCGCACTTCCATGCGTTCCAAATGTTGGGGCCGACGGCGCGAATATCGACATTGGTCAGGATCAGCAGCATGCGCAGGCGCTCGGGCGACTGAACGTTGGCGGTAAAATCGACGACGGTCTTCCAGTCGTCGATATCGCGCTTGAACGCGGTCCGGCTCATCAGCAGGTGCCGGCGGACAAGCCACGCCACGGTTTCCGACTCCCAGTCGTCGAGGCCAAGGCGCGGCGCGAGCTGAAACGCGATGTCCGCGCCGAGTTCGCAATGCTCGCCGCCGCGCCCCTTGGCGATATCGTGCAGTAGAACGGCGAGATAAAGGGCGCGGCGTGAACGAATCTCGCCCAGCGCCGCCGTCGCCGCCGGATGCTGCTCGCGCAGCTCGCCGCGCTCGATCCGGTTCAAGATGCCGATCGCCCGGATGGTGTGCTCGTCCACGGTGTAGACGTGGTACATATCGTACTGCATCTGCGAGACGACCCGGCCGAAGTCGGGAATGAACCGGCCGAACACGCCGGCTTCCCCCAGGCGCTTCAGCGCTAGCTCCGCGCCGCTCTCGTGGGTCAGCATGCTGACGAACAGACGATTGGCTTCGGGTGAGGCGCGCAGCTTGGCATCGACCATGCGGAGGTTCTGATGCACCAGGCGCAGAGCCTGCGGGTGGATATCCAGACCCTGGCGCTGCGCCTCGTAGAACAGCCGCAGGAACAGTACGGGATCGCGCTCCAGTGCCTCCGCGCCATCGAGAGCAAGGCGGCCCCCATCGATGATCAATCCGGGGGGAAGCCTGCGAAACAGCGCGCGCGACAGCGACGGCAGGCGGAAGCGCCGCCGCGGCTTCTTGTGCTCGTCCTCGAGGACGGCGCAGAGGATTCGCGTCAGGTCGCCGACGGTCTTGGTGACGCGGAAGTAGTGCTTCATGAAGCGCTCGACGCCGCGTCCGGTCGGCCGGTCATGGTAGCCGAGGCGGTTGGCGATGAGTTCCTGCACGTTGAACGTCAGGCGCTCTTCCGGGCGGCCGGCGACGTAGTGCAGGCAGCAACGGACGGTCCACAGAAAATTCTCGGCGCGGCGGAACTGGCGGGCATCCGCCTCGGTGAAGACGCCGAGTTCGACCAGCCCACCCACGTTCTTGACGTGGTAAAGATACTTGACGATCCAGAACAGGGTCTGAAGATCGCGCAGGCCGCCCTTTCCCTCCTTGTTGTGCGGTTCGAGGACGTATCGGGAATCGCCCATGCGCTCATGCCGGGAATCCCGCTCGGCGAGCTTCTGCTCGACGAAGGCAACGCTGGTCCCGGCGACCACATCGCTGCGGAACCGCTGCTCGAAATGGTGGAACAGCGGCTTCGAGCCCCACAGCCAGCGTGTTTCGAGCAGGCTGGTGCGGATGGTCAAGTCGTCTTTCGACAGCCGCACGCACTCATCGATCGTCCGCGTCGCGTGACCGACCTGCAGTCCGGAATCCCAAAGGATGTAAAGGACGTACTCGACGATCCGCTCAAGCCGGCTCGTCGGCGCCGATAACAGGAACATCACGTCGATGTCGGAAAAGGGCGCGAGTTCGCCGCGCCCGTAGCCGCCTGTCGCGGTGATCGTCATCGTATCCGCCGCGTCCCCAGGGCCCGGTGGATAGACGGAAGTGCCGGCGAAGTCGTAGATGCAGCGAACGAGCTGGTCGACGAGAAACGCGTTCGCCTGGACGACCTCGGCGCCCTTTATGTGGTCGGCCTCGAACCGGCCGCGGATCTCGCCGACGCCGCGATAGAGCGCAGCCTTGAAGATTTGCAGGACATTGGCGCGCGCGCGGGCGCTGACCGATCCCCAGGAACGGACCTGCTCGTCAAGCTCGGCGATCAGCGCCTTTCGATTGATGATGGCGCGACGATTATGAATGCGGTACATGGCACCTGCGATCCTTCGCCCTGTATATAAAGGGCCGGCGGGCGTTCGCACGCGTTTCTTGCTGCGGGGAGCTATGACGGCAAGTCAGTTGCTCATCATCGATGTTCAAAACGGCTTTCTCACCGAATGGACGGCGCATGTGCCTGCGCGCGTCGCCTCGTTGCAGGAGAGTTTTGATTTCGTCGTTGCAACACGATTGTACAACCCGCAGAAATCATTGTACCGCAAGCTGATCGGTTGGACCGCTTTTTCCCTAGGCTCGAGCGATACGCAACTTGCCTTCACACCGCGCGACAATGCGACCATTATCGATAAATCGGTTTACTCCTGCGTAAACGAAGCGTTCGTCGAACGCCTGCGCCGTGAGGGCATTTCGCGAGTGCACCTGTGCGGAATCTCCACGGACGGCGGCGTGCTGGCGAGCGCCATCGACCTGTTCGAGGCGGGAATCGAGCCGGTGGTTCTGGCGCATGCCTGCGGATCGAGCGCCGGACACGCCGAACACCAGACGGGACTGCAGGTCTTGCGGCGAATGATCGGCGACAAGCAGGTCATCGGCTCGTAGCTGGTCCACATCAACCCGGCAGGGGCGACCCGGCAATGGCCCCGCGGGCGACCGACAGTCGGCCGCACGGGGGGGGGGCGAGCCTCGCCGCCGCCCCTGCGGTCCGTACGCGATGCCGGGGAATCGCCGCCAGCCCATGGATGGGATGGGCCGGGCAGGTCAGGCTGATCAGAACCGCAGACGGCGGCTGATCTCACCGCTCGTTCCGCACCTCGGCATCGAGGCCGGAGGGGCAGGTGAGTCCGGTGCCGCCGAGGCCGCAATAGCCATAAGGGTTCTTGGCCAGATACTGCTGGTGATAATCCTCGGCGTAATAGAACTTCGGCGCGTCGATGATCTCGGTGGTGATCGGCCCGAACCCGGCGCGGGTGAGCGTCTCCTGGAAGTGCTCGCGGGATGTTTCGGCGAGGACGCGTTGCGTCGGGACCGTGGCGTAGATCGCCGAGCGGTACTGCGTACCGACGTCGTTGCCCTGGCGCATGCCCTGCGTCGGGTCGTGACTCTCCCAGAAGACGGTCAGCAGGTCCTCGTAGCGGACGGTCCGCGGATCGAAGACGACGAGGACGACCTCGGCGTGACCGGTGCGGCCGCTGCATACCTCCTCGTAGGTGGGATTGGCGGTATGGCCGCCGGCGTAGCCGACCGCCGTCGTCCACACGCCGGAAACGGTCCAGAATTTGCGCTCGGCGCCCCAAAAGCAGCCGAGGCCGAAGATCGCCTGCTGCAACCCTTCGGGGAACGGCGGACGGAGCGGATGGCCGGTGACGACATGGCGGTCGGCGACCGTCATTTCTTCCTGCCGTCCCGGCAGCGCTTCGCTCAGCGTTGGCAGAACGGCCTTGGTCTTCGAACGCAACCACACGGTGGCAACCTCCTTCTGCACGGCGAGCGAGGATCGGACGGCATCACCGGCCCGGCCTCGCACTACGGCGTAATGTGGCCTTGCCACAGGGCGGCGGGAAGGGGCGGTGGCGCATTGGAACGATGTCGCCACCCTATCGGCCGCGCCCGCCCTTGCGACCCCGCCGTCGTGCCTCGGCGGAGCCGTTCCCCGGAGCCGCGAGGTTCAAGCACGTTTCTCTGATTGATCACGTTCCCTCGCGCACCGATGGAGAGGCGGCTGATCCGAGCAGTTCCTTGATCCCGGTGCGCCAAGGTCTATGTTCTAGTCTCGATCGCTCCGGGTTGAGCGGCTGTGGCGGGGAATTCGGCTTCGCGTCGCCGCGAGCCACTGGTGCTCCGGCGGTCATCGTTCAATAGGGGGGGCTGATTTATGACCAACATACTCCGTGTCAGTACCGCCGCTGACGGCACGCAAGGGAACAACCTTAGCGGTTATCATTCTCCCATATCGGCCGACGGACGCTACGTCGCTTTTTCCAGTACCGCCACCAACCTGGTGGCCGGGGATGACGCGGTCGCGGACGTCTTCGTCAAGGACTTGCAGACCGGGGCCATCACCCGCGTCAGTACCTCCGCCGACGGCCGCTCGGGGAACCAGGGGAGTTACTATTCGTCGATTTCCGCCGATGGGCAGCACGTCGCGTTCGAGAGCGCGGCCTCCAACCTGGTTCCGGGCGACGTTGCCAATACGTATGACGTCTTCGTCAAGGACGTGCACACCGGGGCGATTACCCGCACCGCCACCGGAGTACCGGCGATCGGTGCCAGCGTTCATTCGTCGATCTCGGCGGATGGCGGCTCCGTCGTGTTCGCAAGCCCGGGGAACCTCGTTGCGGGCGATACGAATGATTTTTGGGATGTGTACATCCAAGACCTGGGAACGGGCGAATTGAGGCTCGTCAACGTCGATGCTGCCGGCGCTCAGGGAAATGGATATGGCGACTACCCTTCGATCTCGGCGAGTGGGCGGTACGTCGCGTTTGACAGCTTCGCCTCCGACCTGGTTGCGGGCGATACCAACGGACGTGTCGATATCCTGGTCAAGGATCTGCAGACGGGCGCCGTTGCCCGGGTCAGCACATCGGCTCACGGCGCGCAGGCGAACGATCACAGCACCCAGGCGTCGATCTCCGCCGATGGGCGCTACGTGGCCTTCGCCAGCGATGCCTCCAATCTGGTGGCGGACGATACCAACGGGTTGACCGATATCTTCGTTAAAGACCTGCAGACCGGAGCGATCATCCGGGCGACCACGGGTGCCGACGGCACGCAGGCGAACGCCGACAGCACCCATGCGTCGATCTCCGCCGACGGGCGCTATGTGGCCTTCGCCAGCAATGCCTCCAACCTGGTTTCCGGCGACACCAACGGGGTGACCGATATCTTCGTTAAGGACCTGCAGTCCGGGGCGATCATTCGCTTGAGCACCGCCGACAACGGCGCGCAGGGCAACCACCCGAGTGTCGATCCCTTTCTGTCCGCTGACGGGCATTTTGTCGCATTCAACAGTAGCTCCAGCAATCTCGTTGCCGGCGATACCAACGCGCGCTCCGATATCTTCCGGGCGAAGGTGGACTTCGACGCTTTGTCACAGGGCGACGGAGCCAACAACCATCTCGTCGGCGGCGCGGACGACGACACCCTGATCGGCTACGCTGGCGCCGATACTTTGGAGGGAAATGGCGGTCAAGACGTTCTGCTCGGCGGCGAGGATCGCGACGTGCTGCTGGGCGGCAGCGGAGCCGATACCCTGGACGGCGGAACCGGCAACGACCGGCTGCACGGCGGCAACGGCGCCGACCATCTCGTCGGCGGCCGGGGGCATGATACGCTGATCGGCGGGCTCGGGCGGGACACCCTGGAGGGCGGCATCGGCCACGACCTCTTTGTCGTCAACGCCGACAACTCGCCCTTTGGCGGCGGCGATACCATCGCCGACTTCGCCAGCGGCGAGGACCGAATCGATCTTCGTGCCGTGAACGTCCACCTTTTCGTCGGCGCTGCCGCCTTCACCGGTGGCGACGGCGTGATCGAGGCCCGTATCGACCTATCCAGCCAGCAGCTTCAGGCGGACCTGAACGACGACGGCATCTTCGATGCCGGCGATCTGCAAATTCACGGTATCCACGCCATCGCCGCCGCCGATCTGCTTCTGGCGTAACCGCGTGCCGCTGCCCGCGCGCCCGGGTAGCGGCGCTTTTCAGGGTTCTTGCCGCTGGGTCTGGCTCTGGTGGGGTTCCCGGCTTTGCGGCGCGCTGTGTTGATCGCGCGTCACGGTCACGCGTACAGTCATCTCTTCGATGCCTCCGCCCTTGCGCATGCCGCGGATGGGCGCGGCGCCAAGGTAGTCGAACGCGATGGCAAGGCGCACATAGGCATCGGTCGCGCTCTGGCTGTTTGTCGGATCGAACGAGACCCAACCGAGATCCTCGACGAACGCCTCTGCCCAGGCGTGAGTGGCGACACTGCCGCGGCCACCTTCGTAGTCACAGAGATAGCCGCTCACGTATCGAGCGGGAATTCCGAGGACGCGCGCGCCGGCGATAAACAGGTGCGCATGGTCCTGGCACACACCCTTCCCGCGCTCCAAAGCCTCCGCCGCTGTCGTTTCCACGTCGGTGAAGCCGCCTTCGTAGGCAACCCCGTTGTGCAGAAGCCACATCAGCGCATGCAGCGCCGCGATGGCTCCCTCATCGTTCCGTCGTTCCAGCAGCGGGCGGGCGAGGGCGTCGATGCCGTCGTCGATCTCGGTGTATGGCGTCGGCCGCAGGAACATCAGCGGCGGCAGCCCGTCGTCGGCGGGGACGACGCCGAACGTATCGAGCGTTTCGATCTCACCGCGGACCATCACCGGTACTTCGTCGTGCACGCCGCTCTGCACCGAAATGTGCGCGAAGTTGCCGAAGCCATCGATCCAGCGGCGGACCTTTCCGGGTGTGGTCACCGACCATGAGAGCACCGATTGACAGGAATCGGCGCGGGGGGTCAGCCGCAGATACTGTGTCGTGTGATGGGCCGGCTCACCGAAGCGGTAGTGCGTTTCATGCTCGATCGACAGTCTCATAGCACCAACATAAACTCTTGCCCGATCATCCCGTGCAGCTCGTTGTTGCGGGCGATGAAGCCGTTGAGGAAGCGTGGCAGGCCTGAGCGAAGGATGCCGTCGATACGGTTGCGCTGCAGGCGTTCATTGATCTGACCGGAAACCCGCGTGCAGGCGGCGCTGCTGCGGAGCTGTTCGAGGATGTCGTGCACCTCGGTCGTGCACGCGAACAGTGAGCGCGGCATGTCGCGGCGCAAGACGAGCAGTTCGGCCACTCGACGCGGCTCGATGATCCCGGAATAGACCTCGCGATAGGCCTTGAAGGCGCTGAAGGCGCGCAGTAAGGCGCCCCAGCGGTAATAGTCCTCCGCCGCGAGAGGGCGTCCCGTCGGCGTCAGCATATCCCACTTGATGGCCAGAAACCGCGCCGTGTTGTCGGCGCGCTCGATGAACGTGCCCAGCCGCGAGAACGTGAAGGCATCCCCTCGTCGCATCGTGCCGTAAATCGCGCCACGGAAGAGATGCGATCGCTCCTTGACCCAATCAAAGAACTCGCGAAAGCCTTGGTCGACCATCTTCGGATACGACGTCGCCTCCAGCTCGAGGTAGGTCTGGTTGATACCTTCCCAAACCTCGGTGGTCAGCTCCGGGCGGGTCGCTCGCGCGTTTTCCCGGGCGAGGCGGATGCACGAGCGGATCGAAGAGAGGTTCGTCGGGTCCAGCGCCATATACGACAGGACGTTGCCCGAGGACGTCTCGCCGAAGCGGGCGGTGAAATCCGCGCGGTCGCCGGCAAGCTGCAAGGGCGCCTCCCACTGGCGCGCGTCGTTACCGCTGGCTGCCGGCATTAGCGACATGTGATAGGTGCTCGCCAGCAGGCGGGCGAGGTTCTCGGCCCGCTCGACATAACGGGCCATCCAGTAAACGTTGTTGGCGGTGCGGCCGAGCATTGGCGTCAGGCCTCCAACACCCAGGTATCTTTGGTGCCGCCGCCTTGCGATGAGTTGACGACGAGCGAGCCTTCGCGCAGAGCGACCCGGGTGAGACCACCCGGAACGACCTGCGTCGTCTCGCCGGTCAGCACATAGGGCCGCAGATCGACGTGACGCGGCTCGATCTTGCCGTCGACCATCGTCGGTACGGTTGAAAGGTTCAGCGTCGGCTGGGCGATGAAGTTCTCGGGATCTCCGAGCACCTTGGCGCGGAAGTCGTTGCGCTGCTCCGTGGTGCTCATCGGCCCGACCAGCATGCCGTAGCCGCCCGAGCCGCCGACTTCCTTGACGACCAGTTCATCAAGGTGATCGATGACGTAGGCACAGTCATCCGGCAGGGAACAGCGATACGTCGGGACGTTCTTCAAGATCGGCTTCTCGCCGAGATAGAACTCGATCATATCGGGAATGAAGCAGTAGATCGCCTTGTCGTCGGCAACGCCGGTTCCGATGGCATTCGCCAGCGTCACCCGGCCGTTGCGTACGACGGACAAAAGCCCGGGCACGCCCAGCATCGATTTCGAATCGAAGGTCAGCGGATCAATATAGTCATCGTCGATCCGCCGGTAGATGACGTCGACTCGACGCGGCCCGCTGGTCGTACGCATGAACACCGTGTCGTCCTCGACGAACATGTCCTGCCCTTCGACCAGTTCGACGCCCATCTGCATCGATAAGAAGGCATGCTCGAAGTACGCGCTGTTGAAGTGTCCCGGCGTCATCACCACGACGGTCGGATCGCCGATGCCCGGCGGCGCCACCGAGCGCAAGGTGCGCAGCAGCATCTCCGGATAATGGTTGACCGGCGCCACGGAATGCTGCGCGAACAACTCAGGGAACAGCTTCATCATCGTCTCGCGATTTTCCAGCATGTATGAGACGCCGGAAGGCACGCGCGCATTGTCCTCAAGGACATAGAACTCGTTGGCCGAGACGCGGACGACATCGACACCGGCGATGTGCACATAGACCCGGCGCGGCATGTCGAGACCTAGTACTTCCGGTCGGAAACCCGGGTTGTTCAACACCAGCGGCGCCGGAATGAGCCCGGCCTTGAGGATGTGCTGTTCGTGGTAGATGTCATCGAGGAAGGCGTTGATCGCGCGCACCCGCTGGCAGACCCCGGTGCCGACGATTCTCCACTCCTCGGCATCGAGAATGCGTGGAATTACGTCGAAGGGGATCAATCGCTCGACGCCCTCGTCGCTGCCGTACACCGAGAAGGTGATTCCCAGTCGGCGAAAGATCAGATCCGCCTGTTGATGCTTTTCCAGAAGCCGGCCGTGGGCGGTTGCGTCGAGCCATTCCTGATAGGCGCGATAGGCGTTGCGGACACCGTCCTGCGACCCGTGCATTTCGTCGAATGCGTTCCCGAGTTTCATGTTTCCCAGTACCATTGGTGGCCGAAACGTCTCCCTGTCGAACGCTCAGCAAACCGCGTGCCAGCGCTTCGCCGCCGGTCATCGACCGGAATCGGTGGCCACAACTCAGGATAAATCGCACGATTTGTTCCGGAAAGCTGTCGCCCGCCGATCAGCGTGACGCGAGATAGTGCACAAGCAAACGCCAAATGCAAGCGGGCGCCCGCTTCGTGTGCATCGTGTTTTTTGGGCCGATCGTGGCGCGTCAGCAATCTGCCGTGGTTTTCGCCACAGAGGGAATCCAGGCGGAGACATGGACGGCGCGGCCGGTCTGGGTCTTGAAGACACGCGCAAGGGGAGCTTTGGGGGTTTCGGCGATCTTGGTGCCACACCAAGATCTCATGTCGTCGAGCTCGATCGGCGCGTGCGTGCCCCGCGCCAGAGCCAGCCTGAACGCGTTCGACTGCGTCGTCAGCCGGAGCAGGGCATTGGTGGCGAGCCGCCCGTAGCGGCGCCAGACGTCTTCGATCACCGCTTCAACCGCCACGGGCAGCGGCTCGTTGATGTCGACGGCGGGCCGGCCGCGCGAGAAGGCGGCGTGCACGTTCGGCTCGAGAGGGCCGAGTTCGTCGGCGACAAAAATCGCAGGCATCAACGCCCGGCCGCCATGAACGGCGGCGTAGCGGCTTTGTGCCAGAAACAAGAGCTGCTGCAGCTTCATCGGCTGCATCATTTCGTCCATCAATCGCGCGCGGTCGCAAAACCAGAAGGCGATGGCGAATGCGGTTTTGACGGCTGCCGGCATGGTTTCCTCGGTGGATGCGAGATCAAAGGTTGGCCGCGATCTTAGCGAGGATGAAGCAAACGAAAGCTTAAGCGTGATCGATGTCATCGCAACGGGCAGCCTTGCCAACCGCAGGTTCAGGCAAGGCGCCCGGGCGTGATTCCGGGCTTGCCGGCAAACGCAATACCCCGCCCATCGGAGGTCGCGCTGCGCGTTACTCGGTCACGTAAAGGTGGATCGGGGTCGTTCCGGAGTGTTTCATGCCGAGTTCCTCGGCGGCTGCCTTCGAGACGTCGAGGATGCGGCCGCGCACGTACGGGCCGCGGTCATTGATCTCGACGTCGACCGACTTGCCGTTTTCGAGATTGATCACCGTCGCGTGGGTTCCCAGCGGAAGCTTGCGATGCGCCGCGGTCATTTTGTGCTGGTTGAAGCGCTCGCCGCTGGCCGTCTTCCTGCCATGAAGGCCGGGTCCGTACCAGGAGGCCTGTCCCTTCTGGCTATAAACGACCTCGGCCCGTTGCGCATACGCCGCATCATCAATCGCCGACATCGGCGCGATGGCGAGCACACCCGCGATGATCGCCCATTTGAGGTGGCGAAATTTCATTATGACCTCGATTTGATTAGTCCAAATGTAGTCGTCGTTGCGTTCCCGAAGCGTCTGCTATGGCGTCATCTAAGACTGATCAAACGAATGGCAAGAGGGTAAGGTTCCCCGGCGGGAACTGTTCGCATGGAGCTTTCGCCGGCCGTGGGAAATATGTCGCGTTTTGGGCGGCAGGATGTGATGGTTTCATCGACCCCGGAAAGCCGTAGTTTGTACTTGCCGACTTACCCTATTTCCCGCGCCCGAGTCCATAGCCGCTGACTCGGCGCATCGCGCGGACGGGTGGGTTGGATCGATTGAGCCGGGCCAAACGGCGCGTGTTTCAATGCCCCCGCCGCGGGGACGGGGGCTGTGAGAACGGGCTTATTGCTTGTAGTAACCGACGCCGCAGACCTGATCGCCGACCTTGGTGACGTAGACGACCTTCTGGACCGCCTCGGTCTCACCGGGCCGTGGCCACATGTAGGACACTTCGGTGATCTTGCCCGGCTGTGCGGCGGCATAGACCTCTTTTCCCAGGGGCTTTGGCGGTGTCCCCTTGTCCATCAGGTCCATCAGGCTCTGACCGACCAGTTTCGGGTGGGCGGTGAATTTCCCGTCCGGGCCCCCACAGTAGGGATAGAGGTCCTTTTCCTTAAAGCCGTCCTCGCCGGCGGTGAACTCCTGCAAGGCCGCCGCCTGGTTGGCCTTCAGCGCTATGGCCGCCTTTTCAAGCATCGCCTTGGCTTCGGCGGGCGTGCCGTAGTCCGTGGCGTAGGCGGGAGCGATGAAAGCGCCGATGAGCGCCGCTGCGAGGGCTGTCTTGACGTTCCGCATGTGGACGTGTCTCCCTAATTTTACTGGTTGTCGTTGATTTGTACTGTCGCCGGTCGAACCCGGAATGCCGGAGGTTGGTCTGTTGCGCGACCGGACGACGGACCGGATGTCGACCGGCCGCGCGGAATGTCGCTGCCGATCACGTCAAATGTGTGACGAAAAAGCGACGAAGGGTCAGTTAAAAATCAACGCCAAGGATCGGTCGCCGCCGGTGCGTGCGCCCCCGGTGCGCGTCTCGGTATCAGCGCTCCTCGGCTCGGAGCTCCGATGCTGGCCAGTGCACGCACAGCCAGACGGTGGGATGCAGCGGATCGGTCCAGGTGACCCGGTGGCGCCGGCCGGCCGGGATCAACAGCCAGTCTCCCGGCTGTAGACGGCGGGGTGCCGCTTCGTCTTCGAGCAGCAGCGCCGCGCCGCCGCTCACCAACAGCACCCACTCGTCCCAGTCCTGATCGTACCAGTCGCCCTCGGGGGTCGTCTGGCCGGTGGAGACGATGCGCTCGATGCGAACGCCGTCGCGTGTGGCGACAGGCTCGCAGTGCTCGGTCCCAGTTGGCGCGGCCCCAGTTGGCGCGGCCCCAGTTGGCGCGGCGGTATCGGGTGAGACTGCCTCGGTGCGAACGGGCAGACCGGCGAACAGATTGCCGGAGCGTAACGGAGTCATGCTCGACCTTTCTCAGGTGCCGCCTTGGCCGTGCCGCCACGTCGATGGGCGTGGTGACGGGCGTGGCGACCGGCGCGATGGCGCTGCTGCCCGCGGCGGCGATCATAGCCGAGGCGACGGCCGCCTCGCCAGCCGTGCGCGGGTCAGGCAGCGCCAGGCGCGTGCGGGGCAAAAGGCATTTTTATTAAAATTTTCCAGATGGTTGCCGGAAAATTGGGCCCGCCGGGCTGTGGCGCGTGTCACTGCGGCGGGCGGGCGAAACGCCGACCATGGCGATGGTTGCGAATGGCCCCTCATCTCTGGAAAGGCTTGCCCGCGTGGTATCGCCTTATGCGAGTTCCGCGTTCTCTTCGCTTGGCGCGACGAAAGATTACCGGATCGATGCGCTGCTGGGCGGAACGAAATGGGGCGGCGGCCGGGGTACCGGCGCCACCGTCACCTACAGCTTTGCCAATGCGGCAAGCGTATGGAAGGCCGGCTACGGCTCGGACGAGCCGTCCGGCCCCAATATCCACGCGCTCGACCCGGCCGGGCAGGCGGCGTTCAAGGCGGCGCTCGCGGCGTGGTCCGAGGTTGCCAACATCACCTTTACCAACGTCGCCGAGACGCCCAGCAGCGTCGGCGACATCCGCGTCGCCTATTCCGGCGCGCTGAGCGCTGGTGCCTACGCCTGGGCGTACTATCCGGGCGGGTACGCCGAAGCCGGCGATGTCTGGCTTAACGCCAACTATGCCTGGTCGTTCGGCGCCGGTTCCTACAGCCAGCTCGCGCTCATGCACGAACTCGGCCACGCGCTCGGCCTCAAGCACAGCTTCGAGGGTGCCAGGCATCTGAACGGCGCCGAGGACTCCCGCCGCTACACGGTCATGTCCTACACCGGCTACAGCGGCGCTGCGGGCGAGCCGATCACGCCGATGCTCTATGACATTCTCGCCATCCAGGCGATCTACGGCACTAACAAGACCACGCATATCGGCGATACCACCTACGCCTTCGCCGCCGGGCCGGTCGCGGCGCAGTGCATCTGGGACGCCGGCGGCACCGATACAATCGACTGTTCGGCGCAGACCATCGGCGCCAGCATCGATCTCGCCGCGGGCGGTTTCAGTTCGATCGGCACCCGCGGCGGGGGGGTCGCGGCGAGCCTCAACGTCGCCATTGCCTTCGGCGCCGTGATCGAGAACGCCACAGGCGGCAGTGGCGATGACACCCTCGCCGGCAATACCGCCGCCAACCAGTTGCTGGGCGGGATCGGCGCCGACCGGCTCAGTGGCCTCGCCGGCAACGATACCCTCGATGGCGGCGGTGGCATCGACGTCATGGCTGGCGGCGTCGGCAACGATACCTACATCGTTAGCAGCACCGGCGATCAGGTAAGCGAGGCGAGGGGGCAGGGAACGGACACGGTGCTCGCCGATGCGTCGTTCACCTTGCCGGCGAACGTCGAGAAGCTGATCCTGAGCGGCAGCGGCGCGATCGACGGGACCGGCAACGCGCTCGCCAATAGTCTCACCGGTAACGACGGGGCGAACGCCCTATCCGGTCTCGGCGGCAACGATACCCTCGACGGCGGAGGCGGTAACGATACCCTCGACGGGGGTCCGGGGGGCGACCGTCTTTACGGCGGCAGCGGCAATGATACCTACATCGTCGATGCCAGCGGCGATATCGTCAGCGAATTCGCCGGCCAGGGTACGGACTCCGTCTTCAGCCGCATCTCCTATCGCCTGACCGCCGACGTCGAGGCCCTGACGCTGACCGGCACCGCCGCAATCAACGCCACCGGCAACGACCTCGCCAACACCATCCTTGGCAACGGCGCGGCCAACAGGCTGACCGGCGGCGCCGGCGCCGATACGCTCGACGGCGGCGGCGGCGACGATCGCTTCGTCTACACCGCGGTAAGCGATTCGCGCCCGGATAGCCCCGACGTCATCATTGCGATCGTCGGAATCGGCGCCTCCGGCGGCGATCGCATTGATCTCGCGGCGATCGACGCCATTGCCGGCACCCGGCATAACGAGGCCTTTTCCTTCATCGGCACCGCCGCGTTCACCGCCGCCGGCCAGCTGCGGGTGAGCGAGTCCGGCACGGATACACTCGTTCAGGCCAATATCGATTCAGATCTTGCCGCCGACCTCGTCATTATTGTCCACGACGCCGCCATCCACGCCAGCGACTACGCCGCCGTCGACTTCATCCTCTAAGGGGCCAGTGCTTTAATTTATCACTAGCGCACGCCCCGCGCGCCCGGTGCCTAGACCGCCCGCACACCAAAACCGTCGCCCTCTGTCATCATCCGTCATCCAACGTCAACACCCGGTGCTGGACGAATAGAGCGCAGGCGGACCTCGTTATCCGCGTTTATAAGCAAAACGCAGCGATTGGCGATTTGATCGAGATGCTGCCGTTGCGGGTTCGGCGGAGTTGGCGGCCGACGGCGGTTCTGAGGACCGCAACGAGTTGCATAGCAGGCGGGATGCGGTCCCAGAGGGTTCGAACGTGCTCCCGTCCACGGGGTGACCGGCGGGTGGTCTGGCCCGCGACGACGCGCTGTGACCACCGGAAGCCCATCTCGTGGAAGTAGAGGTCGGCGTGCTCCGGACTGATATGATGGAACACGCCGGCGACGGTACGGCGGACGCGGGAATTGAACCCCTCGACGGAATTGGCGTGGACCGTGCCGCGCGCATATTCGCGCTTGGCATGCTGAACCGTATCGTGCGCTGCGAAGCTCTGGCCGACGGCGGCAAAGGTGCTCCACGCATCGCTCATCAGATGGGTCGCGGCCACGTCGATCTCCTTCTCGAGGACTCGTTCGGTCTCGACGGCAGAGAGGTCGACCACCACCGAGGCCCGTGCGCCACCCGCGACCGTCCCGATCTCCGCGTCACGCGGTCGTTCGACCACCGCGAGGACGCACGCCTTGGTCGTCCGCTTCTGGCCTTTCCGGCCACGGCCGACCGGCGGTGTGTCCCGCTGTTTGCGCGGACGGCCGCCAAGATAAAATTCGTCGATCTCGACCGTTCCCTCCAGCTGGGTCTCGCGCGCCATCATCAGCCGCAGGGCGTGCCCCATGCGCCAAGCCGTGGGTTGGCTCACGCCGAGGGCCTCGGCCAGGCGCACCGACGACAGCCCCTTATCGGATTGCAGGGTCAGCCACAGCGCCTTCAACCAAGTGGCGAGCGGCAGCTTGGTAGAGTGCAGCGGCGTTCGTGTCGTCACCGTGAACTGGAACCGGCAACTGCCGTTCGAGCACTGGTAGAGACCGGGTCTCGCCCGCCAATTCCCCATATCCCGCCCGGCGAGCGCGATCGAACGTCGGTATCCACACGCCGGACAGACCCGCCCGGTCGGCCAGATCATGCTTTCCATCAGGCGGCGGCAGCGCTCCTCGTCGCTGAACGCTCGCACCATGTCATCGACCGTCCTGATCCCAGCCAGCGTCGATCGAACCAAATCTGACATCGCCACCACCCGACTATCCCGAACGTCACTAGAATCAGCCAGAAAGCAGCTTTGTTCAACGATTTTGCTGCGTTTTGTTTGTAAACGCGGCGTTATCTTTAATGAACAAAAAGAGAACATAGCAAATGCGCCCGCCGCCGTCAACGCCCGTACGGCCATCGGCAAGAGGCTTGCTTGCGGACGGCGGCCGCCCCCGTCATCCCGTCAACCAGGGTTGTGGTGGAGCGGACTCCGATTTTAGCGCCGGGGGCATGATTGGATCTGGGTCGGCTCCGTCGTGGTAGACGGAGAAGAAGCCGAGGCGGAGGCTCGATGCGGGCTGAAGGCGAAAATTGTCCAGGAGACGCTGCGGGAGCAGGCGGCGGTGGCGGATCTCGCGGTGCGCTATGAGGTCCACCCGAACCAGACCCATGCCTGGAAGCAGCAGCTGCTGGACATCGCGGCCCGCGCCTTTAACCCCGGCGCCGGCATTGACGCGGACGAGGCGCGCGAGCGGGAGATCGAGAAGCTGCGCGCGAAGATCGGGCAGCGGAAAGTGGAGAACTCTTTTTTAGCGCGGAGGTCCGGACGATGAGGCCGCCGGACCCCGATGGCGGTGTGGCGCGACGGCATCCACGGCACTCTGCCCGGCAACGCCGTGGACATGACATTTCGTCTGGACGACGCTGCCGCGTCGCCCACACGCCCACCGCGACAACAACAGCAGCAGACGCCTCGAGTGGCGTGATCAAGGAGGTCGGAGCCGGCCACCCTTCCAATCAGGAACGATACTCCAGTGGTCCCACCAAAGGGGTCCACTTCAGCTGGGCTAACTCGTGATGACTTCGATAGAAACGCGATTGTATCACTCGCCATCGGCCCGACCGATTCGCCGAAAGTGTTCCCGGCCGTGCGACCGCCACTCGATCGCGAGCTTGCGCTGCTCGGGAAGGAACGATGGCGCGTGCATCAACATATGCCGCTGGCCGTCCCGATGAGCATGCTCATGCGTGCGCTTGCACCTTTGAGTTGTCGCGTTCTCGAACGTCACGGTCGTCAAAGCATGTCGGGAAACGATCGTCGATCGCTGGGAAGTGGCAAGGTGCGGCCTCCGCCGGAGCCGGGTCTCGCGCCAGGGACCGTGATCGTATAGCGTTGCGGCATGACTTCGATCGTGGCTTTCAGTCCGGCCACAGCGGCGTCGCCGGAGATTCCGGCCGACGCGCCGCTGGTGTGGCTTCTCATGGGGCACAAGGCCGGCGACAACGCTCAGGTCCTGGCGCTGGCCGAAGCACTCGACTGGCCGTTCGAGATCAAGCAGTTCGTCTACCGGCGTTGGGAAGCTCTTCCGAACCTGACACTGGGCGCCACTATGGCGGGAATCAGGGTGGAGGGATCGAGCCACCTCCAGCCGCCATGGCCGGCGCTCGTCATCTCTGCCGGGCGCCGCAACGAGCCAATCGCGCGCTGGATCAGAAAACGGGCGAGCGCCGAAGGTCGTCGGGTGCGGCTTGTCCATCTCGGCCGTCCGTGGAGCCCGCTGCATTGCTTCGACCTGATCGTAACGACGCCGCAGTACCGGCTGCCGGACCGGGAGAACATTCTGCAGAACCAGGCGCCGCTACACCGCGTCACCCCGCGCCGCTTGCAGGAGTCGACGACCGAGTGGGCACCCCGCTTCGCGCACCTACCGCGTCCCTGGATCACCGTGCTCATCGGCGGTGGGATCACCCCGCACGTCTTTGACCACGAGACGGCGGCGAGGTTGGCCGCCGGAGCTTCCGCCCTGGCCGGCCCCTCTGGCGGTTCCGTCCTGGTCTCCACCAGCCCGCGAACGCCGGCCCCGACGATCGACACCCTCTGCGCCGGGTTGACGGTGCCGTCCTATATCTTCCGCTGGAGCAAGGAGGCCGCCGAGAATCCCTTCTACGGGATGCTGGCGGTGGCCGACGCCCTTATCGTCACCGGCGACAGCATGTCGATGCTGGCGGAAGCCTGCGCGACCGGCCGGCCGGTCCACCTCTTCGATCTCGGTACGGGCGCGCAGAGCATGCGCTCCACCGCCGCTGCCTCCGCGCCATCGCCCGTCGGACCGCGGAACGTGGCCGTGCGCATCGAGACCGCCCTGCTCCGACTGGTGAAACGGCTGACGCCGCGGCGCCTGAGCCGGGACATCAGTGCCATTCATCGTCATTTCGTCGATGCCGGCGCCGCCGTCTGGCTCGGCGATCCGTTCCCGGCGCGGAGTTCACTGCCCGATTTCGACGGTCTCGCGAGCGCGGTCGCGCGCGTCCGCGCCTTGTTCGCGCACCGGGACTTCGAGGGCGTCGACTGACCAACCTGTTCCCCGTTCCGCTGCCGATCCGGCTGCGAACCGTTCTGATGCCATTTTGTTGGGCGTCTTGCCAGTCAGTTTGGTGGTCGCGACCATCGGCAATGGCGTAGCGCTTCTGGGCGCCGAACATCCGTCTCTTTCCACGCAGATGATCATTCAACCGTGAGACTTCGCGCCGGTGCTCGGCCTCGCGGTTCTCGCGATTCTGCCGCCTCTGATCAGGAAAGTACGCGAAGCTTCGCGTCGATGAGGCGGCAAGGCGCGCGGTTCGGCATTGTTCGGCCCGAGTGCCGCCTTCATGTCGGCCGTCTGCATCGCCGCCGCCGTCATCTTCTGGCTCAATCAATCAGTCCCCAACCTAAGCTCATTCCAGCAGTTGGCTGACTGCCGGCGAGGCGACGATGGTACCCGAAGTGGCGAAGGCCTCGTGGTTGCGCTCGATGTCCGCACGGTCGTAGAGGTAGTTGACCATCAATCCGGCCGCCTGCTGCAGGCCCTTCGGCGAAACGTCGCCAAGCCAGTTGATCCGCTCCAGGCGGGCGCCGTTGCGCAAGTGGAAGCGCGCGACCGGATCGACGGGCTCGCCCCGCGCCGTCTTGGCTCTCAGGAAGTAATGCGCGGCAAGCGGCAACAGGCGCTCCTTCAACGACGAGGCAACCTCCTTGTCGGCAAACCACTTTGGGCTCTCCAGCGCTGCTCTGTCTTCGGCGGTCAATCTCGACGCCGCCACCTCGGCGCCGGACTTTCCGAGCCAGGACATGAACGCGGGGACGGGCGAGAGGGTGACGAAAGTCCTGATCTGAGGCAGATCCCGGGCCAGTTCCTCGACCACCTGCTTGATCAGGAAATGGCCGAACGAGATCCCCTGCAGCCCCGCCTGGCAGTTCGAGATCGAGTAGAAGGCTGCAGTATCGGCCTGATCGGGCGACGCCTCCTGTCGGGACGGATCCAAGATCGGGCCGATGGCATCGGGAATTCCCCGGGTGAGCGCAACCTGGACGAAGATGAGCGGCTCGTCGACGAGGGCGGGATGGAAGAAGGCATAGCAACGCCGATCCGGTGGGTCGATACGACTGCGGAGTTCGCGCCAGCCGTTGATTTCGTGAACAGCCTCGTACTGGATGATTTTTTCGAGAACCACCGCCGGCATCGTCCAGTCGATCCGCTTGACCACGAGAAAGCCGCGGTTGAACCAGGACGAAAACAAATGGGCAAAATCGGTGTCGACGACGCCAAGCGCTGGATCACCCTTGAGGCGCCTCAGGAGATCTTCGCGCATGGCAACCAGCATTGCCGTGCCGCCACCAGCGAGGTTCAGGCGGCGGATGAGTTCCTGCCGGCGCGGCTCGGCGGCTTCGTGCAACGCATGCGCGGCGTTATCCGATGGATCGTCCTGGAAGGATCGGATCGCCTGATCGAGCCGGTCGCGGGCCGGACCGAACCGCGACAGCAGGCCTGCAAAGAACGCCGTCTTCGCTTCGCCGTCGAGATCGCGATAGGCGGCGAGAAAATCTCGCGCGAGGGCCACGCCCGACGCTTCGCCGCGATCCGAGAGAAGCGAGTCCGCCAGCCGGAGCAGGTCCTGTGGCCCGGCGCCGCTCCCTTTCGGGAGGCGCGCCGCTTGAGCGCGCTCCCGTTTCGTGACGGTCGAGAGGATCCGGTCAAGAAAGGGCAGGTTCAATGAGGGGCTCCACTGCATGACTTCTGTCCTTTCGATGAGTTAATTCACAAAGCGGCTGGGCGGGCTGTAGAGCCCGTGGGACGCATCGACGAGATCGCCGATCGACTGGGCGGCGAGCAGGGTCCGGTTCGCTTGCTTTGGATCGATGTCGAGATCCTCGGCGCGGAGGATGGCGCCCCGTTCGCGCAGGGTGGCGACGGTCGGCTGGTGGTGCCGCTGCCCGATGGGTGTGTTGCCGGCGACGCCGCGAAGCGCCTGCTCGCGCTCGTGGGCGTTTCGGCACAACAACAGGTTGGCGATGCCTTCCTCGGTGACCACGTGGGTCACGTCATCGCCGTAGATCATGATTGGCGGATTGTGCACGCCCATCTTTTCCGCCACGTCCCAGGCATCGAGACGTTCGACGAAGGCGGATTGACCCTTGTTGTTGACGAGGCGGACCATCTGGACGACCAGCTTGCGGCCACGTGGAACGGCGAAGTCCGCGCGCGCCTGTTCTCCGGCTTTCAGCCATGCCGGACTTTCATGGCGCCGGCCGCGGGCGTCCGAGCCCATGTTCGGAGCGCCGCCGAAGCCGGCGATGCGGCCGTGGGTTGCGGTCGAGCTGTTGCCCTGCAGATCCATCTGCAGCGTGGCGCCGATGAACAGGTCGCAGGCATAAAGTCCAGCGGCTTGCGAGAAGGCCCGGTTCGAGCGCAGCGAGCCATCGGGGCCGGTGAAGAAGATGTCTGGGCGGGCCCTGACGTACTGTTCCATGCCCACTTCCGAGCCGAAGCAATGGACCGCCTCAACGAAGCCGGCTTCGATCGCCGGGATCAGCGTCGGGTGTGGATTGAGCGCCCAGTGGGTGCAGATCTTGCCCTTCAGCCCGAGGCCGGCAGCAAAGGTCGGCAGCAACAGTTCGATCGCCGCGGTATCGAAGCCGATGCCATGGTTCAAACTGGTCACGCCGTAGGCGGCGTAAATGCCCTTGATGACCATCATCGCCATCAGCACCTGGGTATCGGTGATCTTGGCCGGATCACGGGTGAACAGCGGCTCGACATGATTGGGGCGTGGCGCGGCGACGACGAAATCAACCCAGTCGCCGGGAATGTCGACGCGCGGCAGGGACTCGCGGATTTCGTTGACCTGGGCAATGACGATCCCGCCCTTGAACGCCGTCGCCTCGGCGATGACCGGCGTCTCCTCAGTATTGGGGCCGGTATAGAGATTGCCTGACGCATCGGCGGCTTGCGCGGCGATGAGCGCCACGTTGGGGGTCAGATCGAGGAAATAGCGGGCGTAGAGCTCCAGGTAGGTATGGATGGCGTTGATGCGGATTTTCTGCTGCGTCACCAGGCTCGCCAGCTCGGCGCTTTGCGGCCCGGAGAACGAGAAGTCGATCTCCCTGGCAATCCCTTTGGCGAACAGCGCGACGTGCGAGGGCAGCGAGACCGCCGACTGCAGCATGTGGAGATCGTGAATGATCTGCGGATCGACGCTCGCCAGCGACTCGGCGAGAAAATCGGCCTGCTTCTGGTTATTACCCTCGAGACAGACCCGATCGCCCGGGCGGATCACCCGTTCGAGCAGGGCGATGGTGTCGGAGGCAGACACGACCTTATTGCGGGCAATGGCGTCTGCCTGGGTGAGGCGGCCGGCTTTGTCGGTAACTCGTGAATTCACAGAAGAGATCAGCATCGAAGCACTCCCGAATTTCTGCTGTGGCGACGATGACGCGGAGTCAACTTGCCTGCGGGCAGGCGCGCCGTCCGTGCGCCTGCAAGTCGTGGTTTCCTCTTGGCGTGGGATGGTCGGGCAGACCGAACCCGGAACCGCGGCGTGCTCCACAGCTCCGGGCTGAGCCGGCGCTATCCGACCAAAGCCCGGATTGCGAGAAAGAGGACGGATGGACCCAAGAGGCAGCCGAGACCGGTGTAGAAGGTCGCGGTCATCGCGCCGTAGGGAACGAGCTTGGGATCGGTTGCCGCGAGGCCACCGGCGACGCCGCTGGTGGTGCCCATGAGGCCGCCGTAGACCATCGCCGAGCGGGGGTTATCGAGGCCGATGTATCGGGCGACAAGCGGCGTGCCGGTCATCACCAGGACCGATTTGACCAGCCCGGCGGCGACGCTGAGTGCAATCAGCTCGGAGCTGGCGCCGATGGCGGCTCCGGTCACCGGCCCGACGATATAGGTCGCGGCTCCGGCGCCGATCGTTGTCAGACTGACGGCGTCGGTGTAGCCGAATGCCACGGCGACCAGGGCACCGACCACAAAGGAAACGAGCACCCCTGCAAAGAGGGAGATGACGCCGCTCATCCCGGCTTTCTTGATTTCAGAGAAGCTGACGCCGAAGGCGGTCGAGACGATGGCGAAATCGCGGAGCATCGCCCCGCCCATCAGCCCGATTCCGGCGAATATCGGAACGTCGGCCAGACCTTTTGTCCCGCCCGCCATCAGGCCACCGGCGTAGGCGAGGACGAGACCCAGGAGAATGGCGATCGCCGAGCCATGAATTCGGCCGCTGGTCAGTTTGGTGGAGACGACGTACGAGAACCAAACCGTGGCGCCCACGACCGCAAACGCTGCGACGAGGCCATTCTTGGTCAAAAGACTTATGGCTGCATCGATCATGGTGGCTATTTCACCTCCTCGACCACGGGAACATCGACGTTGCTGGAACCCATCCGGCTGAGGACGGGAACCAGCGCGAAACTTGCCGCGACAGCAAGGACGCCGGCCAAGAGCGCGACCGGTCCCGCGCCGATGGCGGCGACGACGTTCTGCTGCGCAGCCATGGCCACGACGATGGGGATGTACATCGCGCTCCAGAAGGCGACGCCCTGCTGCGAGCAGACGCTCAGCTTCAGGTCCTTCTTCAACCGATCGGTCACCAGGATCAGCAGCAGCATGGCGAAGCCGACACCGCCGACGTTGGCCTTGATGCCGAGCAGAAGGCCCAGAGCATCGCCGGCGAAAAGGCCGGTGAGGAAGCACGCCGCCAAAATGGCGACACCATAGATAACCATCACCGCCCTCCTCCGGCAGAAATCAGCAGGCGGGAACGATACGCACACGGGACTATGCAACCGTGCGTGGCGGCGATGGACTGTGCTTGGGGCTGTTCGTCCGGCCCATTAATCAGGCGGCACCCCGCGAATAGCGGAATCATTTCGACTTCTCCTCGAACGTGACGGGGCACCGCATGCATTCTTGTTTCGCGAGGCGTTTGGCTGCGGCGCCCTCTCCCTATGCATACCAGGTATACGAATTTGGATATTGCGTCAACAATCTTGTATACAAGAAATGCGTTTGAAGATTTTTTGTTCTGGAAAAGGTATGCGCAACCGCGTGCTGGGGATTATCACTTAGCGCTAGGCGTGCTATATCCAATTTGTCGAATGGACGCCCCCGATCGATACCGCACCAATCACGACAGGGGCGCATAGAGGTGTCATGATTGCGAAAGGCAAACGTCTTGCCGACCGTGTGCGGCTGAGACTCGAACAGCAGATCGTGACCGGCGAACTGATGCCTGGCACCAAGATCGACGAGCAGCAGCTCGCCGATGAATTTCAGATCTCGCGAACCCCTGTGCGCGAGGCTCTGAATCAGCTTGCCTCGATTGGCCTTCTCGAGACCAAACCACGCCAGGGCGCAACCGTCGCCATCCTCTCGTTACGCGACCTGGTCGATATGTTCGATGTGATGGCCGAGCTCGAGGGCATGTGCGCACGGCTCGCTGCACGACGCCTGTCGCGGGCGGAGCGGAACGAGATCTTGGCAGCGCACTCCAAAGCGGCCGCATTGGTCGAGATCGGTGACGCTGACGCGTATTACATCGCCAACGCTCGCCTGCACGAACGCATCTATGCGGCGTCCCATAATGCATTTCTTGAGAATATGGTGCAGGGCATTCGTAACCGCTGCGCCCCCTATCGGCGGCTGCAGCTGTACCAGGGTGGCCGCCTTTCCAGATCCAGCGCCGAACACGATGCGATCGTGAATGCGATTTTGTCCGGGGATGAGGAGCGCGCCGATCAGCTCGCCCGGGCACATATCCTGGTTCAGGGGGACGTCTTCAACGACTTCGTTGCTGCGCTTCCGGCAGCGTTGCTCGGCGAGAGTAGTGCTTGAGAGCGCATTGTCGAACCGCCATGGACACCGTCGGCGCTGTCATGTGTGAACGCTCCCGGGTCTGCAAGGGTTGAAATGCGGTGGCGAGATCTCGATGGTTTGCGGTTATGTGTCCGGCCTGATTACGCGGCATGATGGCCGCTGGCCCTGATGGCATCCGCGTGCCGGTTCCCCAATCAGACTAGCGGGCGGTGACGCCCTGACGGTACCTCGGGGTACCCGGCGGCGGTCCTGTTCGATCATCATTAACCACGTTTGCCCTGGCATTCGATCCAGCGACGCTGCTCCGAGGGAGTTCAGGCGGCGTGCAAAACTGGCCCTTTTTCGAGCGGGGTGGGGGCTTGTCCAGGTGGCAAACGGGAGGGACTAGCGCGTTGATTTTCTCCCGGGAAAGTGGACGCTGGGTTATGTGACCTGGGTTTTAATTTGTTCAGGGGTGCGATATCCGAGGGCGGAGCGGAGCCGCTGACGGTTGTCGTAGGTCTCGATATAGGCGAACAGGTGCGGGACGCACCCTACAGCCCGCACCCTACAGCCCGCGAAAGCGAGCAAGTGCATAAGGAAGCCTCAAGTGACCCTTCCGGGATTGATCAGAGGGTGAGGGCAGCGACGCGGCGGGTTACGTGCGGCATGAGGGCCGTTCGATCGACGATGGCTCCGCGCTGACTGGTGCTCGCACCGAGCCGCGCTGGCGGCTCAGCCCACGGGCACGTTGTCGATCAGGCGGGTGGTGCCGAGGCGGGCGGCGGCGAGGACGCGGCCGGGGCGGGCGGGGTCCTGCCAGGAGGCGAGGGTTTCGGCGTCGCGCACGGTGACATAGTCCACCGAGGCGAAGCCGGCGCGCAGTAGTTCCGCCTCACCCCAGTCGCCAAGCTCGATGGCGTCCGAGCCCGCGGCGACACCCCGCGCCACCGTCTGTAAGATCTGGTTGAGCGCGGGCGCGATCGCCCGCTCCTCGGCCGAAAGGTAGGCATTGCGCGAGGATCGGGCGAGACCATCCGCCTCCCGTGCCGTCGGCACGCCTTCGATGACGGTGGGAAGGCACAGATCGAGCGCCAGCCGGCGCACGACGAGAAGTTGCTGATAGTCTTTTTCGCCGAACACCGCGACGTCGGGTAGAACCTGCACCAGCAGTTTGCCGACGACGGTGGCAACGCCGGTAAAGAAACCCGGCCGGAACTCGCCCTCGAGCAGATCGCCCAGTCCAGGCACGGAAATCCGCGTCATCGCCCCGTCCGGATACATCTCCTCGACCGACGGCGCGAATAACAGGTGCGCGCAGCCGAGTTCCGCGAGCTTTGCCGCATCGGCAGCCTCGTTGCGCGGGTAGATCGTATAGTCCTCGTTGGGACCGAACTGGGTGGGATTGACGAACAGCGAGACGCACACCCGATCGGCCAGCGTCGCGGCGTGACGAACGAGCGTCAGGTGGCCTTCATGCAGCGCGCCCATCGTCGGCACCAGAGCGACGCGCGCGCCGCCGCATCGCCAGTCGCCGAGGCAAGCGCGCAACCCGGCAACGCTGCGGGCGATCGCGATTGGCTCCGTTCCGACGAACTCCGTCATCCGGGTGTCTCCTCGTCGCTTACGCCGGCTCGCGCTTCGGCGCCTTGGTGCCGAAGCAATGCTCGAGGGACGGAAAACGCCGTGCGCGGACCTCGTCGGCGTAGGCCTTGCCGGCCTCGGCGATGGCGAGGCCGAGTTCGGCATAGCGCTTGACGAACTTCGGCTTGAAATCGGAGAAAAGGCCGGTGAGATCTTCGGTGACCAGGATCTGGCCATCGCAGGCGGGCGAAGCGCCGATGCCGATCGTCGGAATCGGCAGCATCTGGCTGATCTGCCGGGCAAGCGGTTCGATCGTGCCCTCGATGACGGTGGCGAATGCGCCCGCCTCCGCGACCGCGTTGGCATCTTCGATGATATCCGCGGCTTCCTTTTCGCCACGGCCGAGCGAGCGGAAGCCGCCCGCCGTGTTCACCGACTGCGGCAAGAGGCCAATATGGCCGAGGACGGGAATGCCACGCTCGACCAGGAAGCGGATGGTATCCGCCATTTCACAACCGCCCTCGAGCTTGACGCCGGAGCAGCCGACCTCCTTCATCACCCGCGCGGCGTTGCGAAACGCCTGTTCGCGCGATTCCTGATAGCTGCCGAACGGCAGGTCGACGATGACGCACGCCTTCTTCGAGCCACGCATGACCGCCTGGCCGTGGGCGATCATCATCTCCAGGGTCACGCCGAGGGTACTCTCCATGCCGTAGAGCACCATGCCGAGCGAATCGCCGACAAGCAGCAGATCGACGTTGTCATCGAGGAGCACGGCCGTCAACGACGTGTACGCGGTCAGGCAGACGATCGGCTCGCCTCCCTTCATCGCGGCGATGTGCGGGGTGGTGATCCGCTTCTGCCTGCCTTCGACGCTCACGCTTCGTTCCTCCAAGACCCGTGGCGGGAATTTAGGGCTGCCCTGCGGCGGGGCAAGGACTTATTCGTACGCCCTGTCATGTCGCCCGTCGTTGTGCCTGCGGGTTCAGCCTGCTACCACATATATCGGGTGATCCGCGAGGTCACTCGAACGGCAGAGGCCGGAAGACCGCCGGGAGACCAAGGTGGCCAACGAAGACGACGGGCGGTTGTTCCGCGTGCAAGGCGAGCACGCGGCGTTGCATTCCACCGGGCTCTTGCCGGCCCAGGACTTGCGCGCGCTGATCCGCAGTCACGAAGTGCAGTCCGTCGATGAGATTGGCGAGGCACAAGTTCAGCCGGCGAGCATCGATCTGCGCCTGGGCGACGAGGCATGGCGGGTTCGCGCCAGCTTTCTGCCGGGCCCCGAGGCCAGCGTCGAGGAACGACTCGCCGCTTTCGCCATGCACCGCATCGACCTCAGTGGCGGACCGGGGTGCGGTGCGGTGCTGGAGAAAGGCTGCGTTTACGTCGTACCCTTGCTGGAGAGCCTGGCGCTGAAGAGCCGTACCTCGGGGATCGCCAACCCAAAGAGCTCGATCGGTCGCCTGGACGTCTTCACGCGGCTGATCACCGACCGCTCGGCGGTTTTCGACCAGGTTGCCGCCGGTTACAAGGGGCGGCTCTATGCCGAGATCAGCCCGCGCACCTTCAGCGTTGTCGTCCGCCGCGGCACCTCGCTCAGCCAGCTTCGCTTGCGTCGCGGCAGCCCTTCCGCTTCGGACACGGCGTTGCGCCGGCTCAACGAACAGGTGCGGCTGGTCGACGCGGGGCAGAATGCCGCCGATATCGACGCCGGGATCGCGGTAACGGTTGATCTCGCGGGCAAGAGCGGGCGGCCGATCGGCTGGCGTGCCAGGCGACACGCCGATCTGATCGACCTGGAGAAGATTGGCCATTATGATCCCGATGCCTTCTGGGAGCCGGTTTTTGCCGACCGGCACGGCAGTGTCGTTCTCAACCCCGGCGACTTCTACATCCTTGCCTCGAAGGAAGCGGTGACGGTGCCGCCCGACTACGCCGCCGAGATGCGCCCCTACGATACCCGCGTCGGCGAATTCCGCGTGCACTACGCCGGCTTTTTCGACCCCGGGTTCGGTTTCGCCGAGGCCGGTGGAACCGGCTCGCGCGCCGTGCTCGAAATCCGCTCGTTCGAAGTACCGTTCGCGCTGCGCGACGCTCAGGTCGTCGGTCGCCTGGTTTACGAACGGCTCACCGCCGTTCCCGACAAGCTCTATGGCAGCGGCATCGGCTCGTCCTACCAGCGCCAGGGCTTGCAGTTGGCCAAGCACTTCCGGCCGCCGGACGCTGGTTGAGACCGCGGTGGAGCTTTTTCGCGGGATGCGCCGCGCCGTCGGTCATGAAACCGTATGCGAGGCTTGACGGTAACCGCGCAGGCGTGCTTATACGAACGATCTCGCGGCGTGCCCTCAGGCGGCCATGCGCGGACAATGATAATCGCTTGTACCGCAGCGGCGATGCGCCTTGCAGGCGCGGCCAGAACAGCGGCAGGGGAGAACACGACGGGCCATGGCAACGACGACGGCGAACGAGACGTGGACGCTCTCGGCCATTTCCGACCTTTATGACATGCCCCTGCTCGACCTCGTCTTCCAGGCGGCGAGCGTGCACCGCAAGTACCATGATCCGCGCGAGGTGCAGCTGTGCACCTTGCTGTCGATCAAGACCGGCGGCTGCCCTGAGGATTGCTCCTACTGCCCCCAATCGTCGAAATACGACACCGGCATCGATACGGGCCGGATGTTGAAGGTCGAGGAGGTCCTGGCGGCGGCCCGCGAGGCAAAGGACGCCGGCTCGACACGGTTTTGCATGGGCGCCGCTTGGCGCGAGGTGACCGACGGCCGGGCGTTCGATCGGGTCATCGATGTGGTCAAGGGCGTGCGCGAACTCGGGATGGAGGCTTGCTGCACCCTCGGAATGCTCTCCGAGGATCAGGCGAAGCGGCTCGCCGATGCCGGACTGTCCGCCTACAATCATAATCTCGATACCTCGGAAGAGTACTATGGTGCGATCGTCACCACGCGCACCTACGAGGACCGTCTGAAGACCATCGCCAACGTCTCCAAGGCCGGCATCTCGGTCTGCTCGGGGGGAATTCTTGGCATGGGCGAAAGCAACCTCGACCGTATCAAGCTCCTGCACACCCTCGCCAACCTCTCGCCGCAACCGGAGAGCGTACCGATCAACGCGCTAGTGCCGGTCGAGGGAACACCGCTGGAAGAATCGTCTCAGCTCGATACCTTCGATTGGATCCGGGCGATTGCCGTCGCCCGCATTCTGCTGCCGCGGGCCATGGTGCGGCTCAGCGCCGGGCGACTGTCGATCCCGCGCGAGGCTCAGGCGCTCGCCTTTCTTGCCGGTGCCAACTCGATTTTTACCGGCGAAAAGCTGCTGACGACGCCGAACCCCGAGACCGACTTCGATCGCACGTTGCTGGCGGAGCTCGGCTTGATGGGACGGGTGCCGGACAAGCACGACTGTCCGAAGGAGCACGATGCAACGGCTGGCGCACGATCTCGATCGGCTGAAGAGCGCATCACGGTATCGCTCGCTTAGCCTGCCGCGCGGCGTCGACTTTACCTCGAACGACTATCTCGGTCTCGCCGGGCACCCCGCGCTGAGACAAGCGGTGATGGATGCGCTGGCGGAGGACGCACTCGCCGGTGCGGCGGGATCGCGTTTACTCCGTGGCCATCTGCGTCAACACGCCGAACTCGAAGACTTCGCCGCGCGCTTTTTCCGGGCGGAAAGGGCGCTCTATTTTTCGACCGGCTTTCTCGCCAATTTTGCCCTGTTCACCACGCTGCCCCACCGGCACGACGCGGTCGTCTTCGACGAGTTCGTACATGCGAGCGTCAAGGAAGGCGTGCATGCCGGCCTCGCGGCTCGCTTCAAGGCGCGGCACAACGATGTGGACGCTTTCGCCGATGCGGTTCGCCGCGCCCGCCGCGCCGGGGCCCGCGATGTCTGGCTGGCGGTCGAAAGCGTCTACAGCATGGATGGCGATGTTGCGCCGGTCGCCGAATTGCATGCCCTCGCCCACGATCTCGACGCGATGCTCATCGTCGATGAAGCGCATGCCTCGGGTATATTCGGCGCGACGGGCCGCGGCTTTACCGAAGACCGATATGATGATCGCCTGATCACCTTGCACACCTGCGGCAAAGGGTTGGGAGTGGCCGGTGGCCTGCTGGTCGGCCCCGCCCTGGTCATGGACTACATGATCAACGCCGCACGTCCGTTCATCTACTCGACCGCGCCACCACCCTACGTCGCCGCGGCGGTCAGGCGTGCGCTCGAACTCGTCGATGCCGAGCCATGGCGGCGGCGGCGCCTTCTTGAACTGGCGACGCACGCCGCCAGTGCTCTGGCAAAAACGACAGGGCGCGCGGCCAGTACGGGCTCCACCCAGATCATCCCGGTGATCCTCGGAGCCGACGCCACCGCAGTCAGCGCGGCCGAGGCGCTGCAGCGCGCCGGCTTCGACGTGCGCGCGATCCGCCCGCCGACGGTACCCGTCGGCACCGCGCGCCTACGCATCTCGATCGGCCTTGATCGCAGCGAAGGCGAAATCACCGCGTTGGCCGACGCGCTTGCTGGCGTGTTGCAGAAGGCGATCGCATGAGCACGATCATCGTCACCGGCACCGATACGGGCATCGGCAAAACCGTCGTCGCCGCGATGCTGACCTTGGCGCTAGAGGGCGTGTATTGGAAGCCGGTGCAGTCGGGCACCGTCGACGGAACCGATGCCGCGACCGTAGCGACGCTCACCGGCCTCGGCCCCGAGCGCTTCATTCTCGAGCGCTACCAGCTGCGTGAGCCCCTCTCGCCGCATCTTGCGGCGGAAATCGACGGTATCGAGATCGATCCCCACACATTGGAACTTCCGGCGCGAACTGAAGGTCGGCGTCTGCTGATCGTCGAAGCCGCAGGCGGGCTGATGGTGCCGCTGACCCGGCGTGTTCTTTATATCGACGTCATGCAGCGCTGGGGCGTGCCAGTGGTGTTGTGCGCACCGACCCGCCTCGGCTGCATCAACCACGCGCTGCTTTCCCTTGAGGCGCTGCGCACGCGGAACATTCCGCTGCTGGGCGTCGTTTTCATCGGCGACGAAGCCGCGGACAGCGAGCGGACGATTTGCGCCTTCACCTCGGCGCGCCGCCTCGGCCGACTGCCGCGACTAAAGAGCCTGACGCCGGAGACGCTGCAGGCGGCGTTCGACGCGGGTTTCCTGCGCGAGGACTTTCCCACCCGATGACGCGGACCTGCGGCGCATCGCCCATCTGGCACCCATTTACCCAGCATGCCACCGCCGGGCCAGCGATCGAGATCGCCCGCGGCAAGGGCGCCTGGCTCGAAGCCAGCGACGGCCGCCGCATTCTCGATGCGATTTCCTCGTGGTGGGTGATCACCCACGGCCACGGCCATCCGGCGATCGCCGCCGCCATCGCCGAACAGGCACAGGCACTCGACCAGGTGATCTTCGCCGGATTCACCCATCCGCCGGCGGAGCGCCTCGCCCGCGGGCTGCGGGCGGTGACGCCAGAGGCGCTGGAGTACGTCTTCTTTTCCGATTCCGGCTCCACCGCGGTTGAGGTCGGCGTGAAGATGGCGGTGGGCTACTGGGCGAACGCCGGACGAGCTCGCCATCGGGTGGTGGCGCTCGAGCATAGCTACCACGGCGATACCTTTGGCGCCATGTCCGTCGGCGCCCGCTCCGTGTTCACCGCGGCGTGGCAGCCGATGCTGTTCTCCGTGGACTTTCTGCCGTTTCCCGAGCGCGGCCGGGAAGACGAGACGATCACGGCGTTCGAGCGGCTGCTGCAGACGGCGGGCGATGATATCGCCGCGCTGATTGTTGAGCCACTCGTGCTCGGTGCCGGCGGCATGCTCGTCTATCCGCCATGGGTGCTGGGTGAATTATTGGCGTTATGCCGCCGATACGACGTGTTTTTGATCGCCGACGAGGTGATGACCGGCTTCGGGCGCACCGGCACCCGTTTCGCCTGCGAACAGGCAGGCGTCGTACCGGACGTGCTGTGTCTGTCGAAAGGGATTACCGGCGGTTTTCTGCCGATGGGTGTCACCCTCGCCAGCCGTCGCCTTTACCAAGGCTTCCTGTCCGAAGACCGGGGGCGGATGTTCTTTCACAGCTCCTCGTTCAACGGCAATCCGTTGGCTTGTGCCGCCGCCATCGCCAACCTTGCGATCTGGGCGGGCGAGCCGGTGCAGGCCCGCATCGATGCCATTGCCGCCCACCATACGGCGCGCCTCGCGAGATTCCGCGATCATCCGTTGGTTGCGGATGTCAGACAGTGCGGCACGATCGCCGCGCTCGAACTGCGCAGCCAGCAGGCCGGGTACCTTTCGGATCTCGCCCCGCGGCTCTACGCGTTTTTCTTATCGCGCGGCGTTTTGTTGCGTCCCCTCGGCAACGTGGTGTACGTCTTGCCTCCGTATTGCATAACAATCGACGAACTCGACGGGATTTACGATGTCATCGGGGACTGTCTGGCCGCTCTCGGAAATCGAAGCCTCTAGCGCCGATCTGGTGGAACCGGTTCGCGCCCGCCTCGCTTGGTGGGTCGAACATCCGGTTCAGCATGCGCGCTTCCTCAACACGCTGGCGCTGATGGAGCATATCGGCAGCCGCAAGATCATGGTCAGCCAGACACGCGGCGCGCTCGGCCAGGACATCCTCAAGCATCTCGCCGAGGAAACACGCCATTCGTTCTTCTTCAAGCGCGCGGCCGAGGGCATCGCCCGACGAACGCTGGAGTTCGACACGAAGGACGCGGTCGCGCCGGGCTCGGCGTGCATGTATTTCGGCCGTCTCGACGCCTCGATTGGCGCGGCGCTCGGTCGCGACGTTCACATCGAAATCCCCTACCTCTACGTCTCTCTGACCATCGAACTGAGGGCGATCTGGACCTACCGCCTCTATCACGACGTCCTGACGCGGCACGCGGCGAGCCTGTCGTTGAAAAGTGTCCTTGCCGAGGAGGAAATGCATCTCGATCAGATGCTCGCCCGCCTCGAACACCTGAGTGCCGCGCCGCGGGACTGGTTGCCGGGGTTCACGGATACGGAAGATCGCCTGTTCCGCAGCTTCTGGTCCGCGCTCGAAGCTGACAGCGGCGGTGAACGCCGCGCGGCCTGAACCCAACCGCCCCGATTCCGCCCGCCGGCTGCCATCATCCGATCCCGCGGATACAAAAAGGGCGCTGCCCGCAGGCAGCGCCCTCGCTGCTTAAACAGCGTTTGCGCGATCGCGCTGGTCCACCGCTGGCTGCTTACGCGGCGCGGCGGGTATCCGCAACCTGCGGCTGAGCCGTCTCGACGGCTGGCCCGGCACCGATCTGAATGCGCCGCGGCTTCATTGCCTCGGGCAACTCGCGTACGAGGTCAATCACCAGCAGACCGTTGTTCAGCTTGGCGTTCACCGCATGGACATGGTCCGCGAGCTGGAACTGCCGCTTGAACGAACGGCTGGCGATGCCGCGATAAAGAAACGCCGTTTCGGTCTCCGCGTCTTTCTTGCGGCCCTCGACGACGAGTGCATTCTCGCGAGTCTCGATCGCCAGTTCGCCCTCGGCGAAACCAGCGACGGCAAGCGTGATCCGGTACTGATCCTCTCCCGCCTTCTCGATGTTGTAGGGCGGATAGCCGTTACCGGCCTCGCTCCATTGAACCGAGTTTTCGAGCAGGTTCATGAGCCGATCGTAGCCGACGGTCGAACGGAACAACGGGGAAAAATCGAAGGTGGTCATGGCTGCACATCCTTTGCATCAAGCAATGTGTCATCGCCGCTGAACGGCCGCGGCGCACGAGGCCGTTCGCGGCACCGAACCCCGATCGGGCATCCGGCAACAATGAGGTATGATGACAATTGCCGCTTCGCAAGCCCCCGCGCCACGCCTTTTCCAGCGCTTCAGTCGCCCCGCAGCTTCGCATTGAGCGTGTACGTCCCCGTCCAGCGTCCGCTTGCGAGGACATGCGTGTCCATCGCCTGGAGCGCGTCCGCGCCACCGAAACGGGCAGGAAGATCGAGGCTCGCAACATCGAGGGCATAGACGGAAAAGTGGTAATGATGGACGAGTTCGTCGTTCCATGGCGGGCACGGTCCGTCGTAGCCGCCGTAATCCCCCTTCATCTGTTCGTCCGAGGCGAACCAGTCGGTATAATTGTTGATCCCGCGCACACCGAAGTCGCTGCGGCCGGTTGGCTTGCCGCCCGGAGTAATTCCGCTGGAATCAGCGCCCTTCGCCAGCTTGCGGGTGCTGGGGGGAATGTCGACCAGGACCCAGTGGAAGAAATCGACACGCGGCAGATCGGCGGAGACCACCTTGCCTTCCTGGTTGACGTCATCCCCACGGGACGGAACATCCGGATCGCAGCAGACGATCGCATACGACCGCGTGCCTTCCGGGGCGTTCGACCAGCGGATCGCCGGGCTGACGTTTGGCCCCATCGCGATATGGCCCTGCTCGGCCGGCACGCAGAAGGCGTATTCGTCCGGGATCGGATCGCCGTGAGCCCAAGCGTCGATCACCACATCAAGTGTCTTGTTCATGTCCTCTCCCCTGTCGATCTGTTTATCCCACGCGAGGCACCGCAACGCCTGCGCGAGTGGCGAACCCTAGCATACTTACCGGCAGCCGATCAGCGGGCAACGCCCCCAATTCCGGGACGCGCGGGACAGTGGACCCGCTGTGGCGTGGGGCTGCTATTTCCAAGCAAGAAAGGCATGCTCATATTAGGCAGGTCATGCGAGAGCAGGGGACGTGCCAATGACGACACGACGATCTGCCTGGCGGCGGCGTTTGCTGCCGTTGCTCGGGGGTGGGGCGCTCGCTGGCTGTGCCTTTCTCCAGACGCTGCCGCCGCCGTCCGATCTCGCCGAGCGCCTCGGTGACTTTCCCACGACCGGGCTGCCGCTGGCACGCCCCGTCGTCGTCTATTGGAACGAGCATCAGGTACCGTTCATCGAAGCCGAAAGCGACGACGATGCCGCCTTTGTTTTGGGGTTGGTCCATGCTCACCTGCGCCTCGGCCAAATGGCTGTTTTTCGTCGCATTGCCGAGGGGCGCACCGCCGAAATGGTCGGACCGCTCGCTCTCGACATCGACCGCGGTCTGCGGACCCTCGGTTTCGGACGCGCGGCACCGGCGATCTTCGCAACGATGCCGGACGACTCGCGGCGCTGGCTCCGGCGTTTCGTCGACGGCATTAATTACTACCAGGCGACGGCGCGGCGGCTGCCGGCCGAATACGCCATTCTCGGCCTGTCGCGCGAGCCGTGGAGTCCTGAGGATCTGCTCGCGGTTGGCCGGCTGGCCGGCAGCGACGTCAACTGGCTCGTCTGGTCCAATCTGCTCAAGCTGCGTGGCCGCGACGACTGGCCGATGATCTGGGCCCGGCTCGCCGGGGCGGGCGGCGATCGCGCCGTGCCGAGGACGGGCGAACACCAGGGCGCGGCGTTCCATATCGACGGCATCCTTTCCGGGCTCGCGCGCTCCGGCAGCAACAGCCTCGCCATCGCGCCGACACGCACGCGCACCGGCGGCGCTATTCTCGCCAGCGATCCCCACCTCGGTCTCACTCTGCCGAACACCTGGCTGCTCGCCGGGTTGAAGTCGCCCTCGTACCACGCCGTCGGCCTGATGCCGGCGGGCTTGCCGATCTTTGCCATCGGCCGCAACCCCCACATCGCCTGGGGTGGCACCAACATGCGCGCCGCCTCCAGCGATCTCGTCGATGTCTCCGCCCTGCCGACCGAGGAGAAGTTTGCGCGAGAGGAGACAATCCGCGTGCGCTGGTGGTTTGATCGCACCACGACGGTCCGTACAACCCGGTTTGGCCCGATCCTCTCCGATGCACCGCAGATGCGCGGGCTGCCCGTCCCCGAGGTTTCGCTCCGCTGGACCGGTCACGAGGCCAGCGACGAAATCACCGCGATGCTCGCCGTCGCGCGGGCGCAGACCTTCGACGGCTTCCGCGCTGCCCTCGCCGGCTTCGCCGCGCCGGGCCAGAACATGCTCTATGCCGACGCCCAGGGGAACATCGGCCAGGTCCTGGCTGTGCGTGTTCCCGTCCGGACCGGGCCGCCGGACGATCTCATCGTCTCCCCGGCTGAAAGCGATGCAAGCTGGCGACGAATGCTCGGCCCGGCAGACTTGCCGGCAACGCTGAATCCCGAACGCGGGTTCATCGCTTCGGCGAACAACAAGCCCACGCATCTTGCCGAGAACACCACCGTTGGCTGGTTCTTCTCACCCGACGACCGCGTCCGGCGCATGGCGGAACTGGTGAGCGCTGGCGATCGCATCGGAATTGAGGACATCACGGCGATGCAGCGCGACGTCCGGGTGGTGTCGTCCGCGACCCTCGCCCGACTGTTCGTCACGAAAATAAGCTCGGTCGGCATCGACGATGCGCTCGACGGCAATGCCGCCCGCGTTCTTACGCTGATGGCCACCTGGGACGGTGACTACCGCGCCGACGCGCAGGCTCCGGTCGCATTCGAACTCTTCCGGGTCGCGTTTATGCGCGATCTCTATCAGGCCCGCTTTGGCGAAGACGACTGGTCGGCGTTTGCCGGAGTCGGGCGGATCAATGCCCTCTTGATGGAGGACATCGCCGCGGCGCCTGCGGACGCGCTTGCGGCGCGTTTGCGACACAGCCTCGACGCAGCGGCAAGCCGGCTCGAGGGGTTCCCGACCTGGGGCGACATGCATCGCCTGCAGCTTCGCCATCCGCTGGCGGCGGTACCGGTGGTCGGCAAGCGCTATGTCTTCGCCGACCATCCGATCGGCGGCTCGTCGGACTCGCTGATGAAGACGGCTCACGCGGCAACGGATGAACGGCATCGGGCAAGTTACGGTGCCAACGCCCGCTCGATCGCCGATCTGAGCGATATGGACCGGTCGTGGTTTGTGCTGCTCGGCGGGCAGGACGGCTGGCTGAACAGTTCGACCTTTCTCGACCAGGCGCCGCTCTGGCTTGACGGGCAATATATCGAGATGCCGCTGCGCCACGAAACCGTGCAGGCGCAGTTTCGCCGGGTAATGATTCTGCAGAAAGGGGAGCCGCATTGATGAAATGCGCCATGCCGACGGTCGTCCCAGAAAGGCGCGATGAGACGATGCCGCGACGGCGCGCGCGCAGAGTGGACGCAACGCCGCTCCTCAAGCTCTATGCCCGACGCCGATACCGGCAGCTTACGATACAGGACCCCGTCGCGGCGCAGGAGCGCACGCTTTCGGCGCTGATCGCCAAGGCCCGCGCCACGCGCTTCGGGCGTGATCACGGTTTTTCCGCCATCGACACCGTTGCCGCGTTTCAAAGCGCCGTGCCGCTGCGCCGCTATGACGAGATGTGGCAGGCGTACTGGAAAGACGGTTTTCCCCGCCTGACCGAGGTGAGTTGGCCGGGGACCGTCCCTTATTTCGCGCAAAGTTCCGGAACGACCAGCGGCGTGACCAAGTACATCCCGTGCACGCGCGAGATGATCGCCTCGAACCGCAGGGCCGGCCTGGATCTGCTGTCCCACCACCTGATCAACCGGCCTCAGAGCACCATTTTCGCCGGGCGGAATTTCATGCTCGGCGGGAGTACCCGTCTCGTCGAACTCGCGCCTGGTATCTGGAGCGGCGATCTCAGCGGCATCGCCGGCCGGACCGCGCCCGCATGGTTTCGGCCGTTCTACTTCCCGTCACGCCACCTGGAAGTGATCGCCGACTGGGAGGAGAAGATCTCCCGGATGGCGCCGGCGTCGTTGATGAAAGACATCCGCACCTTGGGCGGTACTCCAAGTTGGATGCTGCTGTTCCTTGAACACCTGGCGTCGCTGTACCCCGATCAGCCGCGCCGTCTGCACGCCTTTTATCCGAACCTCGAAATGCTCGTGCATGGCGGAGTGAGCTTCGCGCCTTACCGCTCCGCGTTTACTGAATGGCTGACGGGGGGTCATGCGGAAACTCGCGAGGTTTACCCGGCGAGCGAAGGATTCATTGCCGCTGCCGATCGCGGCGACGGCGAGGGCCTGCGCATGATCGTCGATAACGGTCTCTTTTTCGAGTTCGTGCCGGTCGATGAGCTGGGCAGCCCTTCGCCGACGCGTCACTGGATCGGCAATGCCGAGACCGACATCAACTACGCGCTGGTCCTGAGCACCTGTGCGGGCCTGTGGAGCTACATCATCGGCGATACCGTCCGCTTCGTCGACACCCGCCCGCCGCGCATCCTGGTCACCGGCCGGACGTCTTACAGCCTCTCCGCCTTCGGCGAACATCTGATCGGCGAGGAGGTCGAGCGCGGGATCGCCACCGCGGCGGCGGCGATCCATGCGCAGATTGCCGACTATTCGGTGGGCGCCGTGTTTCCTCAAACCAGCGCCGATGTCGGCGGGCATCTGTTCATCGTCGAGTTCTCGGGCGCGCAGCCCTCAGGTGACTCACTCGCCACCTTCGCCAAGGTGCTCGACGAGACGCTCGCCGCCATCAACGAGGACTACCAGGTTCACCGCACCAACGATTTCGGCATGCGCCCGCCGCAGGTCCATCCGGCACCGCACGGAACCTTTGCCGCCTGGATGAAGCGCCGCGGCAAGCTCGGCGGCCAAAACAAGGTGCCGCGCATCATCACCGATCCCGCGTTGTTCGAGGATCTGAAGGCGTTCAGCCAAGGGCACGGCGCGGAGCAAGAAAGCTTCTGACCGAGGATAAATCCGGGGGTTCCCGATAAGCGCGAGGTATCAGATGGCCTCGTTGATGGTAAGCTCGAATAAGCCCGTCTGAGGAGGGAAGCAAGAAAAGGTAAAACCGACCGTAATCGGAACCGACGGCAAGGACACGCTGGCCGGTGATATGTAGTCGACCGGCGGAACCAATGCGTCTTTGGAGATCGAACTTGGCAATGCCACAGACTCAATCGACGGCAGGGACGGCGGATATGTGAGCGACTTCCACCAGTCGCTTTTTGGCCTCGCCGGCGATGATGTCATCGCCGGAGACATATTCATATTGGGCCGGAATGCCGAGGTCGACATCCTTGTCGGCCACGGCGAAGACGCTTCCTACTATTACTACGATGCCCAAGGATTTCGCGGTGGTGACGATACGGTCGTTGGCGACTTTCTCGCCGGCCCGGAGAATGCGTGGTGCCGGATCGTCGCCGCCGCCGGCGCGAGTTCCATTGGGCGGTTGAACAGCGTCTCCGTTGCAAACGATGTGGCCTTCGGGGAAGGCGGAGGGGATGTGCTCGTGGGCGACGTCGACCGGCGGGAGCAGGCAGCCGAACTCTTCCTCACGGCCTATGCGGGAAAGGGTTGGGATGAATCTACTCTGGCCGGTGGAGACGAAAACGAGGTCCGCGCGTTTTCCGATGTATTGTCCGGCGGTGGGGGGGGGACGACTTACTTGTCGGCGATCTCACCTCGCTTCGATCGGCGGCAAACTACAGTGGCGGTGCCTCGCTCCGAGCGGCTGCCGGGACTGGAGGCAGCACTTCCTCTGGGTATTACGGCGACAGCGAAGACGGCGGCAAAGGCAATAACGTTCAGGCCTTCGGCGACGCGCTGGCCGGCGGGGACGGCGCCGACACCTTCGTCTATCCGGCCCGGGACGCATTCGACTTCGGGGCGCGGTCCCTCGATGTGATCGGCGATTTCGGCGACGGCGACAGCCTCGATCTGAGCGACCTCGTGCGGAAAGGAGAGATCTCCGGGGAGACGATCGATGTGGCGCTGCGGCTGCGCGTCGATGCTGAGGGGGCGACGATCGAGGCCAACGTCGCCGATCCAATGCTATGCGGTGACCAGGCGGTCGAGCGCGGGTTCGGGGCGGGCGACGATCGGCTCGAGGTCGAGACCAATGTCGAGGATGGGGGCGCTGTGGGTCAGCCAGCCGAGTGAGACGATATCGACGCCGGCCGCGGCGATATCACCGAGATTCGCGAGCGTGATCCCGCCCGACGCTTCGGTGACCATGCGACCGCCGACGATCTCGACCGCCTCGCGCAGCCGCGCCGGAGGCATATTGTCGAGCAGCACCGCATCGGCGCCGACGGCGACGAGCTCGCGAAGCTGATCGAGGGTATCCACTTCCACCTCGATCTTGACCATGTGTCCCAGCCGCGCCCGCGCGCGCTCGACGGCGGCACGGATGCCGCCGGCGGCGACGATATGGTTGTCCTTGATCATCACCCCGTCGTCGAGGCCAAAGCGGTGATTGGCACCACCGCCGACGCGAACCGCGTACTTCTCAAGCGCTCGCAGCCCCGGCGTCGTCTTGCGGGTGCAGACGATGCGCGTGCGCGTGCCGGCGACGACGTCCGCCGCGGTGCGCGTCGCCGTGGCGATGCCGCATAGCCGGCACAAGAGATTGAGCGCCGTCCGCTCCCCCGTCAGGATCGGCCGCGCCGGGCCCTCGACGACGGCGATGGTGCCGCCTTGCGGCACGTCACTGCCATCGGGACAGTCGACCACCATCGACAGGCCGGAGTCGAGCAGGCCGAACACCGACAGCGCCACCGGCAGGCCGGCGACGCGGCCCGGGCGGCGGGCAACGAAGCGGGCGCGGACGAACGCGTCGTCCGGGACCACCGCATCGGAGGTGAGGTCGCCGGCGAGGCCGAGATCCTCTTCCAGCGCCCGACGCACGATGCCTTCATACATCAACGGATAGAGCGGACCCACGTCGATCATGTCTATTCCTTCGTATCATCCGCCACGTTCTTATCGCCCGGCGGGCCGCACGCGACCGGAAGAGTGCCCGTGACTACGGTGCGACGACGCGCGCCCGGTCACGCACGCGATCGTTTTCGATATCGGCCATCGTCAGCACCTGCCGGCGCTCCCAGTCCGCGCCCGCCTCGGGATGATCGGCGCGGAAGTGAGCGCCGCGGCTCTCCGTGCGCCGCAGGGCGGCGGTGACCAGTAACCGCGCGACGGTGAGCATGTTGTCGAGTTCGCCGGCACGACGAAGACCGGCGAAATCGGCGGGGCCGTCGGCGAGCGCCTCTGCCTGCAAAGCAGCAAGCCGAGCCTGAAGCGCCGCGAGGCCGGACGAGGCCACAGCGAGACCGTCGCCCGTGCGGACGATGCCAACGTGTTCGGTCATCAGCGCGCGCAGCTCGGAGCGCATCGCCTCGAGCTCGGCTTGCGGCAATGCCGCAATCACCGGCGTGCCACGAGCGGAATCGACCGCCGGACTGCTCGTCCGCGCGGATGCACGGATATCCCCGGCGACACGATGACCGAAGACGAGCCCCTCAAGCAGCGAGTTACTGGCAAGGCGATTGGCGCCATGCACTCCCGTCATCGCCACCTCGCCGCACGCCCACAGGCCGGCAACGCCGGTGCGACCGTGCTCATCGGTGACAACGCCGCCCATATGATAATGGGCCGCCGGAACGACAGGGACCGGCCGCTCGCAGGGTTCATAGCCCGCCTCCCGGCAGAGGGCCAGGCCTTGCGGGAAACTCTTCTCGCCCTTTGCCGCCAGTGCCGGACGCATGTCGAGCATCACCGGATGCCCCGATGCTGTCCGCCGGGCGATGGCGCGGGCGACGACGTCTCGCGGCGCCAACTCGGCCAGGGGATGTTCATCCGGCATGAACCGGTGCCCGTGTTCGTCAAGCAGCAGCGCGCCGGCGCCGCGCAGCGCCTCGGTCAGCAGCGGCAGACGCGATCCGCCGCCGGCACCCGCCGGCAGCAGCGCGGTCGGATGGAACTGAACGAACTCGATGTCGGCGAGCCGCGCCCCGGCGCGCGCCGCCAACGCCAGCCCGTCGCCGGTTGCTTCGACGGGATTCGTTGTCGCCCGCCACAGGTTGCCGGTGCCACCCGTCGCCAGCACGACGTGGTTCGCGTGAACCTGAACCCACCCATCATGGGCGTGAAAGGCGGTCAGCCCGGTGACGCGCTCACCGTTGCCGACCAAGTCGGTAACGAAGCAGTCGGTCACGATGCGAACCGAGGGCGTCGCCGCGATCATTGCCAGCAGGGCGCCGACGAGATTGCGGCCGGTAGCGTCACCTCCGGCATGAACGATGCGGTCGATCGAATGAGCGGCCTCCCGGCCGAGGACAATGCGTCCGTCCGGCGCGCGGTCGAACGGCACACCGGCATCGATCAGCGAGCGCACCGCTTGCGCCCCCTCGCGGGCGAGCAACAGGGCGCGGGCCTCATCGACGAGTCCAGCGCCAGCGGCGACGGTATCGGCGGCGTGGCTTTCCGCGGTATCGCCAAGCCCCACCGCAGCGGCGATGCCGCCCTGGGCAAGCGCGCTCGATCCGCTGGGCGCCGCCGGTGTCTTGGTCAGCAGCAGTACCGGCGCCGGTGCCAGCGCCAGCGCGCAGGCGAGTCCGGCGACGCCGGAACCAACGATGACGACACTGCTCCGCCAGTGCTGAACGAAATGCTCTCGATATGCATCGGGCATGGGTGACGTTCCTTTAGCGGCCGACCGCCAGCATGCGCTCGACGGCGAGCCGCGCACGGTCGGCGACCTCGGGGTCGATCTCGACGCGCGGCTCAAGCGTCTGCAGCGAGCGGTGGATGTTGGACAAGGTGATCCGCTTCATATGCGGGCACAGGTTGCACGGGCGGACGAACTCGACGTCGGGCACATCGGCGGCGACGTTGTCGCTCATCGAGCACTCGGTCACCATCAACACCTTGGCCGGTCGGCGGTCGCGAACGTAATCGATCATCTGCGCCGTCGAGCCGACGAAGTCGGAAGCTTCCAGCACGTCGGGCGGGCATTCCGGGTGAGCGATGACGACGAGGTTCTCGGTGCCTTGTCGGTAGCGGCGGACCTCGTCGCCGGTGAAGCGTTCATGCACCTCGCAATGGCCCTTCCACTTGATAATCTGGACCTTCGTCTGCGTGGCGACATAGCTCGCAAGGTACTCGTCCGGGAGGAAGATGACCTTATCGACTCCCAGAGACTCGACGATCTTGACGGCGTTGCCCGACGTGCAGCAGATGTCGCACTCGGCCTTCACCGCGGCGGACGTATTCACGTAGGTGATCACCGGAACGCCGGGATAGGCCTGGCGAAGCATCCGCACGTCATCCGGTGTGATCGACTCGGCCAGAGAACAGCCGGCGTTCATATCCGGCATCAGCACGATCTTGTCCGGATTGAGCAGCTTCGCCGTCTCCGCCATAAAATGCACGCCGGCGAGAACGATGACGTCGGCATCCGTTTCGCTCGCCCGCTGCGCCAGCGCCAGACTGTCGCCGACGATATCCGCCACACAGTGGAAGATCTCCGGTGTCTGGTAGTTGTGCGCGAGAATGACCGCGTTCTTTTGCCGTTTGAGCCGATTGATCGCGTCAACGAACGGCGCGTGCACGGGCCATTCAAAGCTGGGAATGATCCGGCTGACCCGCTCGTAAAGCGGCTGGGTGGCGGCCGCCACGTCGGGCGTATAGGCGAGAACGGCGTCTGCGGTTGCGATCATTTGAAACCTTGACCAAGCGAAATATCAAACGCGTATTTATGCTCGAATAGAGCATAATTCAACACTACTATCCCAAGGCGAGCGCCGGGGGTCAAGGCGCATTCATCCAACTGCAACGTGTTGTAACAGAATGTGAAGTCGCGACGCGTTTGCGGCTGCTCAGGGGCTGGGCGCGCTTGTGGCAGGCCACTTTGTATTTGCTAGAAAGAACATTTAAAGAACATATACCCGATCAGTCGACAGTTTTAGTCGTTTTAGGTCACATATCCGCCCTATCATTAATAGTAAAACAAACAAATATCTTGAACCGGCAGAAAGGCAGATGGTAAATATTAGCTCATATGGGTGAGATGCACGCGGATGGGGGGTCGATGACTCACAATCCGCCTCTGTGTGCGGCAGCCGCCGTGTCGGCTTGCCCGCGCTGGAGTTGAACAAAAAAAACAATATAACCGCAGGATAACGGGAAGTTAGAGGTAGCACGAGCAATGTTACGCGGGACCGTTTCGCAACTCGATGCAAGTATCGAGCCACTTCTTCAATATCGGAGCTCAATCAATGGCTACCATTACGGTCCCTGTGGGTGCTTTTCGTGGAGATACATGGACTCCTCTATCACAAATTTCTCAGTTTACCTGGACGAGCGCGGACAATAATCACGCTGTCGGCACACACGGTTCCTATACAATTGAGCTCGTTGGAAGCTCGAATGATATCGCCGTCTCCGGCGGCGACCTGACCGCGGGATCTATTGATTCATGGACGTACAAGAAAAGTGGTGTAACTCAATTCGCGCTGACTTCGCTTAGCGCTGTCGATCTGTTCGATGCGGGTATCACATCGAATACCACACTTCAACAAGCACTATTTGCTGGTGACGATACATTCACCGGCACCGTCAACATCAAGAATGTCATCTATGGCTATGGTGGTAACGATTCTTTCACCGGTTTCAGTAATCGCGACGTTTTCTTTGGCGGTAACGGCGACGATAGTCTCCTTGGCATGGCCGGTAATGACCTCCTGAAGGGCGACGCCGGCAACGATACTCTCGACGGCGGCACCGGCAGCGATCAGATGGTTGGCGGCACCGGCGACGACCTGTTCATCGTCGACAGCACCGGCGATACGGTCAACGAGGCGAGCGGGGGCGGCACCGATACGGTTCAGAGTTCGATCAGCTACACCTTGTCGACCTACCTTGAGAATCTGACGCTGACCGGTGCCAGCAACCTGCGCGGGACTGGCAATTCTCTCGATAACATCATCACCGCGAACACCGGAAACGACTCCCTGGTCGGTAATGCCGGCGATGATACATTCAGTTTCGCCTCAGCCGACCTGACAGTGGACGATACGATCTCCGGCGGCAGCGGCACCGATGTGGTCTCGATCTCCGACGCGGCAACCGTCATCGACGCCGATTTCACGCATGCCACCAGCGTCGAGGAGCTTGCCGAGGGTCTGACCAACGGCGCGCTGACGGCAACCTTGGGCGCGCTCGCCGACGCAGCCGGACTCACCAGCGTTACCGGCAATGGCACGGGCGCCGATGCAATTACCGTTGGGGCAGCCTTCGAAAACGACCTAACCATCGATCTCGGCACCGGCGGCAATGACAGCATCGATGCGTCCGCTTATACCGGCGATCTGACCGTCCAGTCGGTCGCCAGCGGGATTGATGCCAACGACACCATCACCGCTGGTAGCGGCGACGATGCCCTGGAACTCACTGCCGATAACGGCACCGCCACGCTTGGCGCCAACGTTACCGGCATCGAGACGATCACCGTCGAGGAAGGTGAGTCGACAACCGACGACATCACCATTGTGACCAACGACGCCAACGTTGGTGCCGGCGACACCCTCACCGTCGACGCCTCGGCGCTGACCGACAGCGACGCGACGCTGACCTTCACCGGATCGGCCGAGACCGACGGCAACTTTGACGTTACCGGCGGTGCTGGCGACGACGTCATTACCGGCGGTGCCGGCGATGATACGATTGATAGCGGCGGCGGCAATGACAACCTCACCGGCGGTGCGGGCGACGACATGTTCGCCTTCCTGAACGCCGACTTCACCTCAGGCGACAGCATTACCGGCGGTGCCGACGACGATACGATCGCGATCAGCGACGCGGCGACGGTCGTCGATGCCGACTTCACCAATGTCGCAACCACCGAGGTGCTCGAACAGGTCACCGCGGCGACGGCGCTGACCGTAACCCTCGGCGCATTGGCTAACGCCTCCGGCCTCGCCACGATCATCGGCAACACCGGCGTGGATACGGTCACCGTTGGTGCCGGCTTCACCAACGCGCTGGAGGTCGACATTTCGACCGGCGCCGACAGCGTGGATGCCTCGGCAAGCACCTCCGCACTGACGATCGTCGCCGACGCCGCCGCGATCACCGCCGCCGATACCCTGGTTGGCGGCAGCAACGACGACGGCGTGATCCTGCTCACCGCCGACAACGACGCGACCGGCGCGGTGTTCGGCGCCAGCGTCAGCGGTTTTGATACGATCACTGTTGTCGAGGGTGATCCGGTCACCAACGACATCAAGATCACCATCAACGACGCCAATATCGGCTCGGGCGACACCCTCACCGTCGACGCCTCGGCGCTGACCGACAGCGGCGCGACTCTGACCTTCGACGGCTCGGCGGAGACTGACGGCGACTTCTCGGTTATCGGTGGCGCCGGCGACGACACCATCCTTGGCGGTGACGGCGACGACCGGTTTTACTTCACGAGTGATCACTTTGATTCGAGTGACAGCATCACCGGAGACGACGGAAGCGATGTGATCTACATCACCGACGCTGCCACCGTTATTGACGCCGACTTCACCAATGTGACCGGTGTTGAAGGGCTGGGTCAGGCTACGGCGGCGACCGCCTTCACGGCAACCCTTGATGAACTGGCGATGGACGCCGGCTTGACGGCGGTCGGCGGCAACACGGGCAACGACTCGATCACCATTGGCGCTGGCTTCACCAACGACTTGGACGTCATCATCAATACCGGCACTGACACCGTCGATGGCTCGGCGTCGACCGCCGACCTGACGGTAATCGCCTCCGCCGCCTCGATTACCGCCGCCGATGAGTTGCACGGCGGCAGCGATGACGGCGACGTGATTGAACTCACCGCCGACAACGACGGCACCGGCGCGGTGTTCGGTGCGAACGTCGACGGGTTCGAGACAATCAGCGTCGTTGAAGGCAATACTCCCACCGACGACATTATCATCACCACCAATGACGCCAACGTGGCCGCGGACGATACCCTCACGGTTGATGCCTCGGCACTTACCGATTCTGGCGCAACTCTAACCTTCGACGGAACGGCCGAGACCGACGGCAATTTCTCGGTGACCGGCGGCGCGGGGGACGACAGTTTCTCTGGTGGCGCGGGAGACGATACGTTCGACGGCGGCGCCGGCTCGGGCGATACCGCCGATTATTCCGACGCGGGGACGGCTGGCGTCATCGTCAACCTGACCAATCCATTCAGCACCAATGCGTTCGGCAGCGATATCGGATTTGATACACTGCTCAACGTCGAGCATATCATCGGCACCGACTTCGCCGACATCCTGACCGGCGGTATCTCGGCCAGCACCCTCGAAGGCGGTCAAGGCGACGATCAGATCAACGGCAGCTCGTCCGCCGACAGCCTTGACGGTGGCGCGGGTCTGGACATCATCGACGGCAAGCAGGGTGCCGACGACATCAATGGCGGCACCGGCGCCGACACGATGACCGGCGGTGCCAGCTCTGATACTTTCATCTTTGCCGCCGGAGACAGCGGTACACCGAGCGCCACAAACTTCGACGTCATCACCGACTACGCCGGCGATACGATTGATTACAGCGCTAGTTTGGTGGCCACCGACACCAGCGGCGGCGGCACCGCCCCCGGGAATGCTGCTGTCGATGCCGATGGTGTTGCGACGTTCGATGCGGCTGACGATACGCTTGCCGAGCAGATCGTTGCCGTTGAGGCCGATCTTGGTGGTGACACCGCCGGTGAATACGCATTCTGGGAGTTCAACGGCTCCACCTACATGTTCATCTCGGACGCGGTGGCCGGCGTCGGCGTTGACGACGTGCTCATCAAGCTGAGCGGCGTGACCGGTCTGACCACGGCCAATCTGGCGGGAGGCGATCTCGTCATATCATAGTCGGGATCGGCCGCGCCGCGGCCGACAACCGTTCGTGCCGCAATAACCGACGCGCGAAGGGGCCACCCCGGTGGCCCCTTTTCTATGCCTCGGCCCTCGGTCGAACCTGCCAATACTGCACGGCGTCGGCGGCAGGTCGAGCCTCAGGCAACGCTAAAGCGGGCGCGGGCGCCGCGCTCGATGGCAGCGGCGATCAGCCGGTCGATCTTGAGGCGATGGCGGATCATCTCGAGCATCCGCGCCTCTTCCTCGGGAACCTCCTGGTCGGCGGCGGCAACGTCGCAGGCCAGCGCGTAGGCGGTCTCGCGCAGCCGCGTCGGCAGCGCCGCCTCGATCTGCGCGAACGCCTCGTCGAGGCCATCGTCGTCGTTGAGCAGTTCGGCGCAGGCGGCGGCCGTCTGCATGACGAGCTCTCGATTATAGTCCGCGAACACCGGCAGGGTGCGGATGATCTCGCCGATCTTTTGCAGTTCGGAGTCCGGCATGCGCCGATCGGCGGCGGAAACAAGAACCATGGTGTAGATCAATGCGGCGTGGTGACTGATCATCTCGGAGCCTCGGTTATCGACGCAGGTCGGGCGGGAAGGCCGTTCGGCGAGAGGGTTAATGCGCGCCCGGGTGGGTCAACGTCAAGCCATGTACCGGCTGGCGCGATGGATGCCCGACAGGAATGCCTGGGGAGAATGCCGACGAAGAATGCCAGGTGGGGTCAGCCGCTCAGCAACGCCCGGGTTTCGGCGATGGCCTCGGCCAGCCCCAACCGGCGGATCGAAACGCCGTCGGGAAAGGCGCCGGATAGCCGGCTCGGCAACTGGCGATCGAGCATGACGAAGACGCCACGGTCGCCGGCGCGGCGGATCAGCCGGCCGTAGGCCTGCTTCAACTTCAACCGTACCAGCATCTCGTCATAGCGCCGCCCTCCCATCGCCTCGCGCCGCGCCCGGTGCAAAAGGCTCGGCCGCGGCCAGGGTACCCGGTCGAAGACGATGAGGCGCAGCGAGCGGCCGGGAACGTCGATGCCGTCGCGCACGGCGTCGGTTCCGAGCAGGCAGGTATCCTCCTCGGCACGGAAGATATCGATCAGCGAGCCGACGTCGAGCGGATCGACGTGCTGCGCCAATAGCCCGAGTCCGGCCTCCTCGAGCGGCTGGGCGATCGCCGCGTGCACCGCGCGCAGCCGGCTGATTGCGGTGAACAGCCCGAGCCCGCCGCCATTGGCAGCGACGAAGAGCGTCCGGTAGGCCGCTGCCACCTGGCGCACATCGTCGCGAGCGACGTCGGTGACGACGATAACGCGGGTGCAGGCGGCATAATCGAACGGTGAGGACAGCGCCGAGCGCTCAGGGGCTGCATTCAAGTGCCGCGCGCCGGTCCGGTGCTCCGCTGCCGCCCAATCGGCGCCTGCGTCGCCGGTGCCGTCGCGCAGGGTCGCCGACGTGATCAACGCGCCATGGGCCGGGCGTAGGACAATGTCGGCGAACGGGCGCATCGGATCGATCCAGTGGCGACAAAGCCCGACATCGAGCTCCCGACCTTCGGCGCGTTCCACCGACAGCCAATCGAAGAACCCCTCCGGTTGCGGCTGGTCGAACGCTCGCAGCATCGAACGCCAGCCGGCGAGAGGTTCGCTTGCCCGCCGCTGGATGCTGCGGCGCAGGCCGTCGATGCGCTGGCGCGCGGCTGTATCGAGCGTTTCCGCCTCATCATCGAGCCGCGTGACAAGCGCCGCGACCAAGGCCCGCAACGGTCGGGCGAGCTGGCCGAGCGCCGCTTCCAGCGTCGACGCCGCTTCGATCAACCCCGGAACAGCTGGTTGAGGTTCGGTCTCTAGGCTGAAGGACAGCTCGCCCTCGCGGCTGCGGGCGTAGACCTGCTGGCGGACAAGGGCGAGAAATGCCTCGGCGGGTCCCATTGGTGTGCCAGCGGCGAGGCGCGCGCGCCAACCGGGACCGGGAAGGCCGCGGGCATGAACGAGCGCCTCATCGAGGGCAGTCGCGGCCTCGCGCTGCTCTCCGATCATCTCGAAGGCCCGGTCCTTGAGGCCTCGCCGGCGCTGGCGTCCCCCATCCTCCGCGCCTCTCAGCCAGCGCCGGAGTTCGGCGGTTTCCCGGCCGCTCAGATGCAGCGAAAACGTCTCATCCGCGGCGTCGAAGAGTTGATGTCCTTCGTCGAAGACGTAGCGCGTTGGCAAAATGTGCTCGTCGGCGCTGCGCGCTGCCTGGATGATCACCAGCGCATGGTTGGCGACGACGATCTCGGCTCGCCGCGCCCGGCGAATGGCGCGTTCGACAAAGCAGCGCCGATAGTGGCGGCAGGCGCCGTAGATGCATTCCCCGCGGGTATCGGTGAGATCCAAGGTGAGCCCGGCGCCGAGCAGATCGGCGAGCCAGGCGGGAAAATCGCCGCCGACCATATCGCCGTCGCGTGTCGCCAACGCCCAGCGGGCGACGAGGCCGAGGGCGGTTGCATCTTCGCGACGGGCCGAAAGCCGCTCCAGGGCCTCCTCGTAGTTCAGCAGGCAAAACAAATTCTCGCGCCCCTTGCGGACGATCACCTTTTGTCCCTTGTCCCGCAGGTCGGGATAGGCACGATCGAGCTCCTGATCGAGCTGACGCTGGAGGTTGCGCGTATAGGTGCTGATCCATACCGCGCCGTGGTTTTTCTGCGCCCAGAGCGTCGCTGGCGCAATGTAGCCAAGGGTCTTGCCGATGCCGGTGCCGGCCTCCGCCAGGACGACGCGTGGCTCATCCGAGCGATCGCGCGGCATGAACGCCGCCGCGGCGCGCGAGGCATAATCGAGCTGCTGCGGGCGTGGCTCGGCCGAGACACCCAGGAGTTGAACGAGACGCGCGCGCGCCTCGACCGGTTCGACGGGGCGCGAATCGGGTGGTGCCTCGCCGGCGCGATCCTCCCAGTCCTTGATCTGCAACCACACCCGCATTCCGTCTTCCGGCCGATCGACCCCGGGCGACGCGGAGCCCGAGCCAAGGGCGGCGAGAACCGATGGAGCCCAGCGCCATCCGCCACGGGCCATCGTCCGTGCGATCGCGGTTGCGTTTCTGCCCGGCGATGCGGTGAGTTCAGCGAGCAGCGCGCGGGCGGCGGCGAGAAGCATCTGCGCCTGAGCCTCGCGCGTCTGCGGTACCGTCAGCAGGAGCGCGTCGGCAAGGCCACGCGGTGTCGGTACGCAAAAGCGGCCCGGGCGGACAAAGGCGAACAGCTCGAGGACGTCGTGAGCGTCGATCGCCGGCAGGTGCAGGCGTCTCGCCGCTACGCGCGCGTGACAGACGACGGGCGCGGCACCGCGGCGGAGGCGCTCGGCTGCCGCCGCGAGCGTCAGCGTCTCGTTGGCTCCCGCTTCTATCCAAACCGCTTCGCGCGCGCCGACCACCAGCGCCGGAACGTCGGGCAGGCACGCGCGGGCGGCGGCGAATGCGGCATGAGTCATGCCCCACTATAGCGCTCCGGACGCGTTCGCCATCCCTTCACGTCGAAGTCGTCGAGATGACTCTGTCGCCAAACAGGAGCATTCGGTTGTATTCGCTCCCAGCCTTTCATGGTGCACTCTTCTCACGGAGGGATGGAATCATGGAGGATGGAAGAATACGCCACGGGCGAGGTTCTTCGTGCAAGTGCCGCAGAGCCTGGGTCTGGGCGGGCGAGGCCTAGCCGGTGCGACAGAGGCGGCCCGTGATCACCGCCCTCGTTGCGCGCGCGATTGTGCGATAGGGCGGGGGGGGGGGAACGGAGAGAGGGCATGATCCGCATCACCGAGCGCATCGCCATCGACGAGGCGGAGATCGAGGAGAGCTTCGTGCGCGCTTCGGGGCCGGGTGGGCAGAACGTCAACAAGCTGTCGACGGCGGTGCAGTTGCGCTTCGATGCCCGGCGTTCGCCGTCGCTGCCGGCAGCGGTGCGGGCGCGCCTCGCGCTGCTCGCCGGCCGGCGGCTGACCCAGGACGGGGTGATCGTGATTATCGCCCGCCAACACCGCACCCAGGACCACAACCGTCGCGACGCGCTTGAGCGCCTGGTCACGCTGATCCGCGCGGCGGCGCAGCCCCCGCGGACGCGCACGCCGACGCGGCCGACCGCGTCGTCACGCCGCCGGCGCCTGGACGCGAAGGCTCGCCAGTCGCGGCGCAAGACCGAGCGCAGCGGCGCAGTGGTGGACGACTGATCGATCGCTTGTGCGTCGGGCAAGCGGAGCCAGCGGATAAGCACGCATGAAACGCGGCGTTGATCCCGCATGCTCGCGCAGCGTTGACAAGGCCGTCGCGGCCGGACATAAAGTCCTCTTTTGGAATGCGGGGCCGGTGGCGGAACACCGGCCCAACGTGTTTTTGGGAGGGGTGCGATGATTCCGCCGGTCATGGCGACGTACGACCGGTTCGACCTAGCCGTTGATCGCGGCGAGGGCGCCTACATCGTCGCTACGGACGGTCGCCGGTTTCTCGACTTCGGTGCTGGTGTCGCGGTGAACGCGCTCGGCCACTGCCACCCGCACCTCGTAGAGGCGTTGCGGGCGCAGGGGGAGCGGGTCTGGCACTGCTCGAACCTCTACCGCATTCCCGGGCAGGAACGGCTGGCGGCACGCCTCGTCGAGGCCAGCTTTGCCGATGCCGCCTTTTTTTGCAACTCCGGTGCCGAGGCGATTGAGTGCGGCATCAAGCTGGTGCGCAAATACCAGCACGTCGCCGCCGCACCCCAGCGCTATCGCATCATCACCTTTACCGGGGCATTCCACGGCCGGACGCTGGCCACCATTGCCGCCGGCGGTTCCGCCAAGTATCTCGCCGGTTTCGAGCCGGCGGTCGACGGGTTCGATCAGGTCGCCTTCGGCGATCTCGACGCCGCCCGCGCCGCCGTTGGTCCAAAGACCGCGGGCATTCTCGTCGAGCCGATCGAAGGCGAGGGCGGTATTCACGTGGCATCACCCGCATTCCTGCGCGGGCTGCGTGCGCTGGCCGACGAGCACGGCCTCTTGCTGTTTTTCGACGAGGTGCAGTGCGGCATGGGTCGCACGGGACGCCTGTTCGCCCACGAATGGGCTGGTGTCGTTCCTGATGTCATGGCGCTGGCCAAGGGCCTCGGCGGCGGTTTTCCCCTGGGGGCCTGTCTCGCCAACGCCCGTACCGCGGCGGCATTTTCTCCGGGGAGCCACGGCTCGACGTTTGGCGGCAATCCGCTGGCGATGGCGGTGGGCAATGCCGTGCTCGACGTCATGCTCGCCGATGGTTTTCTCGCCGGTGTCGCTGCTGCCGCCTCAGAGCTGCAGCGGCGCCTGGCGATACTGCCTTCTCGCCATCCAGCCGTTATCGCCGAGGTTCGCGGCGCGGGTCTGATGTTGGGGCTGCGTTGCGTCGTCGAAAATCGAACGCTGGTACGCACGTTGCTCGGGTTGGGCCTGCTGGCGATTCCGGCGGCGGACAACGTCGTCCGCCTGCTGCCGCCCCTGATCATCGGCGATGGCGAAATCAACGAAGCCTGCACCATCATCGAGCACGCCTGCGCGGAGCTCGGCAGCCGTGCGGCGTAGATGTCTGCGCCAAACGTTGCGATACCATCGCTTATGATGGGGCCAAGACACTTTCTTGATCTTGATCGCTTCGCTGGCGATGTGTTGCGGCAAATTCTCGATCGCGGCCTGCAGATCAAACGCGCCGGCCGCGCCGGCGCGGATCGGCGTCTGCTCGAGGGCCGGACACTGGCGATGATCTTCGAGAAACCCTCGACCCGCACGCGGGTTTCGTTCGAGGTCGGCATGCGCCAGCTTGGTGGCGACGTCGTGCCGCTCAGCGACAGCGCCTCGCAGCTCGGCCGCGGTGAGACGATGGCGGACACGGCGCGGGTGCTGTCCCGCTATGTCGACGTGATCATGATCCGCACGGACGAGCCGCAGAAACTAGCCGAACTCGCCGAATTCTCCAGCGTTCCGGTTATCAATGGGCTGACGGATGAATCGCACCCGTGCCAGCTCATGGCCGACGTTATGACCTACGAGGAACATCGCGGCAGCATCGCCGGGCGGACGGTGGCCTGGAGCGGCGACGCCAATAACGTCGCCCGGTCCTGGGTCCATGCTTCGGTCCGCTTCGGTTTCCGTCTGCGCGTCGCCTCGCCGATGCCGTTTCGCGGGCGCAAGCGGCTGATGGACTGGGTGCGCGCCGAGGGCGGCGAAGTGATCCTCGCCAGCACGCCGGAAGAGGCAGTCGAGGGCGCCGACCTGGTGGTCACCGATACGTGGGTGTCGATGGGGATGAAGGAGGCGGAACGGCGCCATATCGCGCTTGCCCCCTACCGAGTCGACGAGGCGCTGATGGCCCGTGCCCGGCCCGACGCGCTGTTCATGCATTGCCTGCCGGCGCATCGCGGCCAGGAAGTCAGCGAGGGTGTCATCGACGGGCCGCAGTCGGTGGTCTGGGACGAGGCAGAAAACCGCCTGCACGCACAAAAAGGCATTCTCGCCTGGTGTCTCGGCTGACTTGCGCGTCTCGGGCACGGTCCGCGGACACGGATCGATGACGGACGACGACGGAATGCTCCCGCCGCTCACGGTTGACTGCGTCCAGCCGTTTCAAATCGAGGCGACGGGCGTGCGTGGCCGGCTCGTTCGCCTCGGCGCCACGCTCGAGGGCGTTCTGGCTGGTCACGCCTATCCGCCGGCGGTCGCAGCGATGCTGGCGGAGGCGCTGGCGATGGCCGCGGTGCTGTCGAGCAGCTTGAAGTACGATGGCATCTTCACCTTGCAGCTCGAAGGAGACGGGCCGGTCGGGTTGATGGTTGTCGATTACACCAGCAGTGGTCACGTGCGGGGCTACGCGCGATTCGACGCTGAACGTCTGGCCGCCGAGGCGCCCGCCGCCAACGCGTCCGTCCCGCAGCTGTTCGGCGCGGCGCGGATGTCGTTCACCGTTGATCAGGGCCCGGACACCGCGCGCTATCAGGGGATCACCCCGCTGGAGGGGGCAACGCTCGCCGCGTGCTGCCACGCGTATTTTCGTCAGTCAGAGCAGCTGCAGACGGCGATCATGCTGTGTGCTTCGGATATGGCACGCGCGGAAGAGCCGCGCCGGGCCGGTGCGCTGATGATCCAGCGCCTGCCGATCGCAAACCCGCTGCAGTCCGACGCCGCGGAAGACGACTGGCGGCGCGCCGTCGCCATGATGAGCAGTGCCACCGCCAGCGAACTGTTATCACCCGCGCTCGCTGCCGATTCTCTGCTTTACCGGCTGTTCAATGAAGATGGCGTGCGAGTCTACCGCCAGCGGCCGCTGGCATACAGATGTCGCTGTTCACAAGCGAAGGTCGAGCGCACGCTTGCCGCCTTTCCGCTTGCCGAACTGATGGCGATGGCTGAGAACGGGGTGCTGCAGGTGACCTGCGAGTTCTGCAAGGCGAACTACGTCATGGACGAGGCCGCCCTGCGGGCAGTTGGCTCCCGCTGACCAGAATAGAGATTGAAGCAGACGTTCGGGGCTATCGACGATGAAGACCGCGAGCCTGATCATCCTTGCGCTATTGGTCCCCTTGGGGGTGACGAGTTGCGAGACGTCTCCGGCGCCGCCGCGCGAGCTATCGTTCGTTCACGCGTCGCCGATCCTGCTCAATGTCGGCACCGCCGAGATCGACTCGAAGTATCACAGTTCCTCCTCGCCACCCAACATCGAGGGGACGGTGACGCCATCGCCGGAGGGCGCGCTTATCCGCTGGGCGCAGCAGCGGCTGCGTTCCGTGGGCACGCAGAACGTTGCCCGGTTCACCGTCTTGAATGCACCGCTGACGGCCGAGACCCTGCCGGCTTCCTCGGCGCTCTCTGGTGTGTTCGGCAGTGCGCCGGGCCAGCGCTGGACGGTGACCCTCGAAGCCCAGATCGAGATCTTCGACGACAGCGGAAGCCGCCTCGACGGTTACAGCGCCAAGGTCTCGCGCACGCGCGACATGGAAGGCGGGCTGACCTACGAGGAGCGCAATCGCCGCTGGTTCGAGATGCTCTCGGCGACGATGAACGAGTTCGACTCGCAAATGGAATCGGGACTCCGTCAGTACGCTGGCTCATGGTTGCGGTAAGCGTGGTGTGACGTATTCCGGCCGCTTTCTCGCTCTCGCGGCAGTCGTCGGGGTTTTGACCGGTCTTCTCTCCACCGGCTTTCAGGTGGGGATTGCCCTCGTCATCGGCGGCTATGCGGCGGTGGTGCGCCGGACGGCTGAAATCGGCGTTCCCGGCTGGATCGTCGCCGCGTCACTGAGCGCGGTGATGGTGTCTGCTGCGGTGCTGATCTTGCGCCGGATCGCGCCGGAAGCCGCCGGGAGCGGCATTCACGAAGTCGAAGCCCACATCGATGGCGTGCGCCCGTTACGCTGGAAGCGGGTGCTGCCGGTCAAGTTCGTCGGCGGTATCCTCGCCTTGGGCGCCAACCTGACCGTGGGCCCGGAAGGCCCGGTTGTGCACATGGGCGGGGCGGTGGGCCGGATGCTGGCCGATCGGTTCCACTTGCGCGGCGAGCACGGCAAGGCTCTCGTCTGTGCCGGCGCAGGCGCAGGCATCGCAGCCGTATTCAACGCGCCACTCGCCGGCTTTCTGTTCGTGCTCGAACAGATGCGGCGCCATTTTTCGCTCACCGTCGTCTCGTTCCACGGCCTCGTTCTCGCCTGCGTCAGCGCAGCGATCGTTACCGCCTTGTTCTTCGGCCAGGGGCCGGCATTTCCGATCAAGGATTATCCGACTCCGGCGCTGCTCGATCTGACGCTGTTCGTTGCTCTGGGGGCCGGCATCGGCGCTGCGGGCACCTTATTCAACCGGGTGTTGATAACGACGATTGAGGTCTTTGAGCGCGTCCGCCGCTGGCGCCCGCTCGTGGTGGCGCCGATGATTGGCGCGGCGACAGGGGTGCTGGTGGTCGTCCTTCCTCACGGTGTCGGCTCGGGGCAGGCGCTCACCCTCAAGCTGTTTCTCGAACCGTTCGGCTGGCAGATGTTGGTCCTGCTGCTTGTCGTTCGGCTGCTGACGACTCTCGTCAGCTACGCGGCGGAAGCACCCGGCGGAATATTCGCGCCATTGCTGGCGATCGGCGCGATCACCGGCCTCGCCTTCGGGCAGTTGTTTGGCGCCCTTTTCCCCGGTCTCGTCGCCGAGCCGGGGGTTTACGCCCTCGCCGCGATGGGGGCGCTGTTTGCCGCGACACTGCGCATTCCGCTGACGGCAATCGTTCTCGTGATCGAGATCACCAACAACGTCGGCGTTTCCCTGGCGATCATCGCCAGTTGTCTCGCCGCCAGTCTCGCGGCGCAAGCGCTCGGCGCCAAGCCACTCTATGAAGACTTGCTGGAGCGCCTGATCGCGCGCCAGAAGCGTCATCTCGGGGAGGGCGAGGGTTAGCGCGAACCGACAACAAAGTCGCCGACGAACTGCTCGTAAAATGAAATTAATGGATCGCGTATTGCCAATGCCGTGGAAAAGACCGCCACAATAACCAGCGTGGCAATAATACGAGCTTCGATTGCATTAGCCTTGGGCTCAAGGGCAAACAGCTTCGCCACGCATTTCAAGCGCATGTGATGATCCGTCGGTTGGCAAGTAGATGTGAAATTTCTGCGGAACCTACGGCCGCCGACACGACACAGTCAAACGGCATTTTACGATCCTTGCTAAGGAATTGATAGGCTTGACACCTTGCCTTAACACCCGTCGCCAAACGCTTCTTAACCGCGAAACGTGCGGAATTTAATCGCGACTCGAAATCAAAATTAACCGAAGAAAACGGCGAAGGTGAGGCGATCCCGTGGGATGCTCAACCTGTTTGCGCCGGCAACGTGCCGCGAACGAATCGCGCTCGATCGCGCACTGTCGCGACACCAGGGCCTCGATGGCGATTAGGATCGGCTTCCCCGCGGCATCATCAGACGAAGCCGCCCTCGCTGCCGCAGGATTTGCCGACCATTGCCAGAAACTCGCGGCGTGTCGCCACGTCCTCGCGGAAGGCCCCGAGCATGCGGCTCGTCGTCATCACCACGCCGGGCTTGTGCACGCCGCGCGTCGTCATGCACTGGTGCGCGGCCTCGATCACCACGGCAACGCCTTTCGGCTCGAGGATCTCGTTGATGGTATTGGCGATCTGCGCCGTCATCTTCTCCTGAATCTGCAGCCGACGGGCATAGATATCGACGACTCGCGCCAGCTTGCTGATGCCGACGACGCGGCGGTGCGGCAGGTAGGCGACATGCGCGCGACCGATGATGGGGGCGAGGTGATGTTCGCAATGCGATTCGAAGCGAATGTCACGCAGCAGGACCATCTCGTCGTAACCGTCGGTCTCCTCGAAGGTGCGGCGCAGGATCTCGACCGGATCAGTCGTATAACCGCTGAAGAATTCTCCGAAGGAATCGACCACCCGCCGCGGCGTCTCGACCAGGCCCTCGCGAAGCGGATCGTCGCCCGCCCAGCGGATCAACGTGCGAACTGCGGCCTCGGCCTCCTCGCGGCTCGGCCCTGCGGGCACAGCCGCGCCGTGCATCTCACGACGTCGCGAGGCGCGGTGCTCGATTTCAGCAAGCTCGTCGCCGGCGTCGGCGTCTGACGCGAATTTCCCGTCGCTCATCGGCCTGCTTTCGCTTGGGCGCTCAATGCACCACAACCCGGTTGTGCGGGCTGTCGAGCGAGAAGGCGGGAATGACGATATCGAACTGCTCTCCGGTTTCGGCGCGCATCTGGTAGCTGCCCATCATGATGCCCGACGCGGTGGCGAGGGGTGTGCCGCTCGCGTACTCGAACGCCTCACCCGGGCGTAATACCGGCTGCTTGCCCACGACACCTTCGCCACGAACCTCGTTCAAATGGCCCTTCGCGTCGGTAATCATCCAGTGCCGGGTCAGCAACTGAACGGTCTCAGCGCCCCCGTTTTGAATGCGCACATGATAGGCCCAGACGAAGTGGCTGGAATCGGGGACCGATTGGTCTTCGAGAAAATAAGGCTGCACGGTCACGGTGATTCCGCGAGTGGTCGCCGCATAGTGCGGTTGCTGTTCGATCGAAGGCTGTGTCACGTTCTCTCCCGTTCCCCGCGCCCGCTCGCTTTGAGAAACGCGCGGGCGACCGCGGTTAACATGTGTCCGGCGGCGACATTTGTCCAGGTTTCTGCCGGTCTTGCCGGTTTTGCGCTTCGGGGTTATGGCACTGAGCAGGTGGCGCCACCGAGGACGCAGAACTGGGCACAAAAGGGATGGTTCAGCGCGACCGTCCTTGTGGAAGTGGCCAGTCCGGCACCGAGGTCGAAACGCCGATCGTAGGGCAGCAATGTGCACGGAACCACGACCGGGCGATCATCGCCCTTGCGTTTGATCACCATGCGCGCGCTCGCGCACATCATCTGTCGAGGCGTAACGCCGAGGATATCCCAACAGCGCGCGGTGATCTCCGGCACCTCGGCGCGCAGGTCCATTTCCGGAAAGAGGACGAGGGCCCGGGGATCGCTGGCATCGAGCGGCAATTTCTCGGCGGTGAACAGCCGCGCGAAGCCATTCCGCACTGCGTCTTCCGGCTCACCCCAGAGCGTACGCCCGGCGACGTGAACGCAAAAACCATTCGCGCACAGCCAGCGTAAACCTTCCAGCATCGGCGACCAGCTGCCGATCCCGCGCACCAACTCATGCTTGTTCGCATCGTAGTGATCGACCGAAATGCGAAGGGCGAGGGATTTGGCGAAGCGCTGGCGCAGGGCGAGAAGATCCGCGCGGTGGTGATGCATCGGCTTCATCGCGTTGGTCAGCACGAGCGCCCGGTATCCGCGCTCCAGCGCCACGGTCAGCATCTCGGGGAACTCGGGATTGAGAAACGGCTCACCGCCGGTAAAGCCGATCTCGACCAGTTCCGGGGCACATGTCTTCGCCTCGTCGAAGAACGCCACTGCTTCGGCCAGGCTCAGATAGGCGAGGCGGTCATTGCGCGGGCTCGATTCGATGTAGCAGTTCTCGCAGGCGATGTTGCACAGGGAGCCGGTGTTGAGCCAAAGCGTGCGCAGCCCGTCAAGCGTTACCTGGGCGCGCGGCTCGCCGGTCGCCGT